>CALUWU010000135.1 GCA_944324555.1 uncultured Desulfovibrio sp.
AAGGGGGTTCGGGGGAAGGGGGAACACCTCCCGCGCGAGCGGAGGGGTTCCCCCTTCCCCCGACGCAACGCCAAATAACGCGCGTTTGGGGGCGTCAGGCCTGTTCCGGCGGGGAGGGGGGACGCAGGCGCCAGCCGCCGGGGGTCCAGAGCAGCGAGGGATTTTGGAAGGGCGGCGCGGCGAGGAGGTCTCCCCAGCGTTCGCGCAGGAGGGGCGAGGCGGCGATGGGGGCCGTGGGCTGGGGGGAGAGGACGTCCAGCGGCAGGACGAGGGAGCGCAGGCCAAGGCGGGTTCTGGCCGCGAAACAGAAGTCGGCGTCGGCCCAGAGGGCGGCGCGCGGATCGAAGCCGCCGAGCTTTTCTAGCGGCGCGCGGAGGCAGCAGAGTCCGTCGAGCCGCACGGCGGGCGCGCTGTGGGGCAGATGCGCCCAGTTGAAGTAGCCGCCCGCCTGCTGATGAAGACCGTGAAAGGCCGGGCAGAGCATGGGCGCGTCGCCGCGGGCCGTGCGTTGCAGGCCGACGGCATAGCCCGCGTGGTGAAAGAAGCCGTGCGGCGACAGGGAACGCCCGCCCACGGCGGCGACGCCCGGACGCAGCAGCGCGCCGCAGGCCAGCGCCGCCCATCCGGCGGTCAGGGGAGCGTCGTTGACGCGCTGGAAACAGAGAACGTCCCCGCGCGCGGCATGCAGCGCCCGATTGGCAAGAACGAAGATATCGGCGGACGGCGCGCTGACAAGGCGGGCCCCCAGACTTTCGGCAAGGGGACGCAGCGCGTCGAGGAGCGCGGCAGGGCCGACCGCAAGAATTTCCCGCTGCTCAAGCCCGCAGAAGGACAGCCATTGCGGCCAGCGTTCGAGCAGCTGCGGCACGGGCGCGGCGTCGGCCAGCAGCGCGACGGTCGTCAGGGGAGAGCGTCGCGGGGGGAGAAAGCGCGGCCGGGCGTGGGTCGAGGTCTCGGGCTGGGGAAATTCGGCGCGCAGGCCGACGGCGGCGGCGTAGTCCGTGCGGGCGCGCTGCGCGGTTGCCCGGGCGTAGGGCTTGGCGGCCCAGTCGGCGGAGGTGCTGCCTTCGTGTCGCCGCCAGTGGTAGAGCACGCGGGGGATGTGGACAAACGCCCCCTCGCCGTGACGGGCCAGCATGCGGAGGACAAGATCGTAATCCTGCGAACCTTCAAAACCGGGCCGGAAGCCGTTCAGGGCCCGCAGGGAGGTCGTTCGGTAGACGCCCAGATGATTGACGCAGTTGCAGCAGAGCAGCAGGTCGGGGTCCAGACCGGGCTTGAACAGCGGATTGAGATGAACGCGCCGCCCGTCCTTTTCACAGAACTGATCTTCGTCGGAAAAGAAGACGTGGGCGTCGGGGCGGCCGGCAATGGCGGCGACGACGACGGCCAGCGCCTCGGGGGGCAGCAGATCGTCCTGATCGAGCAGGGCGCACCATTCGCCCGACGCCAGTTCGAGCGCGCTGTTTGCCGCGGCGCAGATGTGCCCGTTTTCCGGGCGGAAGACAAGGCGCAGGCGGGCGTCCCGGCGGGCGTAGTCCTCAAGAAGCGGACGAATGTCGGCGCGGGTGGAGGCGTCGTCGGCAATGCAGAGTTCCCAGCGGGCCCAGGTCTGGGCCAGCACGGAATCCAGCGCGGCGCGCAGATGCTCGGGGCGCGGATCGTAGACCGGCATGAGCAGGGAAACGAGCGGCCCTTCGGCCGGGACGGGCGGCGGGGGCGCGGCGGCGGCCAGTCGTCGCCATGCGTCGTAGGCCTCGCCGGAAATGGGGGGGCTGTCGAAGACGCCGCGGGCAAAGAGCGTCCGCAGAAAGTCCAGACCGGCTTCCGGACCTTCCTCCCTTGTCAGGGCGTCGGCAAGCGCGAGGCTGTTGCGCCGCAGCTTGCGGCGGGCCTCGTCCGTGGCTGCGGCATCGACAAGCATGCGCGCGCGTTCGCTCATGGCGAATATCCTCCCTTGGCGGCGTTTTTTCGACAGGGCCGCCCGTTCAGTATAGCGAGGGTCGGGGAAGAGGGAAAGCCCCCGCCTGCCGCGCGGTTTCGAGGCGGATGCCCGCGCGGGATGGGCCGGCGGCGCGCCGTCTGCCTTTACGGCCCGCTCCCTTCGAGGTATGGTGAAGATAGGGCATCGTCCTTGTCAGATGCCAGCCCGTTGCCCCGCGGCATGGGCATCCGTTCCATGCCGGGCGTCCGGGGCGGGGTCTTGCCGGCCGTATCTTCAACCTCTTTCCCTCAGCAAGGAACGTATGGATATCAGCTCCTTTATTCGACAGGTTCCCGATTATCCGCAGCCGGGCATTCTTTTTTATGATATCACGCCCCTGCTGGCCTCTCCCGCAGCCTTTGGCAGCGTGATCGACTGGATGGTTTCCGAGGCGCGCCCCCTGCGCCCCTCCATGATCGTGGCCCCCGAGGCCCGGGGCTTTTTGCTGGCGGCGCCGCTGGCCCTGCGTCTGGGCATTGGTCTGGCTCCCATCCGCAAGCCCGGCAAACTGCCGTGCGCCACCTTTTCCGTCAGCTACGACCTTGAATACGGCTCCAATGTCCTCTGTTTGCACAAGGATGCCCTGCGCGAGACGGATCGCGTGCTGATCGTGGATGACGTGCTGGCCACAGGCGGCACGACCGAGGCCATGGTGCGTCTGGTAGGCGAGAGCGGCGCCACAGTGGCCGGATGCTGCATGCTCATGGAACTGGACGCCCTCAACGGCCGCCGTGCGCTGGGCGATGTTCCCCTGTCCGTCCTCCTGCATGTGTAGCTGATTCCTCACGGTTTTCTTGAGGGGGAAGAAACCCCTTTGCGAGGGCTTGCTATCCGGGGGGAAGGGAAACCCCTCTGCTAGCGCGAGAGGTGTTTCCCTTCCCCCCGGGCCCCCCATCCCTTCCCCAGCGCGCTTTTTCAAAGGGGGCACAGGCCATGCGGCAGGCGCCTTTCAAAGGCCATGTGTAGCCTGTATTTTGTATTTATTTGAAATGAATGGGAAATTTGTGCTGGTAGACCCTGGCGCGCAAGGGTCTCAACCTTTCCGCAGCAAAGCGGGGAATGGCGTTTTCCCGTAGTTCTTCCCCCCGGCCCCCCCCATCTCTTCCCCAGCGCGCTTTATTCAAACAAGAAAATTCCAGACAAGACGTTTTCCCACAGAACGCTCCCCGCGATGCCGCGCCCCCCGGGGCGCGGCTCCGTCTCGCGTTGCGCCTTTTGCAAAGGCGAAAGGCTTTAGCCCGGCCTGGGACGGCGTAACGAAAACGGATAATCCTCCCCGGGGCGCACGCCGTAATCCTCGGCGTCGCGCAGTTCCTCAAGAAAATCCTCCGACGGTTCCCAGGCGTCGGCATGGCTGTGGCAGTGGCTTTCGGGGCCGAGCAGCACCGTCGCTCCGGGTCCCGCGTCGGCTTCGACGGCCCGGATCAGGCAGGGCGCCAGCAGGCGCGCGGATTGCTCCGGCGACGGGCCGCCGGGCAGACGCACATTTACGGCAAGGTCATGGCCGTAGTGTACGCATGTGCCGCAGACGCGATCGTCTTCATTGGGATGCATGACTGTTCCTCCCGGCAGCGTTATTCCAAATGGTATTGGCGTGAGCATGAAAGGGGTAATCCTGAACAGGAATGGCACGGTTAAATTTTTCTTAATTGTGGAATATTATCGTTTTTTCTATTTTGTGTGATTTTTTGAGATTTGCCTCTATTTATTGATGGTTGTTTTAAGGATTTCAAAAAAATTTTCCGCGTCTAAGTATTTGAATATTGATATTTTATTTCGTTTTTCAGATAAAAAACCTCTTGTTCTTATGCCGCGCATTCTTGCCTTAGTCAATACCATTTGGTATTACCTGTTGCGTGAAGGCCCGCCCGGCGGGTCGAATTTCTCAAGAGGTATCCCGCATGAAGTGGTTTCGCTGGTATCACGGCACTGTGGACGACCGAAAATGGCTCGTCATTTCCCGCAGGAGCGGGCAGGATCGCGCCGTTGTGATTGCCGTATGGTGCGCTCTGCTGGAATTTGCCTCGCAGGCTGAGGAGCGCGGTTGCGTCCGCGATTTCGACTGCGAGAGTCTCGACGCGCTTCTTGACGCGCGGGACGGCGCCTGCGCGAGCGTGCTTGCGGCGCTTGTGGAAAAGGGGCTTGTCCGCGACGGCCGTCTTTCGGCCTGGGACAAGCGGCAGCCCCGGCGCGAAGACGAAGGCGCCGCGGAACGGCAGCGGCGCCGGCGGCAGCGTCTTGCCCTGCCGCCGGCCGGCGCGGTTCCTCCGGCTGGCGACGCGGGCGGCGAGGGGGCGTTTTCCTGTGTGGATGCCGAAATTATTCCGCCTGAAAATTCAACGGATTATGACGAACGTCACGCGGCGTCACGCGTTGTCGCGGGCGGTTACGCTCCAGAGGAAGAGGAAGAGGAGATCTTTCAGCTCTCCCCCCCTTCCCCCCCGCCGGCGGGGAGAGACGGCGCGGTTTCGGATTCCTCCGCGCTTCCGCTTGTCGTTCCGGCCGTCCGACGGCGGGAGGAGGCCCCGCCCTCCGGGGCGTCCGGCGATATGGGCTTTCAGCAGCTTGTGGACGCCTACCCTCGCGATCACGTCGCGCCGCGCGCCGAAGCGCTTGCCGTCTGGCAGACGCTCGGGCGGCAAAACGCCCGTCCCGGGTTGCCGCGTCTGCTTCAGGCGCTTGAACTCTGGCGCGACTCTCCTCAGTGGCGCAAGGAGGACGGTCGTTATATTCCCAAGCTGGCGAACTTTCTCCGCCGGCGCATGTGGGAAGATTCGCCGGGCGCGACGGGCGAGGAGTGGGAAGTCGCCGAAGCGCGTCAGAGGGCGTATCGCGCGCGCATGAACGCGCTTCTTCAGGAGGCGAGTCATGGATAAGGAGCTTTTTCTTGCGACGCTTGGCGTCGTTCATGCCCTGTTCGGAAAGGCCGCGCCCGCGCCCGCCGTAATCCAGGCGCTCTGGGAGCGTGTGGCCGACTATCCTGACGCCGTGCTGCCCCTTGTGGAAAAGCGTCTTGAGCTGGAGGAGAAGCTCCCCGCCAACCTGTATCGGGAATTTCACGCCGCCCTTGAAGACTGGCGGAACAGGCGCGCCGTCCGTCGGGAGGCCGTTTCCGGGCGCGTCTGTCCCGTCTGCGCCGGGCAACGGGGATTCTGGTGCTGGTTACGGGAGCCTTCCGGCCGCTGGCATCATTTTTTCGCTCCCTGTTCCCACTGTCAGGACAGTTCGGAAAAGGCGCGTCCGTCTGTCGCCGAGCTGCGCGCCCGGGGCGTTCTTGTCATGCCTCCCGGGTATCCCGGCGGCCCCACGGCCTTTGATCGCGACAACCATCTTGGCGTTCTCTGGCCGCTTGAGACGGCGGCGTCCTGTCGTTGTTCGTCGTCTCCCGGCGTCGGTTCCGAACTCTCGGCGGCGGCCGGATGAGCCGGAACGTCGCGCCGGCGATTCCCGTCCGGCCCTCTTCGGGCGCGAGCGGTTGCAGCGCGGATGTTCATTCTTGCGTCATGGTTACAACATAAGGGATTTAAAGGAGAAAAGCTCATGTTTCAGGCAACGGCCTGCGCCCCGCGCATCTTGCGTACCATGGAAGAAATCTGTGAGGCCTTCGGCGTCGGCCGCAAGACTGTGCGTTCATGGGCGCGGCGCGGCGCTCCCATAGCCGTGGAGGGCGAGGGCGGGCGCACCCGCTACAGTGCGGAAATTAATGATCTTCAGCGTTGGCGCGTCAGTTCTTCGGCCCGGCAGGCGGGATAGCGGCAGGAGGCGTCCCGCATCTGGGCGCCGCCTTCTTTCCCTCCCTCTTTATCTTTCTTTATCATTGTTATCGTTACGGTCTGCCTCCGGGACAGGGGGGCTTCCTGCTTATTCTTTTAGGGTCAGGACTCATTACGTTTTGTTTTGAGGGGGAAGAAACCCCTTTGCTCTGCTGTCGATGCCCGTAAGGCGCCAGGGCGCCTAACGGGCACGGCCTGCGGCCGTCCGTCGGGTCGCTGCTTGCGGCAAAAAGGGCCCAGCCTTTCCGCGGCGAAGCGAGGAAAGGCGTTCCCGTAATTCCCCCTCAAACTCCCCCATCTTCCCCAAAACCCGCGCATAATATACAGGCAGGTAAAGATAGGCTTTTTGTAACATCTAGTGATATTTTGTTTTTTGCATATTATCCCGCAGGGAGACAGGTCTTGATAATGCGTCCTGAGCCTAGCGGGGGATCTGGACGCGGTCGCCGAGCACGGCGACGGCAATCTTTCGTAATGCGGAAAATTTCTTGTCATCCAGCGTTGCATCTCCCATGGGGGGGACTCTGTCCAGGAACAGGTATTTCTGCGTTCCCAGACGGTGATAGGCCAGAAGTTCGTAGCGCGTCCGTTCGAACGGCCGGAGAAATTCGCAGATGGCGCGGATATCCGGCCCGTGATCGTTGAAGCCGGGCACAACCGGCGTCCTGACCGTGACGGGCAGATCCGGGTAGGTTTCAGTCAGCATCCTGAAGTTTTCCAGAATGCGTTCGTTGCTCATGCCGGTGTGTTCCTTGTGGACGTCGGGGTCCATGTGCTTGATGTCGAAAAGCGCATAGTTGAGATACCGCCCGGCTTCGCGCAGGACGTCGGGGTCGATCATGCCGCAGGTTTCCACGCAGGTCCTGACGTGCCGTTCGCGGGCGAGGCGCAGCAGGTTGAGCGCGAAATCGCCCTGCAGCAGGGGTTCCCCCCCGGAAATGGTCAGGCCGCCGCCGGAACGGGCGTAGAACATGGAGTCTTCCTGCACCACCTTGAGGGCTTCCGCCGCGGTATAGGTCTTGCCGTAGACGATGATGCCCTGGGCCGGACAGGCGTCGGCGCAGGGGCGGGAACAGCCGCCGCATTTGCTGCGATCAATGGCCACAAAGCCGTCTTCCGTGCGCGACAGGGCGCCGTTCGGGCAGGCCTTGAAGCAGCGGACGCATTTGTCCGCGCCGAGGCAGCGGCCCTTGTTGTAGGCGAGTTCCGGCTCCCTGCGCTGGGATTCCGGATTGCTGCACCAGCGGCAGCGCAGGCTGCATCCCTTGGTGAAGACAATGGTGCGAATCCCCGGTCCGTCGTGGACGGAATATTTCTGTATATTGAAAACGATGCCTTGAGCGTTGTTGTTCTCGACCATTGAAGCGCCGCCTGAAGGTAAGAGGTTGCCGGAAAAAGCGCAAGAGGCCGCCGCGACGTTGCGGCGGCCTCGTTTTGCATGGCTGACGGCGGCCGGGAAGGGACGCTGCGCCGCGCGCCCCGTTCCGGCCGGTTCGCCGCTACATGGTTTCGTGTTCGGTACGGGCGATCAGGTCGTTTTGCAGATCGGGCGACAGATCGACAAAGTAGGCGCTGTAGCCGGCAATGCGCACGATGAGATTGCGATACTTCTGCGGGTCCTTCTGGGCGGCCAGCAGGGTACTCTTGTTGAGCACGTTGAACTGCACGTGCCACAGCTTCAGGTCGCAGAAGGTGCGGATGAAGGAAACAAGTTTTTCCGTGCCCTGTTCGCCTTCCACGCACTTGGGCGTGAACTTGATGTTCAGCATGCGGGCGAAGCGGTCGCGCATGCCCATGTTCTTGGTGTTGTAGTTGGAGAGAAGGACGGCCGTCGGGCCGTGCACGTCGGCGCCGTGCGAGGCGGAGGAACCGTCGGACAGGGGGAACCAGTCCACGCGGCCGTTGGGCGTCGCGGAAACGACCTTGCCGAAGGGCACATGCGAGGTGAAGGGCACGTAGCGCACGTTGTAGAACATGCCGAGATCCTTTTCGCTGTACTTGTGGGCAAATTCCACGGAAATGCGGTCGATCTCGCGGCCGATGCTGTCGGCGTACATGTCGTTGTTGCCGTAGCAGGGGGCGGACTTGAGCAGGGCGCGCACGTCGTCGTAGCCTTCAAAGTTGGCGTCGATAGCCTTGATCAGTTCGTCCATGCTGATCTTCTTTTCTTCGAAGACCAGCTTCTTGATGGCGGCCAGGGAGTCCACCACCGTGCCGAGGCCCATATATTCAAAGTAGCCGTAATCCACGCCTTCGGGGATATGGGGCTGATGCAGGTCCATGCAGTGCTTCATGCACAGGTCGTGCAGGGCCGAGCCCATGGGCTGGGCAAAGTGCTTTGCGCGCAGGTTGTTGACGATGTGCTGCTGAATGAAGGCCGTGCGGAGGAAGAGGAGGTGCTGGGTCACATAGGCGTTCCAGAACTCGTCCCAGCTCTTGAAATTGCGCGGATCTCCGGTTTCCGCGCCGAGCGCCAGGTCGCCGTATTTCTTCATGCGGCCGTTGCGCAGCACCATTTCCACGGCGGCGGCGAAGTTGATGTAGGCGCAGCCGGAGGTGAAGGTATCGCGGTGGGGCATGCGGGCTTCGGTGCAGCCGGAGACGGCATAGTCAAGGGCCTCTTCAAAGGTCGCGCCCTTGGAAACGTACAGCGGCACCACTTCCTCGTCGTTGATCAGCTTGGGGAAGCCGGAGCCGTCCTTGATGGTTTCGGCCACGTCCCAGAGATAGGATTCGGGGGCGCGGGAATGAATGCGGGCGGCAAGATCGGGATAGTGCAGCGGGAATTCGCGCTTGGACTTCAGGATGAGGTGGGTCAGTTCGTTGGTCGCGTCGCGGCCGTCGGGGGTCTGGCCGCCCACGGTCACGGCTTCCCAGTGGGCGTAGCCTTCGTTGAAGGCGCCGCCGCAGGGCGAAATGTACATGTCGATGAACTCGGCCATGCCGACCCACATGCATTCCATCAGTTCGATGGCCTTCTTGTCGTCCAGCGAACCGTCCCTGATGCCGGCTTCATAGTAGGGATAGAGGTACTGGTCCATGCGGCCGTTGGAAATGGTGGTGCCGGTCTTCTGCTCCAGACGGGAGAACATCTGCGTGAACCACTGGCTCTGGCAGGCTTCCCAGAAGTCGCGGGCGGGTTCGCCGGGCACGCGCTCGGCGTTTTCGGCCATGCGGAGCAGTTCGGCCTTGCGCGCCGGGTCGGCGGTCTTTTCGGCGACCTTGCGGGCTTCCTCGGCGTAGCGTCTGGCCCAGAGCACAATGGCGTCGCAAACGATGACCACGGCGTCGAGGAAGGGCTTCTTTTCGCACATGTCCCTGGCGCTCATGGGATCAAGGGCGGCGAGCTTTTCCTCGGCTTCGCGCTTGATGTCGTTGAAGCCGCGCTTCAGAACCTTGGCGTAGTCGTGCACCCACTGGATGGACGAACGGAACGAGGAGGTTTCGTTGACGATGAAGCGGGAGATCAGACCCTTGGGATCGTCGTAGGTCAGCTTGTGAATTTCCGGCGGAAGGGCGGCGTTCAGGGCTTCGTGATAGGTCTTTCCTTTCCAGTAGGGAGCGATGTCCTCGATGACGCGCTTTGCGTCCTCGGGCGTGATGGTCGCCGGGGAGGTGGCGCGGGTCGGCAGATCGCGCACGGCCATGTCCAGAAAATCGCCGTCAAGTTCGGGGTAGAGGATGCCGTAACGCCCGTCGCAGCCGGCGCGGCCCAGCAGCAGCTGATCGTCCTGCACATGGACGGTGATGTTTTTGGCGATATGCATCATGGCCTTGGCCCAGCGCAGCACGAGGGGCTGTCCTTCGGTTTCCCGCATGGACTCCGTGAAGTAGAGGGCGCGCTCGATGTCGATGCGGGGCTTCATGCCGTCGAAGCGCTCCAGCATCTTGAAGACGCGCTCGTGAGTGGCGCGGAACTTGTCGACCTTGCCGTCAATCTTGTCGAGGAGGCGCTGTTCCTGGGGGGATCTGCATTCGCACGTGGTCTGGGACATGGGTTCTGCTCCTGAAAGGTAGGTTGGCTCTTGGTTGGGAGGCGGTCGCCCGCCTTGCGCCTTTAGAAAGCATAGGTTGTGCCATTTTTGTACTTTGCTGATTTTAAAAGATATTTTTTTCATTTATTTTGATTTCTGCGTAAAATGATGCAAATTTGCGCCAAAAAAAATTTTTTTCACAATTTTCTCTGCATTGATGATGCATATTTGCATCGCATCAAGGTGCGCGCGCCATTTTTCGCGTCCTGGTAACGGCGCATCAGGCAAGAATGAAAGGGAGATTTGTCCTTTCGCCGCGCGGCGTCGCCAGACGGCAAGATGATGCATAAATGCATCAATGCTATGCTAATAGTTACTGTTAGCCTGCAAAGAACTTGTTCAACATGGCAGCGTTATTGAAAAAAATATTTTCAATGGGTAGAGAGCAAGAAAGCGCTCGCATTTTTGCTTGAGAAAAAGTTCGCAATTTTGCACGCCATGACGGGCAATAAAAACTCTTCATGCAGCTTTCTCAAGAAAAGGGCATTTTCAGAAAAAGGGTCTTTTCACAGACCTGCAACAGGCATGTTTCTTTGCGTCTGTTTCAATGAAAATGCAGAGTTCCGCATGTGCTTTCGGCTGAAAAAGCGGCGATATTTGACGCGCTTCCCGCAAGTTGCGCCAGTATTCGTCGGGGATTCTTTCCTGATATTTGCCGGAAGCGCGGCGAAAACGCCCGGAAAGCGAGCAATTCACGATCCTTGTTCGTGTTGTGTCGTGTTGCTCTCCGAAAGCCCCTTTTCGGGAGAGCGTTTGCCGCGCCGCGGTCAACAGGTTTCTTGCAGAGGAGTGCGCCATGAAAGTCATCGATTTTCGTTTCAGGCCCAATACCCCCGAGATTATCAACGGCATCAAGAACAGCGCCATGTTCAAGGCCGCATGCAAGGTGATCGGCTTTGAGGCGCGCAAGGCGCAAAGTCTGCCCGAAATTGTGGAGCATCTTGACGCCGTCGGCGTGGAGCTGGGCGTCATTACCGGCCGCGACGCGGAAACGACCTACGGCTTTCCCGCCAACAACGGCAGCGTGCTGGAGTTCTGCCGCGCCTACCCCGAGAAGTTCGCGGGCTTCTGGGGCGTCGATCCGCACAAGAAGATGGCCGCCGTTTATGAGATCGTGAAGGCGGTGGAGGAATACGGCATGAAGGGGATCGCCATTGACCCCTATCTTGCCCATATCCCCGCGTCCGAAGCCCGTTTCTATCCCCTGTACGCCAAATGCGCCGAACTGGACGTTCCCGTATTCATCACCATGGCGCCCCCGCCGCAGGTGCCCGGCGCAATCATGGAATACGCCGACCCGCGCGACGTGGACAAGGTTGCCCGCGATTTCCCCGAGCTGACCCTGATCATGAGTCACGGCGGGTATCCCTATGTGAATGAATGCATTTACGCCTGCCTGCGTAACGCCAACGTTTATATGGACTTCTCGGAATACGAGCGCGCGCCCATGCGCGACGTCTTCGTGGACGCCATGTGCCACACCATTACCGACAAGGTGCTGTTCGCCAGCGCCCACCCCTTCATCGAGCTTGACGACGCGCTGGACGCCTACGCCGCCTTCCCCCTGCCCGACGATGTGCGCGCCAGGGTCATGTACGAAAACGCCCGCAAGGTGCTCAAGCTTTCGTAGGAGTCTCCATGAGCAACGTTTCCGCCACTCCCGAGTTCTGCGGCGCGAACCTGCGCCGCGTGGTCGTGTCTTCCCTCATTGGCGCCGTCATCGAATGGTATGACTTCTTCCTGTACGGCGTCGTCGCGGGCATCGTGTTCAACAAGATCTACTTCCCCACGGCCGATCCGACCGTGGGCACGGTTCTGGCCTTTGCCACCTTTGCCGTGGGCTTTGTGGCCCGGCCTCTGGGGGGCGTTGTTTTCGGTCATTTCGGCGACAAGCTCGGCCGCAAGAAAATGCTGGTGCTCACCCTGGAAATCATGGGCGTGGCCACCGTCGGCATCGGCCTTGTGCCGTCCTATGATTCCATCGGCATCTGGGCGCCCGTCCTGCTGGTGATCTGCCGTCTCGCGCAGGGTATCGGCATCGGCGGCGAATGGGGCGGCGCCGTGCTCATGGCCTTTGAATCCGCGCCGCCGGAAAAGCGCGCCTTTTACGGCAGCCTGCCGCAGATCGGCCTTGCTCTGGGCCTGATGCTGGCCTCCGGCGTGATCGGCGTCCTTTCCTTCCTGCTCTCCGACGAGGCCTTTCTCGCCTGGGGCTGGCGCATCGCCTTCCTGCTGAGCGCCGTTCTGGTGGCCGTGGGCGCGTATATTCGCCTCTCCGTTACCGAAACGCAGGACTTCTCCGCGGACAAGGAAAAGCGCGACAAGGTAAAGTATCCCATCCTCGCGGCCTTCAGGCACTACCCCAGAACGCTTGCCGCCTGCGTGGGCGCGCGTTTCGTGGAAGGCATCGCCTTTAACGTCTTCGGCGTGTTCTCGCTTTCCTATCTGACGACCTCCTGCGGTCTGGACAAGACGCACAGCCTCTTCATCATCGTGGGCGCCGCCGCCGTCATGGCCGTGGCCATTCCTTTCTGGGGCATGAAGGCCGATTCTCTGGGCCGTACCCGCATTTTCGGCGTCGCCGCCCTGTTGCTGGGCGTCGCGGCCTATCCCAGCTTCTGGGTGCTGCACAACTACAGTCAGAATCTGCCGCTCGTGTTCCTGGCCATTGCGCTGCCCTTCGGCATCATTTACGGCGCGGCCTACGCCGCCATGTCCAGCATGTTCTCCGGCAGCTTCGAGCCCGCCGTGCGCTATTCCGCCGTTTCCTTCATCTATCAGTTCTCGGGCATTTTCGCCTCGGGCATCACGCCCATGATTGCGACGGTCATGGTCAGCGCCAACGGTGGACAGCCGTGGTATCTCTGCGGCTACCTGCTGGCGGCGGCTCTCATCAGCAGTCTGAGCACCGTCTGGATCTCGCGGCTGGGCGGCAAGGAACGCCTGCCGGATACCGAGGACGCCGAAAGCCCGGCGGGCGGCGTTCTTGCCGCCGAGCGCGGCTAGAGCGTTAACGCGAGGCGGCGCCGTCCGGCCCGAAGCGAGCGGAAAAGACGCGTTTTTTCCGCGAAACGACAGGCCGCAGGGAGGAGCGCTGCGGGATGCCGCTTTCCTCGCGGCGTCCGTCCCCCGGAAACATGCAGGCAAATCCCGTCCCGCGGAGCGGAGGGGCTTTCTCCCTTCGCTCCGCGCGTTTTTTTCATTTCCGGCATTTTGGCGGCAGATGCGGCGACCATTTTGTAATGTAAGAATTTTACTGGTGTTTTTTATTTTTCGGTAAGCTGGACAAAATGGCGCTTGTATGTCACTACCTTTCAAAAAGCCCGCTTTTCCGGCAGGCATTCAGCCTGCGTTGTCGCCGGAAACCGCTCGCGTCGCGGGAGGTTTTGTTGCGGCTGCGGTTCTGGCGCATGAGAAGGGTCATGGTTTGGCCGGCAGTTTCGGCGTGTCGCCGAGTGTCGCGCGGCGCAAGAGTTCGGCGCCCGCCCGCGCCGAATTCTGGAGAGAAGAATGCGACGACATGACAATTTTCATATTTGTCCCGTCGGGGACGGTTCCTGCCTGTCCAATGCCGTTGCCGGCGCGCTTGATGGCATCATCTACGTCAATGATCCGGAGACCTACGAACTGCTCTGGATCAATAATAACTGCATGCGGTCCTTCGGGCTGGAGCGGCTGGAGCGCCAGAAATGCTACAAGCTCTTTCAGGGGCTTGACGCGCCCTGTCCCTTCTGCCCCCTGGGAAAGCTCAATTTTGATTCCTTCTATATCTGGGAACACTACAACAGCAAGGTCAACAGGCATTTTCTTGTCAAGGACAAGCTGATCCTGCATGAAGGCCGCCCCCTGCATATAGAAATCGCCACCGATATCACGGAAAAGGTTCTCGAACAGCAGCTTATTCAGCAAAAGCTGGAATCTGAACGGACGCTTATCAAGTGCGTGCGCATTCTTCTTGAGGAAAGCGATTCCGACCTGGCTATCGAAAAGGCTATCGCGCTTGCGGGAAAACAGTATAACGCCGATCGCTGCTACGTCTTTGAAACGGCGTTCGACGTCAATAATCACAGGGTCGTCCATAACACGCACGAATGGTGCGCTCCCGGCGTCGAACCTCAGATCGATACCCTGCAGAATGTTCCCATAGCGGTGGTTTCCCCCTGGATGGAACTGTTCCTCAGCAGCCGGGAAGTCGTCATAGAGGACGTGGAAGACATTCGGGAGCAGCACCCCGAGCTGTACGCCCTGCTTGATCGGCAGCATATCCACAGGCTCTTTGCCGTGCCGCTGCATCTGGACGGCATCCTGACGGGCTTTATCGGCGTGGATAATCCGCACGACTGCCTGAGCGACTTTACCCTGCTGCATTCGCTGGCCTATTTCATGGACAATACCATTTCCCGCACGCGCATGGCCGACGAGCTGCGAACCATCAGCCTGCACGATTCCCTGACGGGGCTGGGCAATCGCAACGCCTATCAGGCGGCCTGCAAGCAGTTATCTGAGGGTGTGCTGCGAAATACCGGCGTCATTTATATAGATTTAAATAATCTTAAATATATAAACGATACCTACGGACATGAAAAGGGCGACGAGTTTATTACGTCCCTGAGCAGAATCTTTTCAAAGCATTTTCGCAGCAGCGATATCTTTCGCATCGGGGGCGACGAGTTCGTCTTTCTTTGCCAGAACATCGCTCAGGACATGTTCCACAAAAAAATCCGCAACATGCGGATCGAGTGCGAACGCAAGCATCCGGGGGCTCTGTCGCTGGGCGCGCTCTGGGAAGCGAGTCCGTCCAACCTTGAGGCCATGATCCGCGAGGGCGACCGGCGCATGTATCAGGAAAAACGAAGAAGCAAGGCGGCCGCCGTCGTATAGAGCGTTTTGCCTTTGAAAAAGGCAAAACGCGAGGCGGCGCGTTCCGCCCGGCCGGAAGCGAGCGGAAAGCCCGCGTTTTTCCGCGAAACGACTGGCCGCAGGGATTGAAACGCAACGTATTGCACAACGAAAATGTTCTGGTTCGACAGGGCAGGCGTCCGCATGAGGCTGGACGCCTTTTTTATCGCCCGCAAGGCGCGGGCGCGTCTGAAAAAACGGAATAAGGAGAATCGTCATGCGCGCGCGAGGTATTTCTTTCTGGCTGGCTTGTCTGTCGCTGGCCTTTTCCACCTGGGCGGTCGCGGCGGAGACCGGGACTCTGGAAGCGCGCTGGCGCGAGGAACTGTCTTCCGCCCGGGCCGTCGTGGGCGTCGCCGTTCTTGACGAGAACGGCGGGGAGGCCGGATATCATGCCGACGTCCCCTTTCCGCTGGCCAGCGTCTTCAAACTGCATGTGGCCGCGTGTCTGCTGGAACGACTGTCGCAGGAGGGCGGTTCGCTGACGCAGCCCGTCCGCGTGGCGCGGGAGCGTCTGATTCCCGGCACCTGGAGCCCCATGCGCGACGAGCTGGGCGCGGAGGGCTTTACGCTGCCCCTGCGGGAGCTGCTGCGCTACATGATTGCCGACAGCGACAATATTGCCTGCGATATTCTTATCGATATGACGGGGGGGCTGGACAGGGTGCGGGCCTGCGCGGCCTCGCTGGGCGGCGCGCCGCTGGAGCTGCGCGAGAACGAGGACGGAATGCACGCGGAGATATACCGGCAATATGCCAACTGGAGCACGCCGCGCGCCGTGGCGCGATTCCTGCGGGGCTTTTTTGAGGCGAAGCATATCGCCGCCCCTTACAAGGATTGTCTGGCGGAATGCATGCGCGCCGCGACGACCGGCCGGGGACGCCTTGCCGCCGGCCTGCCGCCGGAGGCCGGGCTGGCGCACAAGACCGGCACGAGCGACCGCAGCGCCGGGGGGATGCGCTTTGCCTGCAACGATGCGGGATTCTTTGCGCGGCCCGACGGCAGGCGCGTCTATATGGCCGCGTTCGTCATGCAGTCGCTGGAAAGCGACGCCGCGACGGAGGCCCTGCTGGCCGCTGCGGCGCGTATCGCCTACGACGGAAAGTAGTCCGGCTTGCTGAAAACGGTATGGAAAAGGCGTCTGTCGCGCAGCGACAGACGCCTTTTTATTTGCCGGAGGGCGCGGCGAGGGGCCGCTATTCCCACTCGATGGTGCTCGGGGGCTTGGAGGAGACGTCGTAGACCACGCGGTTGACGCCCTTGACTTCGTTGATGATACGCCCGGACATGCGGGCAATGAGTTCGGAAGGCAGGCGAGCCCAGTCGGCGGTCATGGCGTCCACGCTGTCGACGACGCGAAGGGCGATGACGTGTTCAGAGGTGCGGCCGTCGCCCATGACGCCCACGGTCTTGAGGGGCAGAAGCACGGCAAAGCCCTGCCACACCTTGCGGTACCAGCCGGATTCCCGCAGTTCTTCCTGAACGATCTTGTCGGCCTGACGCAGGATGTCGAGGCGTTCCCTGGTCACTTCGCCGAGCACGCGAATGGCCAGACCGGGGCCGGGGAAGGGGTGGCGCCAGACGATGGAGTCGGGCATGCCGAGTTCCGCGGCCACCTTGCGGACCTCGTCCTTGAAGAGTTCGCGCAGGGGTTCGATAAGCTTGAGCTTCATGGTTTCGGGCAGGCCGCCCACATTATGATGGCTCTTGATGACGGCGCTGGGACCCTTGTGGGAGACGGATTCGATGACGTCGGGATAGAGCGTGCCCTGGGCGAGGAAGTCCACGGAAGGCAGCTTGCGCGACTCCTCGTCGAAGATGTCGATGAAGGTATGCCCGATGATCTTGCGCTTCTTTTCAGGGTCTTCCACGCCCTTCAGCAGATTGAGGAAGCGATCCTGCGCCTGCACCACGGTCAGGTTGAGATCGAAATGCTCGCGCAGATAGCCGGCGACCTGTTCGCCCTCATTGAGGCGCAGCAGACCGTTGTCCACAAAGATGCAGTGGAGGCGATGGCCGATGGCCTTGTGCAGGAGCACGGCGACGACGGTGGAGTCGATGCCGCCGGAAAGCGCGCAGACCACATGCTTGTCCCCGACCTGTTCGGCCATTTCCTTGACGACGCGCTCCACGAAGGACGACATGGTCCAGTCGGGAGTGATGCGGGCCACCTTGAAAAGGAAGTTTTGCAGCATCTGATCGCCGTCCGCGCTGTGATGCACTTCGGGATGGAACTGCACGGCGTAGATGCCGCGTTTTTCGTCGGCCATGGCGGCGACTTCCAGGGTCGGGGTGCTGCCCGTGATCGTAAAGCCGGGAGGCGGCGCGGTGACCTTGTCGCCGTGGCTCATCCAGACGCGGCTGGTCGCGGCGGCGTCGAGACCGTTCCAGAGGGCGCAGGGGGCGCGCAGGGTCAGGTCGGCGGGGCCGTATTCGCGCGTCTGGGACTGCGCCAGCGTGCCGCCGAGGTTCTGGGCCAGCAGCTGCATGCCGTAGCAGATGCCGAGCACGGGCACGCCGAGATCAAGAAAGCCCTTGTCCAGGGCGGGGGCGTCGGCTTCGCCCACGCTGGCCGGTCCGCCGGAGAGAATGACGGCCGAGGGATGCATGGCCCTGACTTCTTCCGCAGTGACGTTGCAGGCGTGAATTTCGGAGTAAACGCCCGCTTCGCGTACGCGCCGCGCGATGAGCTGCGTGACCTGCGAGCCGTAGTCGATGATGATGACCTTGCTGTGCGCCATGATATATCCTTTTTGAGGGGGCCCCCCGCGTCGTTCGCGCGACGCGGCTGGGGCGGTTCGTCGGGGATTGCCCGCGCGTCCGTCCGGCGGAAGACCCGTCCCCCGGCCGGGAAATTCGGGGCGGCGGAACGCGCCGCGGTTTCCGGGTCGATACGCAGGCCCCGGGCGAAGGCCCGGGGCCGAAACGACGGCGGCCGCCGAAGCGGCCGCGCTGCTGGTCTAGTTGTCGATGCGGTAGTTCGGGGCTTCCTTGGTGATGATCACGTCGTGCACGTGACTTTCACGCAGGCCGGCCGCCGAGATTTCGCAGAAGGTGGTGTTTTCGTAGAGGTCGCGCAGATTGTGGGCGCCCACGTAGCCCATGCCGGAGCGCAGGCCGCCCATGAGCTGGTAAACGGCGTCCATGACGGGCCCGCGATAGGGCACGCGGCCCACGATCCCTTCGGGAACAAGCTTCTTGCTGCGTTCCTGGAAGTAGCGATCCGAGCTGCCTTCCTTCATGGCGTCGATGGAGCCCATGCCGCGGTAAATCTTGTAGGTGCGGCCCTGATAGAGGATGGTTTCGCCGGGGCTTTCCTCGGTGCCCGCGAAGAGGGAGCCGATCATCACCGAGTGGGCGCCCACCACGAGGGCCTTGACGATATCGCCGGAGAACTTGATGCCGCCGTCGGCGATGCAGCAGCGATCCATTTCGCGGGCCGCGCGGCTGCCGTCCATGATGGCGGTCACCTGCGGCACGCCGACGCCGGCCACGATGCGGGTCGTGCAGATGGAGCCGGGGCCGATGCCGATCTTGACGCAGTCGGCGCCGGCTTCGAGCACGGCGCGGGCGCCTTCGTAGGTGGCCACGTTGCCCGCGATGAGCTGGCAGTTGGGGAAGGCGCTCTTGACCTTGCGGATGGCGTTGAGCACGTTGACGGAATGCCCGTGCGCGGAGTCAAGGACGAGCACGTCGGCGCCTGCGGCGAGAAGCTGTTCGGCGCGTTCGTCGCAGTCCTTGCCGATGCCGATGGCCGCGCCCACGCGCAGCCGCCCGGCGTCGTCCTTGCAGGCGTTGGGGTACTTTTGCACCTTGTCGATGTCCTTCATGGTGATGAGGCCGCGCAGGCGCTTGTTTTCGTCCACGACCAGCAGCTTTTCGATGCGGTGCTCGTGGAGGTGGCGCTTGGCTTCGGCCAGCGAGGTGCCCATGGGCACGGTGACAAGGTTCTTGTTGGTCATCACTTCGGAAACGCGGGTCGCCGAGGCGTCTTCCACGAAGCGGACGTCCCGGTTGGTGAGGATGCCGACCAGACGGTCGCCGTCCACAACGGGCAGGCCGGAGACGCGGAAGTCCGCCATGAGATCCAGCGCTTCCTGTACCGAGCTGGTGGACGGGATGGTCACGGGGTCAAGAATCATGCCGCTTTCGCTTTTCTTGACGCGATCCACTTCGAGACGCTGGCGCTCGATGGGCATGTTCTTGTGGATGATGCCGATGCCGCCCATGCGGGCCATGGAAATGGCCATGGCGGATTCCGTCACCGTGTCCATGGCGGCGGAAAGCAGCGGGGTCCGCAGGGAGATTGTGGGCGTCAGCCAGGTGGAAAGGTCAACTGCGTCGGGCGTGATGTCGGAGAAGGCGGGAACGAGCAAGATGTCGTCGAAGGTAAGGGCTTTGCCGCGATTCGTGAACATGAATGCCTCGTAAGTTGCGGTGATGATGCGAATATTTAATATACCATTATAAAAGGAACGCGTCTTTCTGTCAATCTTGCCCGCCGCGCGGCGCGCGGGCGGGCAACGTCGCCGCAATCTTGACGGACGCCGTGAAAATATTTATGAAGTCCCGTTCAGGCGTGCCGCTTCCCGGCCGGGAACTTCAAGCGCGGCGCGGCAACGCAGTGGGGCCGTCATGTTCGAAAATCTTTCCGACCGACTTTCTTCCGCCTTTCGCAACTTGCGCGGGCAGAGCCAGCTGACTGAAGAAAACGTGCAGGCGGGCCTGCGCGAGGTGCGCCTCGCGCTGCTGGAGGCCGACGTCAATTTCAAGGTCGTCACGGACTATGTGGAAAACGTGCGCGGCAAGTGCCTCGGCCAGGAAGTCGTCAAGGGCGTAAGCCCCGCGCAGCAGGTGGTCAAGATAGTTCACGAGGAACTTGTGGCCCTGCTTGGCGGCGAAACGGCCGAGCTGAACCTGCAGGGGCAGGAACCCGCCGTGATCATGCTGGTCGGCCTGCAGGGTTCGGGCAAGACCACTTCGGCGGGCAAGATCGCCAATCTGCTGCGAAAGCGCAAGATGCGTCCCTACCTCGTGCCCGCCGACGTCTACCGTCCAGCGGCCATTGATCAGCTGACCGTGCTGGCGAAGCAGCTCGACATGCCCTGTTACCCCTCCACCGTCGACATGTCGCCGGTGGAAATCGCCCGGGCCGCTCTCGAAGACGCCCGCGAGCGTCAGGCTACCGTGCTGCTGCTCGATACCGCCGGCCGTCTGCATGTCGACGAACCTCTCATGCAGGAGCTGGAAGCCCTCAAGGCGGCGGTCAACCCGCAGGAAATCCTGTTCGTGGCCGACGCCATGACCGGTCAGGCCGCCGTGGAGGTGGCCGAGGCCTTCAACGCCCGGCTGGGGCTTACCGGCGTCGTGCTCACCAAGATGGACGGCGACGCCCGCGGCGGCGCCGCGCTCTCCATCCGCGCCGTGACCGGCGCGCCCGTGAAGTTCGTCGGCATGGGCGAAAAGCTGTCGGAAATGGAACTCTTCCATCCCGATCGCATCGCCGGACGCATTCTCGGCATGGGCGACGTGCTGACGCTGGTGGAAAAGGCGCAGGCCGCCATCAATGCCGAAGAGGCCGAGGAACTCGCCCGCAAGATGCGCAAGGCGAGCTTTGACCTTGAGGACTTTCGCACCCAGATGCGCCGGATCAAGAAGCTGGGTTCGCTCGACAGCATCCTCAAGATGATTCCCGGTCTGGGCGGCATCCGGGAAAAGCTGGCGGAAGCCGGCGGCGCCATGCCCGAAAAGGAAATGGCCCGCACCGAGGCCATCATCAATTCCATGACGCCCGCCGAGCGCCGTCATCCCGAAATTCTCAACGGCAGCCGCCGGGCCCGCATCGCCAGGGGCGCCGGCGTCACCGTGGCGCAGGTCAACCAGCTTGTCCGCCAGTTCGAGCAGATGCGCCAGATGATGAAAGGCATGATGGGCGGCAAGATGAAGGGCCTGCCCCAGATGCCGAAGCTGCCGCGCGGCATGAAGCTGCCCGGCGGCATGGGGGGAATGGGCGGGCTGCCCGGCATGCCGCCGCTAGGCATGAACGGCTTGCCGCAGGGCATGCCTTCCCTGCCCGAGGCCGACGCCGCCCCCGCCAAAAAGCGCAAGAAGCGGGAACGGCCCGCCAGGCGCAAGAAGAAATAACGTCGTTCAAAGGCCTCGCCCCCGGCATTGACCGGGAGCGCGCTTGCCTTTATCCTCATACGACATACAAGCACAAAAGGGAGTATTCTCATGGCCGTTAAGCTGAAATTGACCCGCATGGGCAGCAAGAAGCATCCTTTCTACCGCGTTGTGGCCGCCAACGACGAAACCCGTCGCGACGGTCGTCCGCTGGCCTTCCTGGGGTACTACAACCCCATGGTCAATCCCGCCGAAGTGAAGCTGGATGCCGACAAGGTCAAGGAATGGCTGGCGCGCGGCGCCCAGCCCACCGACACCGTGCGCGCGCTGCTCAAGGCGCACATGGGCTAATTTCGTTCCTGTTTCGGAACGGACAGCTCTGTCCTTTTTTCCCGCAGCGAGATCGTCTGTGTCCGCTGCGGGAAAAAAGTATCTTGTCCCCTTTTTTCCTTCGCAACGACAGGAGCAGACGCTGCAGCAAGAACGGCGACTGCTCTTTTTTTTGCGCCCCGGGGGCGCGGCGCTGGAGGCAGCATGAAATCCCTGATCGAGTATGTGGCAAAATCGCTTGTGGATCACCCGGAACAGGTGCAGGTGCGCGAAGCCGCTTCCGAGGACGGCGTAACCCTGCAACTGGAGGTCGCAAAGGAGGATATCGGCAAGGTCATCGGCAAGCAGGGACGCACGGCCCGCGCCCTTCGCATTCTCCTCAGCGCCGCATCCGCAAGGGCCCGGCAGCGCGTCATGCTGGAAATTCAGGAATAGCCGTGGCTTCTTCTCATATTCTGGTGGGCGTTGTCGCCCGGCCGCACGGCGTGCGCGGCGAACTCTGCGTTGACTGGCATGCCGATTCGCCCGAGCTTCTGGACGGGCCGCTCTGGCTGCGTCTTGGCTCCCGGCCGCCGCGTCCCGCGCGCGTCGCGCAATGGCGCATGCACAAGGGGCGGCCTCTTGTGCTGTTTGAGGGCGTTGCGGATCGCGACGCCGCGGAAGCCCTGCGCGGCGCGGAGCTCCTTGTCGCGCGCGAGGATCTTCCCGATATCGCCGACGACGAATTTTATGTGGAAGACATGATCGGCTGCGCCGTCCTGCTGGAAAGCGGCCGGCGGATCGGCGCGCTGGATCATGTGGAATTTCCCGCCGGGCAGCCTCTCTGGAGCATTCGCGCCGACGACGGGAAGGAAATCCTGTTTCCGGCGCAGCCGCAGTTCATCGCCGCCTTCGATCCCGACGCGCCCAGCGTTACCATTGCGCCGCCCGAAGGGCTGCTTGATATCTATCTGACGGAACAGCGGGATCAGAAGGAGAGGTCCTGAGCGATCGCGCCGGTTCGCGCGGGGGAGAAGCGAAGGACGCTCTCCTGCGCGTTCCTGATGCGCGGCGCGGGACGTTAGCGAGGGAGGAGGGAGAACCCGGCGGACGGCCGGGAGGCTCCCTCCTCCCTCGCATATTTTTTGACAGGGGCAGGGGACTGTCAGAGCATTTCTGAAAAAACGCGTTGGGAAAGGGGAGAACAGCCCCTAGGCGCTCTCGATCCAGATGAGACTTGCCTGACGCCCGCAGGCGCGATTGCGGCGGTAGGAGTAAAAGTTCGGGTTGGCATAGGTGCAGAAGTCCAGCCCGTAGATGTTTTCCCGGGGGATGCCCGCCTGCTCCAGCTGATGCCTTGTCAGGCTCCAGAGATCCATGCAGCGGCGCCGCTCGTCGAACCAGGGGCGGAATTCGTCCGGCCATTCCGTGTCGAAATTGACGAATTCGGCAAAGGCCGGCCCGAGGCTCGGCCCGCGCACGGCGAAAACATCGCGGGGAGAAAGGTTGTAGCGGGCGCAGAAGCGGGCCGCGCCGGAGCCGGGAAAGTTGCAGCGATTGCCGCGCCAGCCCGCGTGCAGGGCCGCAATGTATCGCCCTGAAGCGTCGGCCAGCAGAATGGGCTGGCAGTCGGCGGTCTTGATCATGAGCGCCCTGCCGGGGCTGGCGGCGGTCATGCCGTCGGCTTCCAGCGCGGAGGCGGTATCGGGGTCCGCCGGCGGGGGATCAAAGAGCATGGCGTCGCCGTGCACCTGCCGGAGTTCCACCCAGTCCCGCACGCCAAGCGTCGCGGCCAGGGCGCGCCGCCGCGCGCGCACCCGCTCGGGGTCGTCGGCAACGTCCAGCGAGAGGTTGCCCCCCGCAAGATCGGGCGCCGGGCCGGCGGCGTTCGCGGGCGGGATCAGGCCCCGGCACTGAAAGGCGCAACGCACGCCGGGCACGCCGGGAAAGGAGAAGGGAAGGAACGTCAGATCCATAGAGTTTCCTTGTCGGTACAGATGCAGGCGGCGCGCTGATCCCAGGGAGAAGATGGCAGGCTCGGCACAAGCTGGCAGTCATAGCAGAGCGCTATGCGCAGCAGCGACGGCGACGCGACGGCCAGAAAGCGATCGTAGTAGCCGCCGCCGAAGCCGAGGCGATAACCGCGGCGGTCGAAGCCCACGCCGGGCAGAACCATGAGCGTCGGCGTAAAGCGGGGATCGTCGGCGGCAAGGCCGGGCAGGGACGGCAGCGGTTCCAGCAGATTGAAGGTTCCGGGCGCGAGGTCGTCGGAGCCCGTACAGCGTACAAAGTCCATGACGCCGGGTTCGCCGGGGCGCACGCGCGGCAGAAAGACGGCCTTGCCCTCTTCCCAGGCGCTTTGCAGCAGCATGCCCGTTCCCATTTCTTCGTACAGGGCCACATAGAGGGCCACGGCGGGAGCGTCCCGCCATGCGGGCAGCGACAGAACGCGGGCCTGCGCGAGCGCGGCGGCGTGCGTTCGTTTCTCCGGCGACAGGGAGGCGCGCCGGGCGCGCAGTTCGCGCCGCAGGGTTCGTTTTATTTCCGGGGCGGCGGCCGCCGCTTCCCGCTCCTGCGCGACCGGGCGGAAGTGCGCGAGGCTGGCGGCCATGCCGCACAGCGGCGTTTCCGCGCGGGTTTCCAGTCCTGCGCGGCGCGCGACGCCGAACAGCGCCCCGTTGCGGAAGAATTCGCGCACGGCTCTGGAAGTGGCGCGCCACGGCCCCAGCGGCAGCAGCGGCGAAAGCCCCGGCAGGAGGCGCACGCCCCAGCAGGAGGGGAGACAGAGATTGCGCTCCGGCAGCACGAAGTCGGCGATCCAGATATCGCGGGCCGCTCTGGCCGCGGCCCGCAGCAGGGCCTGCCCCTCGTCGTGGGGCATGGTGGAAAGCGCGTAGGCCAGCCGAACCGCCGGCAGCGAGGCCGGCGCCGCGGCCTCAAGCTCTTCCCGCGAGGGATTCAGGGGGCCGTCCAGCGCCGGCGTGGGCCAGGGGACGCGGGCGCGCAGCAGCGGCGCGGCAAGGAATGGGGTCAGCATAGGCCTCCCGAAAGTCTTCGGAGAAGGTGGGCGCGCACGTCCCGGTAGGCGTCGTCTTCGGGCAGGGTTTCCACCAGATGTCTGGCGTGGCCTTCCTCAAGAAAACGGCGACGGCTGGTCGCGTAGTTGAGATCGCCGATCCATGTTCCCAGCAGCACGCGAAAGTCGTTGACGCTGCGGAGGTCGGCGTAGGCGGCCACACGATCGGCAAGGGCGTCCTCCCGCACGCGCGAAGAATACAGGCCGGGGACGTCCGGCAGGCTGAGCACGGCCGTCCGGGTTGCGGCGTCCGGGTGATGCAGCGTTTCGTCCATGACGCGCAGGATATCGAGCTTGTCGGCGTCGCGCACGACGTTCGCGACGCGGCGGAACGGTTCGGGCAGGCGCGACGGCAGGGCGTAGCGGTTGTGCAGGCCGACGGCCGCCAGCGTCAGGCGGCGCGTTTCGGGGAGTTCGTCCGCAAGACGCGCCTCGCGCTTGAGGATGCGGACGCCCCATTGACCGTGGTTGAAGGATTCGGCGTCGCGAAAGGTGCGAAAGCGCCGGAACTGTTCAAAGCGGGCGACGTCGTGGTAGAGCGCGGCCAGCAGGCTGGCGCGGACCTCTGTCGGCGAGAGGCGTTCTTTCGCCGTAATGGCGCGCGCATGCGCCAGGACGTTTGCCGTATGCTGTTCCTTCAGCGTCAGCGGCGCCGGATTTTCCCTTTCGCGGGCGCGTTCCGACGCGACATGGGCCTGGAACCAGTCTTCATGCGGACGAATATCGAGCGATATGGCGTTCATTCCCAAGATGTATCGTCAGCGGGCCGGCAAGGCAAGCGCCCTTGAGGGGCGCGGGGCTCTGTGGTATGTGCCCGGAACGGGCTTCGGCCCTTCCCTTTTACCCTTCGCGAGGTTTTTTTATGGCCGATTTCGTGCATCTGCATTGCCATACGGAGTACAGTCTGCTTGACGGGGCCATCCGTCTGAAGGACCTGTGCGCGCGCGCCAAGGATTTCGGCATGCCGGCCTGCGCCGTCACGGATCACGGCAACATGTACGGGGCGGCCTATTTTGCCAAGCAGTGCGCGTCCGTGGGAATCAAGCCCATTTTCGGCTGCGAGGTCTACGTCTGCCATGATCATGAGGACAGGACCAGCGAACTGGCGCGCAAACGCTATCATCTGATTCTGCTGGCGCAGAACATGACGGGCTACCACAATCTGATCCGGCTCGTCTCGCGCGGCTATCTGGAGGGCTTTCACTACAAGCCCCGCGTGGACAAGGCCCAGCTGCGGGAACATTCCGAAGGGCTGATCTGTCTTTCCGCCTGCATCGCGGGGGAAGTGCCGCGCGCCATCGAGGCGGGCGACATGGACAAGGCCGTGGCGCTGGCGCAGGAATACGCGTCCATCTATCCCGGGCGCTTTTATCTGGAGTTGCAGTCCAACGGACTGGAAGAACAGACGCGCGCCAACAACGGTCTGATGGAAATCGCGGAAAAGCTCCGCCTGCCGCTGGTGGCCACCAACGACTGCCACTACCTCAATGCCGACGACGTGGAGGCGCACGAGGTTCTGCTCTGCATTCAGACGCAGACCACGATGGACGACCCCAAGCGCATGCGTTTCGGCACCAACCAGCTTTACTACAAGTCCGCCGAAGAAATGGAGCGCGACTTTGCCCATGTGCCGGAAGCGCTGGCAAATACCATGCGTATTGCGGAGCAGTGCAATGTCGAGCTTGATTTCGGCCACCATTATTTCCCCGTCTATCCGCTGCCCGAAGGCGCGACGCTGGAATCGGAGTTCCGGCGTCTGGCCGAGGAAGGGCTGGAAAAGCGTCTGGAAAAGCATCCCGATCGGGACAAGCTTGACGCGCAGGCCTATCGCGATCGCCTTCAGTACGAACTGAAGGTCATCTGCGAAATGGGCTTTCCGGGCTATTTTCTCATCGTGCAGGAATTCATCAACTGGGCCAAGGATCACGGCATTCCCGTGGGGCCGGGGCGCGGCTCCGCGGCCGGCAGTCTGGCGGCCTGGGCGCTGCGTATCACCAACCTTGACCCGTTGCCGTACAATCTGCTGTTCGAGCGTTTTCTGAATATCGAGCGCGTCAGCCTCCCCGATATCGACGTTGACTTCTGCGAACGGCGGCGCACGGAGGTGATCCAGCACATGGTGGACACCTACGGCAAGGACAGCGTGGCCCAGATTACGACGTTCGGCACCATGAAGGCCAAGGGCGTCGTGCGCGACGTGGGGCGCGCCCTGGGCATGAGCTTTGCGGAAACCGACCGCATTGCCAAGATGGTCCCGGACGATCTGAAGATGACCATCGCCAAGGCCATGGAGGCGGAGCCGGAGCTGCAACGTCTGTACCGGGAAGACAGGCAGGTCAAGAATCTGCTGGATACGGCGCAGCGTCTGGAAGGGCTTTCGCGCCATGCGTCCACGCACGCCGCCGGGCTTGTCGTCTCCGACAAGCCGATGGTGGAATATCTGCCGCTGTATCTGGGCAAGCGCGGCGAACTTGTGACCCAGTTCGACGGCCCCATGACCGAACAGACGGGACTCGTGAAGTTCGACTTCCTGGGCCTCAAGACCATGACGCTCATTCAGGACGCGCTGGACAACATTGCCCTCCAGGGGCAGGAACCGCCGGATCTGGACAACCTCCCTCTGACCGACCAGCCGACCTACGACTTGTATTCCCGCGGCGATACCGACGGCGTCTTTCAGGTGGAAAGTTCCGGCATGCGTCAGTATCTGCGGATGCTCCGGCCTTCGTGCTTCGAGGATATCATCGCCATGCTGGCCCTGTACCGCCCCGGGCCGCTCGGCTCCGGCATGGTGGACGAATTCATCAAGCGCAAGCACGGGCAGGTTCCGGTCGTGTACCCGCACGATTCGCTGACGGAATGCCTGCGCGATACCTACGGCGTCATCGTCTATCAGGAACAGGTCATGCAGATCGCCCAGATCATCGCCAACTACACGCTGGGCGGCGCCGACCTCCTGCGACGCGCCATGGGCAAGAAAAAGGCCGAAGCCATGGCCAAGGAGCGCGTCAAGTTCGTTGAAGGGGCCGCGAAGAACAATATCGGGAAGGAAAAGGCCGACGAAATTTTCGACCTGATGGAAAAGTTCGCGGCGTACGGCTTCAACAAGTCGCATTCGGCGGCCTACGCGCTGGTATCCTATTTTACGGCCTATCTGAAGGTGCATCACAAGGTCGAGTTCATGGCGGCGCTCATGACCTCGGAAATGGGCAATCAGGAAAAGCTGCTCAAGTATGTTTCCTGCTGCAAGGACATGGATATCGACGTGGTGCAGCCTTCGGTCAACGACAGTCTGCGTTCCTTTTCCGCCAAGGACGGCAAGGTCGTTTTCGGCCTTGGCGGCATCAAGAACGTGGGCGACGAAGCTATCCGGGAAATTATCGACGCCCGCGCCGAAGGCGGCGCGTACGCCTCGCTGTACGATCTCTGTTCGCGGGTGAATCTGCGCAAGGTGACCAAGCGCGTGCTGGAAAGCCTGATCAAGGGCGGCGCCTGCGACTGCCTTGGCGCAAGCCGGGCGGCGCTGCTGGCGGCGCTGGACGTTACCGTGACCCGCGCCCAGAAGCGCGCCAGGGACAAGGCCTCCAATCAGGTTTCGCTGCTGGCCATGGCGCCGCAGGTGGAATCCGCGCCGCAGCCCGGCGTCGGCTTCGACTGCCCCGAGGCGGACATGCCGGAAATGGACGAGGATCTCAAGCTCCGGGCGGAAAAGGAGGCTCTCGGCTTTTTCCTGACCAGTCATCCGCTTCAGCCCTTCAGTCGGGAAATCCGGCGTAACGGCATGACTTCCCTGGAAGAGGCGCGGGAGCGTTTCCCCGGCGCGGAAATCACCTGCGCCGTGCTGGTGACGGGCGTCAAGGAGGTCGTTACCAAGTCCAAGGGGGAACGCATGGCCTTTGTGGCCGTGGAAGACCTGACGGGCCACGCGGAAGTGACCTTTTTCCCTCGCGCCTATGCCGAGGCGCGGGAACTGCTCCGCAGCGAGCAGCCCCTGTGCCTTGTGGGCAAGATCGACGCGCAGCAGGACGGCGGCGATGAGATGGACGGCGAGGAGGAATCCCCCCGCGAGGTCAAGATGCTGGGGCAAAGCGTGCGGCTGCTGACCGACGCCTGCCGGGAAAGCGATCGTCCCATCGGCATCGCCGTGCCCGCGAATCGTCTGGGGCGCGAGCATATGCTGGCGCTCCGCAATATCATTCAGACGCATCCCGGCCCGGTGGAGGCCTATCTGAACGTGGTGCTGGAGGATTGCGAATGCCGCATCCGTCTGGGGGCGAACTTTACCGTAACGCCCGGTCCGGATCTGGATCGGGCCATTGCCGCCTGGGCTTCCTGACGCGGCGCGGGCGTCTGATCGCGGGACGGGGAGGGCGGTCGCGCGGTCGGGGAAAAACATTTGACAGAAGCCCGGCCGCAATGGAATTGTTAGGACCGCGCCGCGTATGCAGTCTTTGCGTCGCGCTGCGTCGGCTTTCCGTTTTTTCTGATGCACTGCCCCTCGGGGCGCTGCCGAAACAAAGGACGTCCCATGAGCGCGTTTGAATCCTTCATGTCCTGGCTGGTGCGCCTCATCAGCCCGGCGCAGACCGGCAATCGTGAACAGGTCGATACCGACGACGATATCGTGTGGGATCAGAATGCCCGCACGGTGCTGGCCATATTCATCGTCATTGTCTCCGCCTTCATCATTTACTGGATCATGAGCTGATGGCACGGAAAATCTGGCGCCTGACCGTGCGCGACGAATTTTCCGCCGGCCATGCCCTGCGGCACTATGAAGGCAAGTGCGAGCGCCTGCACGGCCACAATTTTGCCGTGGAGCTGACGGTGGAGGGGGAACGCCTTGAGGCGGATACGGAGATTCTGCTGGATTTCAAGCTGCTGAAACAGGCGCTCAAGGAAGCGCTGGAAGAACTTGATCATCGCATTCTCAACGAGGTTGCGCCCTTTGATCAGAGCAATCCCTCGTCGGAGAATCTTTCGCGCCATATCTGGGGCAGGGTGACGCGGCTGCTGGCCGCGCATCCGAATCCGCAGGCGCGGGCCGTGCGCGTGTACAGCGTCAGCGTTTCGGAAAAGGGCGCGCAGACGGCGACGTACATGGAACTCGACTGAAGCGCGCCTGCCCCGCCAGAGCCATTTTTTCTGTTGACAGGAAGGGGAAAAACACGTAGAAACGCTCTTGCCGCATGAACGTCCCCATCGTCTAGCCGGCCCAGGACAACGGCCTTTCACGCCGTCGACAGGGGTTCAAATCCCCTTGGGGACGCCAAGAAAATCAAGCCCTTACGAGA
>CALUWU010000136.1 GCA_944324555.1 uncultured Desulfovibrio sp.
GAGGAATCAGGGCAAAGACTATCGAAGAAATATATTCAGGAATAAAAAGAGCCTTGAGCGCCGTGTCGGCTCGCGACGCTCAAGGCTGGTTTATTTCTTGTGGATACAAATCATTTCAAAGTTGAAATGCTCTAGCCAAGGGGGTTTCCTTCCCCCCAGAAGAACGATTTAGGATACCTAGCCGGTCGCGATGGCTTCCCGGATACGGGCGGCGCGGCACAGGCGGAGGACGGCGCGCAGGTATTCCTTGCGGCGGTCAAGATAGAAGGCCAGGGGGCGCGAAAAGTTGCGTCCGAGGAGGCCGTCGACAAGCATCTGGCTGATCTCGCGTTCCCGGAGGAGCACAAGCTGGGTTCTGGCGAAGACGGAACGCTCCACATCGGACATGGCGCGGATTCTTGCGCGGAGAACCTCCTGCGCGCGCGGCTGATAGAACCAGAAATACATCATGTCGAGCGCGCCCACGACGATGGCGCGTTCGAGGCTGTGGGCCTCGACGCCGCCGCGCCCGTTCAGACCGCCGGTGCGGGCGAGCTGGAGCAGGGCGTCCTCGCGGGGGAAGAGCATTTCCAACCGGGTGGTGCAATCAAAAAGATTCTTGATCTTGCTTTCATAGTCCCAGCGACGCATGCGCATGTTCACCTGTCCGTCGGCATAGCCTTCGATGATGGCCGCCACGGTATCGGAGGCCATTTTGGAAATGACGGCGGCGCTGGGCACAAGATAGAGGAACGGATCGTCGATGCCCAGCAGCGGCAGGAAGAGGAAGAGGAGCCAGTTATAGAAGAGCGAGACCGGGTAGGCCAGCAGACTGCGGAACAGGTTGCCGATGGCGGCCTGACGCGGGAAGCCCCTGTAGATGTTATGGGCGAAGATATAGAAGCCGTTCACAATATTGATGACGGCGAAGACGATGCCGGGCTGCTCTTCCACACTGATGCCGAAACCGTCCTGCAGGAGCCAGACGCGGACCATCACCTCCAGCAGAAGCACGGAAATGCCTGTATAGAGGAGCGAATCGCAGATGCGGTTGACGCTGACGTGCTCTTTCCAGTGGGTGAGGGTGCCGCGCGTGGCGCCGCGCGCGGCCATGACCATCTGCACGACGTTGCGGACGCCGGTGATGCCGAACCAGATGAAGGTGCCGAAGTAGGCCAGCACCCACCAGTCCTGCGTATAGAGGAAGGAGCCGAAGGCCGGGACAAAGCCGATGAAGACCTTGAGCCAGTTGCTCACGGCGCTGTTGAGGTAGCGCATGCCGCGGGGGCCGATGGCGCCCTGGGCGTGCATGCCGTCCTCGGCGACGTAGAGGCCGCCGAGGTTGGTCACGTTGCTTTGCCTGCTGTCGCACACCTGGGAATGCTCGGGGCTGGCCGTCCAGTGACGCTGCTTTTCCATGCCCAGACGGCTGCATCCGGGCAGGCGGCGGAAGATGCGGAGGATGCGTTGCAGGGTGCCGGGATCTTCCGGTTCGGAATAGGTGATATGTTCGGTCACGGCCATATGGAGCGGAATACGGACGTTCTGCCGGCTCTGGCGCAGGGCGGCGACGGCGCGCCGGGGCAGGGTTTCCGTAATGACCAGACCCATGCCGTAGCTTCGCATGGGGCTGGAGGAGTTGGCGCCGATGCGCGTTCCCAGGGGGTTGTGGCTGTAGACTTCCCAGAGACGAGGCATGTGGCGCAGCATGTCGCGGAACTTGGCCAGCCGGGCGGCGTCTCCGCTTTGTTCCACGCGGCGGATCATCTGATGCAGCTTCTGCTTGATGCTGGGGCCGAGGCCGCAGTTCAGGACGGTCTGCAGTTCGCTGATCTCGCGCAGGTGTTCAAGGCGGCCTTCCTTCCAGCCCTTGAGGTTGAAGATTTCGAGGTGGGACACCATGCCTTCGCAGTCCCAGAGAATTTCCGTCACGTCCTCCACGGTAAGGCCGCTGATGCAGAGAGTCATGCGGTAGCCGGTGGGGATGCGGTCGAGAAGGCGCATGAGGTCGCCGGGGCTTTTCCGCAGCAGTTCCGGCATATCCGCGGGGTTGGCCGTGGGGTTGACGATATTGGGCAGTTCGGGATGTTCGTCGCGGGAAAGCCAGTGTTCCAGAATTTCATTGGAACCGAAGGCGGCCAGTTCCGCGAGTTCGGCGGCGGCTTCGGCGTCGCCCTCCTCGGCCAGCGGGCGGATCTTTTCCATGCGGTCGAGGATAGCCGGCCTGACGTGAAGCTGGAGGTATTCGGCCAGACGGCGCAGGGAGGCGTGCCCGCGGCCCATGTAGTCGAGGAAGGCCTCCAGACTGGCGGGGGCCACGGCGACCTCCCAGCGTTCGGCCAGAAGGGGGCGCTGGACGTCGTTCCAGGACTCCAGGGCGAGCAGGGCCATGTCGCGCCGCCAGTGGAGCACTTCCCGGCCCATTTCGCAAAGTCCGGCCATCTGGGGGCTTTGCAGGAATTCGATGAAGCCGCGCCCGGAGCTGAAGCCGCGCGGCACCCAGAGCATATCCACGAAACGCCCGTAGAAGGAGGCCTGAAATTCAAGACCCACGCGCACGGTGATGCCGACGATATCCGCCGCCTTGACGATCTCGTCGGCGGCTTCCATTTCCACGCAATTGTCGTAGAGGACGGTGATGGAACGCATGCCCTTGATCCATGCGTCCATGATGAGGTGGGTGGGCGTTTTGCGGCCCTGCGTGTTCATGTCGTAGACGTGATCGTCAAAGGCCAGCTGATTCCACTCTTCGGGCATTTCCGGCAGGTGGTAATAGGCCAGCAGGCGCCGCACCACGCGGGGGGTGCCCAGGGCGGCGGCGTGAAAGTCGTGGGCAAGGCGCAGCTGCGCTTCCATGTCGCCGTGGGCGCGCACCATGCTTTTCATGATCTGCATGAGGACGCGGGCGGTATTGCGGCGCAGGGCGGAGTGCGCGCTGCTGAGAACCTCGTCGTAGAGGGCCTGAAGGGCGAGCAGGCGTTCCCGGGAGCGGGAGCCGCCGCTTTCCAGATTGCGGAGAAGGTTGATGACCGCGTAGGCCATGCGGGAGACCGGCGAGGTGACGAGCTCCTTGACGCCGTGCGGGTGCAGGTTCGGATTGAAGAGGCTTTCGTCGGGCCGCAGGCGGGGGGCTTCCAGAATATGGTTGACCAGCGTCAGGATATCTCTGTCCTGCTTGTCAAAAAAAAGGCCGATTCTGTGTCTGTGCATGGGGCGCCCTCCGTCGACGCGGCGCGGGTATCCCGCCGCCTGCAATTGCAGGGACGCGCGCTGTCGCCCTCTTTCCGCGGGGAAGAGAGCGGCGCGCGCCCGTCAAAAAATACTTTGCTTCAAATGGGTCATGCTACGCGTTTTTTCCGGGGCGGTCAATTTTTCTGGGAACGGGGCGAAAGGGACGCTGGCGAAGGGCAAAAAAAAGCGGGAGCGGGACATGGCGTCCCGCTCCCGCGCGAAGTTCAGCGCAAGAGGCGGCTTACTTGTTCAGGCAGCAGCTGTCGTCCACCTTGAAGAAGGCAGCGGCGGCGGCGCCGCAGACGGGGCAGGAGTCACAGGGGCCTTCGTGGGTGTAGCCGCAGACCTTGCACACATAGTAATCGACGTTGGCGAGGCCCTTGGGATCGGCCATGGCCTTCTTGTACAGGTTGGCGTGCACTTCTTCGACCTTGTTCACGAAGTCGAAGTACTTGGCGATGGCGTCCTGACCTTCGGCCTTGGCGTCGGCGATCATTTCAGGATACATCTTGGTGAATTCGTAGGTTTCGCCATTCACGGCGTCTTCAAGATTCGCGGCGGTGTTGCCGATCTTGCCGGCGTTGCGGAGATGGGCGTGGGCGTGAATGGTTTCGGCGCAGGCGGCGGCGCGGAAGAGCTTGGCCACCTGGGGCAGGCCTTCCTTGTCGGCGGCGGCGGCGTAGGCGAGATATTTGCGGTTGGCCTGGGATTCGCCGGCGAAGGCGGCCATCAGATTTTCCTGGGTCTTGCTCATGGAAAGTTCTCCTTTATAGTTGCGGCGTCGAGCGCCTTCGTTATCAAGAACAATTCCTGTTTAGAGAAATCCGCCCGCCTTGTAAAGCCTTTTTTTCCGCTTTTCGCATTTTTTTCGGGCGGCCCCTTTTTCAGGACAAAGGATAAGCCCCCCGCCCCGCTTGTCAACGGCCCTTGCGATACGCTGTCAGACGGGCTAAAAACCCCCATGAACAGATACCCCATACCCGCCGCCTGTCCGGAAAACCCCTTCCGTACCGAACTTCTCATCCGCCGCAGCCGTTTCATCACCCATTGCGCGCATACGCCGGGGCCGGACGCGGCGAAAGCCTTCATCGAACGCATCCGCCGCGAACACGCCTCCGCCACGCACAACTGCTGGGCCTTTGTGGGCGGCGCTCCCGGTCACAGCGGCCAGGTCGGCTTTTCCGACGACGGCGAGCCGCACGGCACCGCCGGCCGCCCCATGCTTCAGGTGCTGCTGCACTGCGGCGTCGGCGAAATCTGCATGGTCGTTACCCGCTACTTCGGCGGCGTCAAGCTCGGCACCGGCGGCCTTGTGCGCGCCTATCAGGATTCCGTGCGCGAAAACCTCCAGACCCTGCCGCAGGCCGAGCGCGTGCCCAGCCTGACGGCCGGCGTGACCCTCGCCTACGCCCATGTGGACAAGGTGCGCCGCCTGCTCCCGGAATTCGAGGCCGTCGTCGTCGCCGAAGACTACGCCGCCGACGCGACCCTGCGCCTGCGCCTGCCCGAAGCCCTCTGGCCCCCCTTTGTCGAAGCCGTCGCCGCCCGCACCGACGGCCGCGCCGTCTGCCGCGTCCTTGAAGACGCATGAGACTGTAAAAGAAGCGTTTCGCATCGCCATTTCCCCAAAGTTTCCTTTGCCTTTTATGGAGAATAGGCGCAGTATCGACGCGTGCTGTGCCGATTGCGCGGCGCGTTGGGAAAACTTCTAGCACTCTGAACCGCCATGAACAGTTTTCTTGCCGCTCTTGTCATCTTGTTATGCAGCGCGACGCTGACCGGCATGCTGGCCCTGCTGCCGCTGACGGAAGGGCGGGCGCGCTGGGCGCGCCGCGCTGGCGCCGGGGGCGCGGCGCTGGCCTCGCTGGCCGGGCTTTCCGGGGTTCTTTTCCAGCTGGGACGGGAGCCCGCGACGGCCGCCGTTCCCTGGGGGCTGCCGTTCGGCGGCGGCGTCGTCGGTCTCGACGGCCTGAGCGCCATCTTTCTCCTGCCGGTCTTCGGCCTCGGGCTGACCTGCGCCTGCTCCGGGCATATCGCCCTGCGTCACGTCCCGGCGACGGAACACAATCAGCCCGCGCACTGGTTTTTCTTTCTGATGCTGCTGTTCGGCATGGCGCTGGTCATGAGCGCCCGCGACGCCGTTCTCTTTCTGGTGGCCTGGGAAATCATGTCGCTGTCGCCCTTCTTCCTCATCGACTTCAACGACGAGGACGGCAACGTGCGCGACGCCGCATGGGTCTATCTGGTCGCCGCCCATCTGGGGGTCGTGCCGCTCATGGCCTTCTGGGCCTTTCTCTGGCAGCAGGGCGGCGCGACAGACTTCGCGACGCTGGCGGGCGTCGGGGCGCAGCTGGGGCTGCCCCTGCTGAGCGCCCTCTTTCTTCTCTCCTTCGCGGGCTTTGGCGCCAAGGCGGGCCTGATGCCCCTGCACGTCTGGCTGCCGGAAGCCCACCCGGCGGCGCCCAGCCACATTTCCGCCCTGCTCTCCGGCGCGATGATCAACGCGGGCCTGTACGGCATGATCCGCAGCCTCGACTTTTTCGGCCCGCTGCCCGAGACGCCGGGCTGGTGGGGCTGGCTGGTGCTGCTCATGGGCGTCGCCACCGGCTGCGTGGGCATTCTCAAATCGCTGGCCCAGAGCAACATCAAGCGCATGCTGGCCTATTCCAGCGTTGAAAACATGGGCGTCATGCTGATCGGCTTCGGCACGGCGCTCGTGGGCGCGCAGCACGGCAACGCCAGTCTCGCGGCGCTGGGCTTCGCGGCCTGTCTGGTTCACATGCTCAATCACGCCTCGTTCAAGGGGCTGCTCTTTCTCTGCGCCGGCGAAGTCCTGCACGCGACGGGCTCCGTCCGCATGGACATGCTCGGCGGCCTGCAAAAACGCATGCCGCTGGTCGGCGCGGCCTTTGCCCTGGGCGCCGCCTCCATTTCCTGCCTGCCGCCCTTCAACGGCTTCATGGGCGAATTCTCGCTCGTGCTGGCGCTGCTGGACGGCGCGCGCACGCCGGTTGCCGAAATGTCTCTCGGCCTGCTCTTCTCGCTGGCGGCCGTGACCTTCATCAGCGGGCTCGCGCTGGTCGCCTTCGCCAAGGTCTACGGCATGACCTTCCTTGGCGAACCCCGCAGCGACATTGCCCGTTCGCCGCACGCGCCCGCCCCCCGCGATCTCTGGCCGCTGGCCCTGCCCGCGCTGGCCTGCGTCGCCGGCGGTCTGGCCGGGCCGCTGCTGCTTGACGCCGTTTCCCCGGCGGCCCTGCGCCTCGCCGGGCAGCTTGTTCC
>CALUWU010000137.1 GCA_944324555.1 uncultured Desulfovibrio sp.
CGCATAGCAACCGTTATTTTCCCCGTCGCCCGCCCCGGTTTCCTGAACCGGGCGGCCTTCCTTCCCGCAAAAGCCGTTCCGGGAATCATGCAAGCCTGGAAGAAGCGGTTCCCGCATGGCCCGCACCATGCGGGAATTCGCTCTCTCGATCGGCAAACATTCCAGGCAGCGTATCATCGTTGAAAAGATAAACGCGAGGCGGCGGCCCAGCGCCGCCCGGCCCGAAGCGGACGGAAAAAACCGTGTTTTTTCCGCGAAACGACAGACCGCAGGGTTTGAAACGCAATGCGTTTCAAGCAAAAATGCTCTAATTATATGAAATCATGGAGAATCCATACAATCAGAAAAAGCGCGGCCTCGTTCGTTTTATTTTTACGATTTCATATAAATATAAAGCCCCTGTCCATGACAACGAAAAGATGGTAAAAGAGAGCGAATTATGCCGGACACACTCCCGCCCCCTCCCGGGCAGCGGCGGGAAGTCTCCAGAGGAGAACAGATATGGACAGGGATTCCTTATCGGATCAACGGGACAAGCTTCTTTTTGATATTTCGCTGGGCATGGGCGCTTCGTCCGACGAGTATGTGCTGCGGCAGCTCAAGGAAGTTTCCCCGGAGTATGCCCGAGGTTACGTCGAAGCTTTTCTCTGCAATGCCGACGAGGCTGATATGCTGTTCATCTATCAGATCATTCGTCTCATGCACATGGCCCGGCGCTGATACGCCGCAACCGGCAATGTGAAGGCGCATCCCGTCCGACGCCTGAACGGACGTCAAAAAATCTCCTGTTTTTTATTGACAGGTGATTCCGTATCGACTACATATGTCCCTGCGTCGGGATGTAGCGCAGTCTGGGAGCGCACTTGAATGGGGTTCAAGGGGTCGAAGGTTCAAATCCTTTCATCCCGACCAGCAAAAGAAACCCCGAAAGCCGGTTGAAGGTAGTCCTCCAATCGGCTTTTTCTTTTTCCTGCCTTGACGTTCCGCACGTCTGTGCCGCAGGCGGGCGGGAGACGTCCGAACCTTAGAGCGTTTCACCTTTTTCAAAGGTGAAACGCTCTAAAAAAAACGATGCCCGGCGGTTTCCATAATCATGACGTGCCGCCGGGGGACGGCGATGCGGGCCTTGTCCCGCGCGTTTCCGTTCCTCGTCATCCTCCTGAATAAAGCGCGTTGGGGGAAGGATGGGGGGCCTGGGGGGAAGGAAACACCCTTGTGCGCCAGCCGCGACCGAAGGCGGCCGCAAGGCCGTGCCCGTTGCGACGAAGGAAGCTACGGGCATCGACAGCAGAGATAAGGGGGTTTCCTTCCCCTCAGAAGAACGCTCTAAAGTCCTTCCAGCAGCTGCATGACGCGATCATAGGTCAAGCCCCGATGGACGCTCAGCGCCTCGGCGGGGCTTTCCTGCGTGGCCCTGCTGACGGAAGACATGGCCTCGGCCGCTTCCTCATCCGTCAGAAGAACGGGCGTGTGGATATTGACCTCGTCGGTCGATTCCTGCGCGGGCATGGACGGCAGCGCGGACGCGTTCCGTTCCAGTTCCCGAAAACGAGGATCAAGGGCCGCATAAAGACCGTTAATCGAAGTGATCATGAGAGTTCTCCCGAATTTCTGCCGGGGGACAGGGCTCCATCACCCGTACTCCCCCGGCGGGGTTGTCTTTTTAAGTAGTTTCAGTTTGAAACACGTTGCGTTTCCGGCCGGGCGGCGCTGTGCCGCCGCTTCGCCGCCCTATCCGCTGATAAGCTGCATGGCCATCTGCGGCAGGGCGTTTGCCTGCGCCAGCATGGCGATGGCCGACTGCGAAAGGATCTGCTGCCGGACAAATTCCGTCATTTCCGTCGCCACATCCACATCCGAGATGCGGGATTCCGCCTGTTGCAGATTTTCGGCCTGAATATTCAGGTTGGTAATGGTGTTTTCAAACCGGTTCTGCAACGCCCCGAGATGCGCGCGGATTTCGTCCTTGCGGGCGATGGCGTCGGCAATGGCCACCACGGCCTTCTGCGCGTTTTCCTGAGTCAGGACGTTGTTGCCGCCGGAGGGAACCCATGCCCCGACGGTATCCGTCTTGAAGGTCGTCGCGTAGTACTCCGCGGCGTCAATGACGCCGTCGGGATTGCCCAGAATGCCGTAATTGTCCATATAGGTCTGGGCGCCGGTTCCGATTGCCTTGTACACCGCCGTGACGTCACCCGCCTGCCCGGTATAGGCCCCCACCGTGATCCGAGTTGTCTGCGTGAGATCATCAACGTGCGGTATATCTATCTGGAACTCCGCGACATTGAAGTCCGTCTCCTCAAGGATCTCGTTCTTCTTGTTCGCGCCCAGGGGGAAGCCGAACGGCGTACCGGCGTTCGCGGCGTCTTCCGCGGCCTGTATCATGGCCGTCCAGCCGTCGTCGCTTGCCTTTGTTTCCGCTATATGGCGTGCAACTTCCTCGGGATAACTCTTGAGAGCCTCCTGATAGTAGACGTCAAAACCGGTTGTCGTGCCGTCGCCGGCATAGGCGTTGGAATAGACATACTCCATGCCCTCTTCCACTTGCGTCCTGAGCTTTTCCGCCAGTGTCGTCGCCTGCTCACGAACGGCATTATGGATGGCCAGAATCTGTTCCGCGCGCAGCTTGTCGTCAGGCGGGGTAATCCCGAGAGACTGTTCCGCCGCCGTGATGGCCGAGGGATACAGGTTGTTATATACCTGATTATAGACGGCATCATAGGCCTGCGAGCCGATATGATTGATGAAGGCGTCCGCGCCTTCCCTGTTGCGGGGCGGCATGAGTTGCAGGGTCGGCTTCGTCCCCGCGCCGACTTCCTTGTAAATATCCGTCACATCCTGCGCCGTGGCGCTGTTTTGCGCCGTAATGGTGACAGTCTCCGTGGGGGACTTCTGCAGCTCTATGTCAACCGAGGTCAGAAGGTCGTTCTCGCTGAAGGTACCGAAGGCAGTCCCGCTGGCAAGGGCGGCCTCTATGGCCGCAGCCATCTTGTCCGGGTCGCCGTCCGCGCCGTAGACGGCAAAGATGGAATCCTTCAGTCCGGCGGCAATCCGGCTTGCCACCTCGTCCGCCGCCGCTTCCACGCCCTGCCGCAGGCTTGCCGCCTGCGTGACGGTAAGGCTGGCGCTGCCGAGGGCATTCTTGGCCTTGAGTTCCGCATCCTTGTAAAGCGAGGCGTAGACCTTCTGATAGACGGCGTCATAAGCTTCGGATTCGACGCGCTCCACCACGGCATTTGCCGTCAGCCCCTCAAGGGAATCCGCATTGAGCGCGGCTTCAGAATTTTCAAAGACGGCCTGAATGGCGTCTTCGGTCGCGGTCTTGCTCGCCGCGCTGTCCGCTTCCTCGTGGGTCATGCCCCCGCTCACGGCGGCCTTGTACGCCCTTTCATAGGCGGGCTGGAAGGCATCCTCGTAAATCTTGTCCATGACCGCCTTGACCATGTCCCGATCCTGGGAGGCGTATTCGTCGGCAAGGCGGCGGGCTTCCTCGGCGGCCTGTTCGCTGGCTTCCTTGGCGGGAAGGCCCTCGTGCGGCGGCGTTCCGGTAGTGAGCTTCGTGTAAATCTCCTGGTAGAAGGAGGCGTACTTTTCCGTATACGTGCTCTGATATGTCTTTTCGGCGCTGGCGTCCCGCAGTTCCTCATAATACTCGGTCGTCAGTTCGGTAATCCGCGGCTCGACAAATTCAAAGGCCGTATTGCCCACGCCCAGCCCCGCCGCGGTGCAGTCGCCGATCTGAATGTAGTAGTAATCCTCGGCCGAATCGTTGCCGGTGCCGAAATGAATCTTGAGCGCGCCGGTGGGGTTCATCTGACTGCCGTCGTGCGCGCCGCTCAGGGAACCGTCCAGCAGCTTGGTGCCGTTGAAGTCGGTGGCATTGGCGATACGGGTGATTTCCGAGGCCATCTGCTGATATTCCGAATCAATCAGCATGCGCTGCGTGGAGGAATAGGTGCCGGTGGCGGCCTGTTCGGCCAGCTCCCGCATGCGGATCAGCTTTTCGTCGATGATGCTGATGGCGCCGTCCGCCACCTGAATCAGCGAAACGGCGTCGTTGGCGTTGCGCGCGCCCTGCATCAGCACGGCAATATCCGAACGCTGCAATTCGCGGATGGCAAGTCCGGCGGCGTCGTCCGCCGCGGAATTGATGCGCATGCCGGTGGAAAGGCGCTGCGTGCTGGTTGCCAAGTTGCCGTAATGAATATTGAGATTCCGGGCCACATTGGCGGCCATCATATTATGATTGATAACGAGTGACATGGTTTTCCCCTTCCCTTGAGGTAATGCAATCCTGCCCTGCATATGCCAAAACCGTGCCACCATATTTTATGTAATTGAAATAATTATCTATATTTTAGGCGTTCATCTATTATAGGAAATTTTTTCCCATAAAAAAGTTGTTTTAATGACGGTTTTCATCCTCTGTCAGGTCTGCTAGAAGGGGAAAGGAGTACCCCATGCCGAGCGTATTCGAAAATCTGGCAACCCATTTGAAAACCAAGAGAAAACAGGCCGGAATCTCGCAGGAGGAACTGGCCCGGCAAACGGGCGTCTCGCTGACGCTGATTCGCGACATCGAACGCAAGGCGGCCAACCCCACGCTTTCCAGCCTTGTCAAAATTGCCGACGCCTTCGACATAAGCATTGCGGAACTTCTTGATTTCAACAACTCCCTCAAGGACTCTGCAAAAATTTCCGACGCCATCGTCAGGGAACTGAAACACCTGCCCCCGGACAAGCTGCGCCTGATGCTGGAGTTCATCCGCGTCGCCACCAGGTAGAGCAAGTTTGAAACGCTGTGCGTTTCAAACCATACGGCCTGTCGTTTCGCGGAAAAAGCGCGGTTTTTCCGCTCACTTTTGGCCGTGCGGCGCTGTGCCGCCGCCTTGCGTTTCACCTTTTTCAAAGTTGAAACGCGCTAGCCCGTCCCCCGCGGAATAGGCGCCGGGAGCTGCGGGGCCCCGCCGCTTTTTTGAGAACGTATCCCCCAAAACTTCCTCCTTTTTATTGACACTGCGCGTCCTATCGTCTAAGCAAGAGACCTTGCTTGAAGATGCAGTATAATAGTCGCGCAATCATGCGGGACTCATGTTCGAAAGGTCGAAGATTCAAGCCTTGTCATCCCGACCAGAGCAACGAAAAAAGGCCGGTTGAAAACATCTTCAACCGGCCTTTTCTGATTGCCGCCGCTTTTTCACCACCCCGTAAGAAGCGGCAGGCTCCGGCGGCGGACAGACGCATGAATCTTCGCGTAACCAGGCCTGACAGGAGGTAGTGTCTTTATGGAAGGTTCACCAGGCATCAACGCCGTCACCGTTATCTTTGCCGCGTTATGCGTCTTCGCCATCGGCTACCGGTTCTACGGGCTCTTCATCGCCCGCAAGGTTCTGAATCTGAACGACGCCCGCCCCACGCCGGCAGTCAAATACGCGGACGGGCACGACTACATCCAGACCAACAAGTTCGTGCTGTTCGGCCATCACTTCGCGGCCATCGCCGCCGCCGGTCCGCTGCTGGGGCCCGTGCTGGCCGCCCAGTTCGGCTATATGCCCGGCATGCTCTGGATTCTGATCGGCTGCGTCCTTGCCGGCGGCGTCCATGACATGGTGGTGCTGTTCTGCTCCGTGCGTCATCGCGGCCAGAGTCTGGCCTATATCGCCACGCAGGAAATCGACAAGACCACCGGCGCCGTGGCGGCGTGGGCGGTGCTCGCCATCCTGATCCTGACGCTGGCCGGTCTGTCCATCGCCGTCGTCAACGCCATGCACAACAGCCTGTGGTCCACCTATACCGTGGCGGCCACCATCCCTATCGCCATCATCATGGGTCTGTATATGCAGATCTGGCGCAAGGGCGACGTGCTGGGCGCCTCCATCATCGGGGTGGTTCTGCTTGCCCTGTGCCTGCTTTCCGGCCCCATGGTCGCCGCGCATCCCGAGCTCTTCGGCTGGCTGGACATTGACAAGAAGTCCATGTCCATCCTGATCCCGGTCTACGGATTCCTTGCCTCCGTTCTCCCCGTCTGGCTGCTGCTGCTGCCGCGCGACTATCTCTCCACCTTCCTGAAGGTGGGTACCATTCTGGCGCTGGCCATCGGCATCATCTTTGTCATGCCGAACTTCAACATGCCGCCGTTCACCAAGTTCATCGAAGGCGGCGGTCCCATCGTGGGCGGCCCCGTCATTCCCTTCATCTTCATTACCATCGCCTGCGGCGCGCTCTCCGGCTTCCATGCCACCATCGGTACCGGAACCACGCCCAAGATGCTCGGCCGGGAACATGACGTGCTTTTCGTGGGCTACGGCGCCATGCTGCTGGAAGGTTTTGTGGCCATCATGGCCCTGATCGCCGCCTGCGTGCTCATCCCCGCGGACTACTTCGCCATCAACTCGCCCGAACAGGCCTTCAACGCCCTCGGCATGCAGGTCCAGGAACTGCCCATGCTGGAAAAGGAAGTGCAGGAAAGCCTGATGCACCGTCCCGGCGGCTCGGTCTCCCTTGCCGTCGGCATGGCGCACATCTTCTCGCAGATTCCTTTCATGCAGCACCTGATGGCCTACTGGTATCACTTCGCCATCATGTTTGAAGCCGTGTTCATCCTGTCCGCCGTGGATGCCGGTACCCGCGTGGGCCGCTTCTTCCTTCAGGAAATGCTCGGCAAGATTTCTCCCCGCTGGGGCGACAAGAACTGGTGGCCGAGCGTCATCGTAACCAGCTTCATCTTTACCGGCGCCTGGGGCTACCTCGTCTATAGCGGCGACATCAGCAATATCTGGCCCCTGTTCGGCATCAGCAACCAGCTGCTGGCTTCCGTGACCCTGCTCATCGGCACCACCGTGCTGCTGCGCATGAACAAGGGCAAGTATGCCTTCATGACCGGCATTCCCGGCATCTTCATGACCGTCATCACCTTCTGGGCCGGTATCTGGCTGATTCTTTACCAGTACATGCCCAACGGCAAGTATCTGCTGGTATTCCTCAGCCTGCTTGTCATGGTCATGATGCTCTTCGTCATCTTCGGCACCCTCCGTCGCTGGCGTTTCCTCCTGAAGGAACATACCGTCGTCAAGGACAGCTACGGAGACGAATTCAAGGAAATCGTGCCCGAATAACTTCTCATCAACGCACGTCGCCCGCTCAGGCGGGCGACTTCCCGAAGGCCCTCCCACGGAGGGCCTTTTTTTGCGTTTTCATTTTGAAATGCGTTGCGTTTCAAACCATACGGCCCGAAGTGAGCGGAGAAAGCGTGTTTTCCGCTCACTTCGGGCCGGACGGCGCTGTGCCGCCGCCTCGCGTTGTATCCTTGAAACGACAGAGTGAAATTCAGGGGGAGGGGCCCCCCTCCGCTCACGCGAGAGGTGGTTCCCCTCCCCCTGCCCCCCCCCCCCCCCCCCGCGCGCTTTTTTCAGGAGGGGGACGGGGGCCCGGGACGCGCGGGACAAGGCCCGCCACGCCCTCCCCCCGCGGCCCGCCCTGGGGACGGAAGCCGCCGGGCATCAGTATTCTCATGCTGCCGGAGCGTTTTCAGAAGGCAAAACGCTCTACTTCACTCCGACGACGGTAAAACCGGCTTCGGTAACGGCGGCCTTCATGGCGTTCACGTCGGCATTGTCGTGCGTCACGACGGCATTTTTGTTTTCAAGGCTCACGGATACGTCGCCGACGCCCGCGACGGCCCGCAGGGCCTTTTCCACGGAAGCGCTGCAATGGCTGCAATTCATGCCGTTGATATCAATGATGGTCTGCATGGCGGTACTCCTGTTCCGCTGAGGTTCGCAAGACGCCGTTCCCGCGGCGACGGCCGCCGCGGCAAGGGCATGACGAGGGGTAAAGAAACGCAGCCGCAAGGCGTTGGTCACGACGCTTACGGAACTGCAGCTCATGGCCGCGGCCGCAATCATGGGATTGAGCGTCAGCCCGCATACGGCGTACAGCGCGCCTGCGGCCACGGGAATGCCGATGATATTATAAAAGAAGGCCCAGAAAAGATTCTGCCGTATGGTCCGCATGACGGCGCGGCCGAGTTCCACGGCCGTGACCACATCGGGAAGCGCGCTCTTCATCAGCACCACGTCGGCAGATTCTATGGCGATATCCGTTCCGGCCCCGATGGCGATGCCCACGTCGGCCCGCGCCAGCGCGGGAGCGTCGTTGATGCCGTCGCCCACCATGGCCACCTTGCGCCCCTGCTCCTGAAGCCGCCGAATCTCCCGTTCCTTGTCCTGCGGCAGCACCTGCGCCACCACATGACGGATGCCCACCTGCCGTTGCACGGCGGCGGCCGTCACGGCATTGTCGCCCGTGAGCATGGTCACCTGAATGCCGAGCGCTTCCAGATCCGCGACGGCCTGCGCGCTGCCGGGCTTGACCACATCCGCCACGGCGATGACGCCGAGCAACCTGCCGTCGGCGGCAAAGAACAATGGCGTCTTGCCCTCCGCCGCCAGCGACGCCGCCGAGGCGCGCACGCCTTCGGAAAGGGAGATGCCGTTCGCCTCCATCAGACGGGCATTCCCGGCCAGACAGCGCCGTTCCCCCAGACGCCCGCCGATCCCCTGCCCGGGAGTCTGGAAAAAGGCCGTCGCCTCCTCCGTCGTCAGGGAACGCCGTTCCGCCTCCCGGACGACGGCCCTGCCCAGCGGATGTTCCGACAAACGCTCCAGCGACGCGGCCACGCGCAACAGCCCGACCTCGTCCTCGCCCTCAGCCGGAAGAATATCCGTTGTTTCGGGCGTGCCGCCGGTCACCGTGCCCGTCTTGTCCAGCACCACGGCGTCGATGCCCTGCATGGCTTCCATGGCTTCCGCGGACTTGAACAGAATGCCGTTGGCCGCGCCGCGCCCGGTACCGACCATGATGGCCGTGGGCGTGGCCAGCCCCAGGGCACAGGGGCAGGAAATGACCAGCACGGCAATGGCGATGGAAAGCGCGAACTCCGCATCCTTGCCCAGCAGCAGCCAGACGCAGGCGGCCGCAACGGCAATACCGATGACCACAGGCACGAAAATGCCGCTCACCCTGTCGGCCAGACGGGCTATGGGCGCCCGGGACGACGTGGCTTCGTCCACCAGACGGACGATACGGGCCAGCGTGGTGTCGTCGCCCACGCGCAGGGCGCGCATGCGAAAATGCCCGGATGTGACGATGGTCGCTCCCGTCGCCTGCGCTCCCGGCGTTTTTTCCACCGGCATGCTCTCGCCCGTAATGGCGGATTCGTCCACGAAACCGCCGCCTTCCAGAATCTCGCCGTCCACGGGAACGCTTTCCCCGGACTTCACCACGAGCACATCCCCTGCGCGCACCTCTTCCACCGGAACGCGCGACTCCCTGCCGTCCCGCACAACGGTCGCCGTCCGGGGAGCAAGACTCACGAGTTTGGCAACGGCTTCGGATGTTTTTCCCTTGGCGCGCGTCTCAAAAAACTTGCCGAGCGTGATCAGGGTCAGAATCATGGCCGCCGACTCGAAGTACAGGCGACCTCCCGCAGCCTGCGCCCCGGCCATGTCGCCCTGCTCCAGCGCCAGCCCCACGGCCGCAATGGACCAGATGCCGGAAAACGCGGCCGCGCCGGAACCGATGGCAATCAGGGAATCCATGTTCGGCGCGCCGGAAAACAGCGTTCTGAACCCCACGCGATAATATTTGCCGTTCACAATCATGATCGGCAGCGTCAGCAGGAACTGCGCAAACGCCGACGTCAGCGGATGCGCGGCGGGACGCAGCATCCCGGGAAGCGGCAGGCCGAGCATGTGCCCCATGGACACATACATCAGGGGCACAAGAAAACAGAAGGAAACCAGCAGCCGCCGACGCATGGCGCGCAGCTCGTCCTCCACGGCGTCCGCCCTCCTGTTTCCGCCGCCGTCGGAGCGCCGCCCCCCGGCGACGCGGGCCTGCGCGCCGTACCCGGCGCGACGCACGGCATCCGCAATCAGCTCGGGAGAAGCGACACGTTCGTCAAACTCCGCCTTCATGCTGTTTTTCAACAAGTTGACGGTCACATCCGTTACGCCCGCAACCTGCCGGACGGCCTTTTCCACACGAGCCGAACACGCGGCGCAGGTCATGCCGGTCACGGCAAACGACGCCTTTTGCATATATCCCCCTTACCCGCCCGAAAACGGGAAACCTTGTTGCCCTGGCCCATCATCTTAGGCATAATTATCCTATTGGCAAGAACGCACCATATAAATAGCAAGTACCCTGAACCATACTATGGAAGGTAATCCTATGTCCCATTGCTGTGCCCATTGCCCGCCGGAGTCCCCCAGACTGCCGCAGGACGGCTGCCGCTGTCCCGTGGCGACAACCCTCCGTCTCATCGGCGGCAAGTACAAGGCGCTGATTCTCTGGCAGCTGACACCCGGCGTCCTGCGCTTCTCGCAGCTGCAAAGGCTCGTTGCCGGAGCTACGCCCAAAATGCTGACGCAGCAGCTGCGGGAACTGGAAGAGGACGGACTCGTCCATCGGCAGGTTTATCCCGTCGTGCCTCCCAGGGTAGAATATTCGCTGACGCCGCTGGGGCTTTCCCTGCGCCCCCTTCTGGAATCCATGTACCGCTGGGGAAGCGACTATCTGCGGGATCGGGGCATGACGCCCAACTGCGGCATGACGCCCCCGCCCCCGGAATAGAGCGTTTTTCCCTTGAAAAAGGGATCACGCGAGGCGGCGGCGCAGCGCCGCCCGGCCCGAAGCGGACGGAAAAACCGCGTTTTTTTCCGCAAAGCGACGGGACGAAAATGCTCTCATGACGGCTTTTCGTTGCTTTTCCTGTAACAACGGAATATTACTTATAAAAACATTTTCGCTGCGTCAGCGGTATGCCGCGCCGACGACGCCCCCGCGATTCCCAGACCGACAACCGAGGTGCTCATGTCCATCAAGGTAAAATTCATGCTTGGCTTTCTGCTCTGCATCGTCATTTCCGCCGGAGCAGTCTCGGGCATTTCCTTCTGGAAAATGCGAGACACCGACCTGACACTGTATAATCAGGACGCCACAAACCAGCTGCGCCTTACCGACATCTATCTGAGGGATTTCTTTGCTTCCCGCATGGAAAAATTGCGCTATCTCGCCTCGCTGCCGGCCCTGCAGGAGAGCCCCGGGCAATTCCCCAGCTTTGCCGCCACCACCAGCGCAACCCCCTATGACGTTTCCACCCTCTCGCCCAAGGGGCGGGAAATCTTCGCGCTGCTGCAAAATCTGCAAAAAGCCTCGCCTGATCTTGCGGAAATTTATATCGGCTTCCCCGACGGCAGCTATGCAACCAGTCTGCCGGGCAGCATTCCCGCGGGATTCAACACCGTCCAGCGTCCCTGGTACAAGCAGAACATGGCCACGCCCGGCGGGGCCTGCATCGGCGACGCCTATCAGTCCCTGACAGGGGAAATCGTGGTGCCCATTTCCCTGCGCCTTTCCACGCCCGAGGGCGAGACGCTGGGCGTCATCGGCGCGGATATCAGCATCAAGAACATCGACGCCATGTTCAAGAACATGAACTTCGGCCGCACCGGCTACTTCGCCATTGTGGACGGCGCCGGGCGCATGATCTGCTCGCCCCGCAATCCCGAACATCTGATGCAGCCGGTAGACACCTTTGCGCCGGAACTCAAGGCCATGCTCGGAACGAGCATGAATATTGCCGTCATTTCCTTTGACGGCGTCTCCCGGCTGGCGGGCTCCCTGCCCACCGCCGCGGGCTGGCATCTCGTTTCGCTGCTGGACGAGGCGGAAGTTTCCGATTCGGCCTATTCCGCCATCAGGATGCTGCTGATATGCAGTCTGGTCATCATTGCGGCGCTGTTGCTGCTGGCGTGGCTGCTGGCCCGCTCCATCTGCAATCCCCTGACCCGCATCATGAAGGCCACGGCTCATGTGGCGCGCGGCGATCTGTCGCAAATTCCCCCGGACAGCGCCTTTTCCGGCGAACTGCTGGCCCTGCATCGGAATCTGCGCGAGATGGTGGCCGAACTCCTGAAGGCGCAGGACAGCGCCGCCGCCGAAAGCGCCGAAGCCCAAAAGCAGGCCGACGCCGCGCGCAAGGCCACGGAAGAAGCCGAAAAGGCGCGCAAACAGGCCGAAGACGCCAAGCGCGAAGGCATGCTCTATGCCGCGCAGCAGCTGGAACAGGCCGTCAACATCATTTCCACATCGGCCGACGAGCTCTCCGGCTCCGTCGAGGAATCCACCAAGATGGCCAGGACGTCCGCCGACAGGCTGGGAGAAGCCGCCACAGCCATGAACCAGATGAACGCCTCGGTGCAGGAAGTCGCCCGCAATGCGGCCGACGCCTCTTCCATGTCCTCCACCACCAAGGCGCAGGCCCTGGAAGGCGCCAATATCGTCAATCAGGCGCTGGAAAGTATCCGCCACGTCCATGAAGGTTCGCTGACCCTCAAGGAGCACATGACGGCGCTGGATCAGCACACCCATAACATCAATCAGATCATGGGCGTCATTTCCGATATTGCGGATCAGACCAACCTTCTGGCCCTCAACGCCGCCATTGAAGCCGCCCGCGCCGGGGAGGCCGGTCGCGGTTTCGCCGTAGTGGCCGACGAGGTCCGCAAGCTGGCCGAAAAGACCATGGCCTCCACCACGGATGTGGATAATGCCATCCGGGCCATCCAGGACAGCGCCCGCAAAAGCATCGCCGCCGTGGAAGAAACCGTCACCCAGATCGAACAGGCCACCAGCTTTGCCAACCAGTCCGGCACGGCATTGCAACGCATCGTTGCCGATACGGACGACTCCGCAACGCAGGTCAGCGCCATCGCCACGGCCTCGGAGGAACAGTCCGCCGCCAGCGAACAAATCAACCGCTCCATCGAAGAAGTCAGCACCATGTCCGGCCAGACCGTCGACGCCATGCATCAGGCCGTTCAGGCCATCGGCGCCCTGTCGACGGAAACCGCCGCCCTCAGCGAACTCATCACGAAGCTGAAGCAGGGATAGGCTCAGGACGCATTACGTTTTATCTTGAGGGGGAAGG
>CALUWU010000138.1 GCA_944324555.1 uncultured Desulfovibrio sp.
CATGCCAGCAGACCCACAGCACATGGCCGTAGGTACTCATACGCACTTCGCGGCGATGGTCGGGCAGACGGGCAAGCAGGGTAGTGAGTTTGGCCATGAATAAATCCTTTATAAAGAGGCTCAAGTCATGTATGTTCTCTTGTTCCCGACACTAACGTCGTAACACAGGAGAGCCGCATGGACATCAACAAGACATTGCAGGAGCTGAAGGCGCGCCCCGGCTTTGCCGAAAACGTGGGCATGACGCTCATTCATAACGGCACGGTGCGCGCCTGGTCCCGCAAGGACCACGAAACCGTGCGCGCGGTGGACGTGCGCCCCGACCGGGAAAAGATCCGCGCCATCTGCGCGGAAATGGAGCGGCGTCCCGGAATCTTCGCCATTCTGGCCGAAGCCGCCGAGGGTCGCCTGCTCCCCGGCGACGATCTGCTCTTTCTCGTCGTGGCCGGCGACATTCGCGAAAACGTCAAGGCCACGTTTGCGGAGCTGCTTGATCGTATCAAGTCCGAGGCCGTTTTCAAGACGGAATTCTAGCGGGCTTTCGCGTCAGCTTTCCGCCTTGCGCAAAGACATGCAAAAACCATGCTCAACGCGGCATATCGTTCCTTCCGCCGCCCTGCCCTTCTCTATCGGCCTGTAACCACAAGAGGTTAGAGCGCCCTGCCCTTGAAAAAAGGCGAAACGCGCGGCGGCGCCCCCGCGCCGCCCGGCCCGAAGCGGGCAGAAAAACCGCGTTTTTTTCCGCAGGACGACAGGACGTATGGGGTGAAGCTCACAGCGCTTCAGACGGAAAATGCTCCAGACTCCCGGCGCGGCCCGCGCCGGCTCCCTTCTTCAGGGGGCCGCGCGGGCAGGCGGCCCGGCGCGGCGGCCTTTCCGCGCGGAAAAACCTCCCCCTCCAAAGGGCAAACCTTTCCTTTCTCGCTCCGGCGCTTGCCAAAATTGCGTTCTGGCTTAATTATGAGGCGGCGGGCGCGCCGCCCGCGCGCGCGTCGCGCGACTTCATATCGCTTACGGGAGAACACATGTTCGGTTTTCTTTTCAGAAAGATATTCGGCAGCAAGAACGAACGCTACCTGCGGAAGCTGCGTCCGCTGGTCGCGCGCATCAACGCGCTTGAGCCGGAAATGGAAGCTCTGGCTGATGAGGATTTCGCCGCGCGCATGGCGCAGTATCGCGCCGATCTCGCCGAGGGCAAGACCACGCTCGACGAGCTGCTGCCCCCGGTCTTTGCGCTGGTGCGCGAAGCATCCCGCCGCGTCATGGGCATGCGCCATTACGACGTGCAGCTCATCGGCGGCATCGTGCTGCACCGCGGCAAGATCGCCGAAATGAAAACCGGCGAAGGCAAGACCCTGGTGGCGACCCTGCCGGTATCGCTCAACGCCCTGGCCGGCAAGGGCGTGCATGTGGTGACCGTCAACGACTACCTCGCCCGCCGCGACGCCCAGTGGATGGGCAAGCTCTACAACTTTCTCGGCCTCTCCGTCGGCGTCATCGTCCACGAAATGGACGACGACGCCCGCAAGGCCGCCTATCAGGCGGACATCACCTACGGCACCAACAACGAATTCGGCTTCGACTACCTGCGCGACAACATGAAGTTCTACGCCGCGCAGCTCGTGCAGCGCGGCCACAGCTACGCCATCGTGGACGAAGTGGACTCCATCCTGATCGACGAGGCGCGCACCCCCCTCATCATCTCCGGCGCGTCCGACGAGGACGTGGACCTCTACCGCGTCATGGACGCCGTGGTGCGCCAGCTCGATCCCTCCTGCTACAGCCTGGACGAAAAGGCCCGCACGGCAACCCTCACCGAAGAAGGCGTGGCCCGCTGCGAGCAGCTCCTGCGCGTGGACAACCTCTTTGACCCGAGCCACATCACCGCGCAGCACCATATTCTCCAGTCCCTCAAGGCTCACCATATCTTCAAGCGCGACGTCGATTACATCGTGCAGAACGATCAGGTGATCATCGTCGACGAATTCACCGGCCGCCTCATGGAGGGCCGCCGCTACTCCGACGGCCTGCATCAGGCGCTGGAAGCCAAGGAAGGCGTCTCCGTGGCCGCCGAAAACCAGACCCTGGCCTCCATCACCTTCCAGAACTATTTCCGCCTTTACGACAAGCTGGCCGGCATGACCGGCACGGCCGACACCGAGGCTGTGGAATTCCATCAGATCTACAACCTCGACGTCATCTCCATCCCGCCCAACAAGCCCATGATCCGCAAGGACTATCCCGACCTCATCTTCCGCAGCCGTCAGGAAAAGTTCGACGCCATCGTCCAGTCCATCTGCGAACATCACGAAAAGGGACAGCCCGTCCTTGTGGGCACCATCTCCATCGAAACCTCGGAAATGCTGTCCCAGCGCCTCCGCAAGCTCGGCGTGCCGCATAACGTCCTCAACGCCAAACAGCACGAAAAGGAAGCCGAAATCGTCGCGCAGGCCGGACAGGCCGGCAAGGTGACCATCGCCACCAACATGGCCGGCCGCGGCACAGACATCATGCTCGGCGAAGGCGTGCGCGAACTCGGCGGCCTCCATATCCTCGGCACGGAACGCCACGAAAGCCGCCGCATCGACAACCAGCTGCGCGGCCGCTCCGGCCGCCAGGGCGACCCCGGCTCCTCCCGCTTCTACCTCTCGCTGGAAGATACCCTGATGCGCCTCTTTGGCTCCGACCGCCTCAAGGGCATCATGGAAAAGCTCGGCCTCAAGGACGGCGAAGCCATCGAAAACGCCATGGTCACCCGCGCCGTCGAAAACGCCCAGAAGCGCGTGGAAGCCCACCACTTTGAAATCCGCAAGACCCTGCTGGACTACGACAACGTCATGAACCAGCAGCGCGAGGTCATCTACTCCCTGCGCCGCGATCTCATGGTGGAAGAAGACCTTGAACCCGTGCTGCGCGAGTTCATGAGCGATATCCTCGACGATCTCTATACGAGCCTCGACCACGCCTCCGCCGAAACCCTCGACGAGGAAAAGGGCAAGGCCCTCGTGCGCCTCGCGGACGTGTTCAACATCGGCCGCGTCCTGCCCGCCGACGCCCCCCTGCCCGAACGCGAGGAATGCGAAGCCCTCATCCGCCGCATCTTCGAGGAACTTCAGGCCGAATCCGGCCCCATGTACCGCGACATCCTCCGCTACTTCCTCCTGGAAGAGCTGGATCGCTGCTGGAAGGAACATCTCCGCAACATGGACGCCCTGCGCGACGGCATAGGCCTGCGCGGCTACGGCCAGCGCGACCCCAAGCTCGAATACAAGCGCGAAGGCTTTGAAATGTTCCAGAATCTGCTCTTCCAGATTCGCGAAAACGTCTTCCGCGCCCTGACGCGCGTCCACGTTCAGGCCGAACCCGTCAACGCCGCCGATCTCGACGCCGCCGCGCCCCTCGAAGACGCGGCCCCCCTCGACGAAGCCGCGCCCGCGGACGAACCCCAGCCCGCCGAAGAACCCCGGCAGGACGCTCTCGCTGCCGGCTTCCGCCACAAGGATACCGCAAACCTCTCCTACTCCAGCGGCGGCGAGGAAGAAGCCCCGGCGCAGGCCAAGGCCGCGCCCCGCACGGGCCGTAACGACCCCTGCCCCTGCGGCAGCGGCAAGAAATACAAGAAATGCTGCGGCGCCAAAAAGTAACGCGGCAAACACTACAAGGGGGAGAGGAATCACGTCGCCCGCGACGGAAATGATTCCCCTCCCCCTCAAGCGCGCGCCCCTCGACAGGCGCGACGTTCTCAGACGCGCGTCCCGGCCGGAAACGCAGGCCCCTCCTTCCCGGCGGAACGCAACGCGCCCCCTTCCGGGGCGGGCCGCCTCCCGAATCAAAAAAACAAAGAAGGCACCATGAACGACACCCTGCGCGACGACGCGCCGCCCGCCTCCCAGGCCGAGGCGCTGATTCGCATCGTAGACCTTGAAAAGCGCTTTCAGGGCAAGAATACGGACGTGTACGCCCTGCGCGGCGTCAATCTGGAAATACGCCGCGGCGAAATCTTCGGCATCATCGGCAAGAGCGGCGCCGGCAAGAGCACGCTCGTCCGCTGCATCAACATGCTGGAACGCCCCACGGCCGGCCACGTCTTTCTGGAAGACAAGGACCTCTGCACCCTCAGCGACGCCGAACTCCGCCGGGCGCGCCGCTCCATGGGCATGATCTTCCAGCAGTTCAACCTCCTGATGCAGCGCACGGCCGAGCAAAACGTCACCTTTCCGCTGGAGCTTGTCGGCACGCCCCAGGACAAGGCGCGCGAACGCGCCCGCGAACTGCTGGACCTCGTTGGACTGGCAAAGCGCATGAACGCCTATCCCTCCCAGCTTTCCGGCGGCCAGAAACAGCGCGTGGCCATCGCCCGCGCGCTGGCCACCAACCCCCGCGTCCTGCTCTGCGACGCAGCCACCTCCGCCCTCGACCCCGCAACCACCGACTCCATCCTCGCCCTGATCAAGGATATCAACACGACGCTGGGCATCACCGCCGTTGTCATTACCCACGAAATGAGCGTCATTGAAAAGATATGCAGTCAGGTTGCCATTCTCGGCAAGGGCACGGTCGTGGAAAGCGGCGCCGTCGCCGACGTCTTCTTTCACCCGAAAACCGAATTCGCCCGGCGGCTCGTCCTGCCCGAGCCCCTTCAGAACATGCCCCACGAACGCCTGTACCGTCTTATCTTCAACGGGCGCTCCTCCTTTGAACCCGTCATCGCCAACATGGTGCTGGAATGCGGCTGCCCGGTAAACATCATGTACGCCGATACCCGCGACCTCGACGGCGTGGCCTACGGCCAGATGGTGCTCCAGCTGCCCGAACGCAAGGAATCCATCGAACGCATCATGGCCTACGCCAAGGCCCGCAGCATCATGCTGGAGGAAATGCCCCATGCTTGACGAACGCACCATCGGACTCTTTCTGGAAGGAACCATAGACACCATCTACGTCACGCTGGCGTCCACCCTCTTCGCCTACGTCTTCGGCATCGTCATGGGCGTGGCGCTGGTCATCACCCGCAAGGACGGCATCCGCCCCAACGCGCTGGTCTACAGCGTGCTTGACGTGTTCGTGAACCTCACGCGTTCCTTCCCCTTCCTGATCCTGCTGATCGCCGTCATTCCGCTGACGCGCCTCATCGTCGGCACCAGCATCGGCAATAACGCCACCATCGTGCCGCTGGTCATCTCCGCCGCGCCCTTCGTCGCCCGCCTGATCGAGTCCTCGCTGCTGGAAGTGGACCCCGGCGTGGTCGAAGCCGCCCAGTCCATGGGCGCCTCCACCCGGCAGATCATCTGCAAGGTCCTCCTCCCCGAAGCCAAGCCGTCCCTGATCAACGGCAGCGCCATCGCCGCGACCACCATTCTGGGCTATTCCGCCATGGCCGGCGCCGTGGGCGGCGGCGGTCTGGGCAAGCTCGCCATCCAGTACGGCTACATGCGCTACCAGACCGACGTCATGATCGTGACCATCATCCTCCTGATCGTCATCGTTCAGGCCTTCCAGAGCATCGGCAACTGGGCCACCAGAAAGTGCGACAAGCGCAGTCGCTGACCGCTCGCCCCGTTCGCCCTCGGTTCTCTTCTTGTTGAAGATTGAGGGGGGAAGGGAACCCCTCCGCTCGCGCGGGAGGTGTTCCCTTCCCCCCTCAAACTCCCCCCATCCCTCCCCAGCGCGCTTTATTCCGGTCGACAGCCATTCCGGCAGGTTCCGCCGCCGCGCCCTCGGTCGCCGTCCCCCGGCGGCGCCCTCTTTTCTCTTCTCTCTTCTATCATCTCTCTCCCTCTCCGGCGCAGGCCGGACGCGCAAGAGCATTTTTCCTTTGAAAAAGGCGAATTGCTCTAAAAATGCTCAGGAAGACAGGCGAATGGTCTTTCGCCATTGGACAACGGCAAGCGCCTCTGTAATACTGGAAAGACACGGCGCGCCCCGCCGAAACGGGGCCGGAAACGCTCCCCCCTGCGCGCTTCCGGCCGGCGGCGGCACAGCGCCGCCCGGCCCAAAGAGAGCGGAAAAACCGCGTTTTTTCCGCGAAACGACAGGCCGGATGGTTTGGAACGCGCAGCGTTTCAAACTGAAATTGCTCTAGAAACGGCGTCCGGTCAGGGGGAGCCGGAAAAGGAAAAATATCAAATAAAGGAAACGAGAAGATGAAAAAGATTCTCCTTGCCCTGAGCGCGTGCATAGTGGCGGCGGGTCTGTCCCTGCCCGCGAAAGCGGAAACCGTTCTGCGGGTGGGCGCTTCGCCGACGCCGCACGCCGAATTGCTTCAGGAAGCGCAGAAGCTGCTCAAGCCGCAGGGCATCACGCTGGAAATCGTGGACTATTCCGACTATGTGCTGCCCAACGTGGCGCTGGAAGGCAAGGAACTGGACGCCAACTTCTTCCAGCACAAGCCCTATCTTGACGACTTCAACAAGGAAAAGGGCACCCGGCTGGTTTCTCTCGGCACGGTGCATTACGAGCCTTTCGGCATCTACGCGGGCCGCTGCAAGGACCTCGCCAAGCTGAAGGACGGCGCGGCAATCGGCGTGCCTAACGACACCACCAACGAAGCCCGCGCCCTGCTGCTCCTTCAGGACATGGGCCTGATCACGCTGAAGGAAGGCGCCGGCCTGACCGCGACGCGCCTCGACATCGTCAAGAATCCCCGCAAGGTCAAGATCGAGGAAATCGAAGCCGCCCAGCTCGGCCGCTCCCTGCCCGATCTTGATCTGGCCGTCATCAACGGCAACTATGCGATTCTTGCCGGCCTCAAGGTAAAGGACGCCTTGCGCGCCGAATCCGCCGACTCTCTGGCCGCAACCACCTACGCCAATATTATCGCCGTGCGTCAGGGCGACGAAAACCGCCCCGAACTTCAGGCGCTGCTCAAGGCGCTCCGCAGCCCCGAACTTCAGGAATTCATGAAGAAGACTTACGACGGCGCCGTGGTGCCCGCCAAGCCCTCCGGGTTGGAGCACCAGGCGCAGCGCAGCGGGCAGCCCGCCATAAAGACGATGGTGCGTATGCCCTCCCCGTCGTTTACCGAGAAATGCTGAAGCTGCATGATATAGCCGCCCATGTCCGTCT
>CALUWU010000139.1 GCA_944324555.1 uncultured Desulfovibrio sp.
GTCTTCACGGTTGGGGTCGATGATGAAGGCCAGCTGCGGCAGGCGATCCATGTTCTTGATGCCGCCGAGGGTCTGTTCCAGCTTCTGCATCTCGCGTTCCAGCAGGAGGATTTCCTTCTTCTGGTAGTTCCCCCCGAACCCCCCATCCCTCTACCGAAAACGTTTATTCGGAACAATGAACGGCGGAGGCGCCCCGAAGAGCGCCGGAGAATGGAACGTCCCCCGGCGGCGCGCAGGATGATTTGCCGGCGCGTCGCCGGGCGGCGGACGCAAAAAAACGTATCGCGGGGCAGAAAACAAAAAGGGCGACTCGTCATCGTTACCAGCAGACTCAAATGCTGGGGAATCGGGGTCGCCCATACGGGAGAAGCCGCGGCTTCTCCCGTGTTTTTCAAAGGCAAAACGCTCTACGACATGGCTGCAAAAAAGAGCAGTTCGTTGATATAAAAAAATGCCCGTTATGTTAACAGGCATAAATTGCGGCGTTGGAAAGACAGCGCCAGGGTCTACTTCCCTTTTACCCCCTTAGCCAACGCCACTAAAAAATCTATATACGCAGAGTTCGCTCTTGTCAATATGCGGCAGCAAAATCCGGCGAGCTACCAGTCTGACGAAAGCGGCAGACGTCGCGCCTCCGTCACTTTCCAGCCCGGCGGGCCGACTGTCATCCGCCTTTTCAACAAGGAAGCTGACCTTTCCTCCATTCCGCACGAGGCGGCGCATATCTTCATGGAGGATCTGCCGGGCGTGGAACCCGTTACCGAAGAAAAGAGCATCAGTTTTCGTGGCGGAGAGGGCGCGGATTTCCGCCTTGAGACCATGTTTGTGGATGGGGAAGAGGTGGAGCCGTCAAAAAAAAAAGCCCCGCTCTGAGTCTCTTTCCCCGTCTGCTAGGCAGGGGAAAGGATACACAACGGGCGGTATTGATGTGCTTTCCGACACCGTCGGTCAGAGCAGGGCCAGTCATATGACTAGTTTTAGTCTGCCAGACATCGCCGCTTTTATCAACCTTCCCGCTTCCGATTTTTCGACCGCCCCGGAGCAGCCCGCCCCGCCGCGCATGACGCCGGACAAAGCCCGGCGGGCGGAAACCGAGGCGCTGGCCGGACAGGACGAGGCCCTGCGGCAGCGTGTGAAAGAATTGATGGGATGGGATGATGGATATCGCGGGGCTGAGGAACAAAAAACGGTTTATCCCAAAAAAAAGAAGGCCTCTTGTGTCCTCCGCGAGAGAGAACCCGCTCATGGCGGCAAGTCCCTTAACTACGGAGATACTGCCGGGGGAAGTTTTAGTCATTCCTCCCGGAGACAAAAGGCCTCTGTGACTATTACCGAAACGGATTCCCCTGTCAATCCTCCCGCCCCGTCGCGCATGAGGCCGTGGAAAGCCCGCGCGGCGTGCGCGTGGAACAGGGAAAGGACGCCAGCGGCAACCGTTTCTGTGATTACGAGCTGGCCGAATATACATCCTGATCAGCTTAAACCGGTAAAGCAGCGGGAAGCGGCTGCAGAACTCCAGACTGATCAGGATACGCCCAGATTACAGAACTTCCCGTAAATCAGGGCGCTGTAATAAAAATACTCCGGGATCGCCTTTGGCGTCAATGACGGCACGGGGAGGGGGGACTTTCAGAACGAAACGGACGGCACAGACTGAAAAAAGAAATGCTCGCTGGTAACTCCGATGGCCCGCGGTTTCCCGGGGCTGACCGGCCCTCAGCGAGTAGTTCTAGATTATCTTGTGCGTTCTTCTTGAAAATGTCAAGGATAGCGATGGGCAATTGGGGGGGCCGCCCGGCATCAGCGTCGGCGCGGCGGAAGGAATCGGGAACGGGCTTGCGAGAGTATCGACAAGAAATTGAGAATAAAAAACCCCGTTCTCTCTGGGGGTGCGCGGCTTTTCCCCATTCGGTCGACGATGCCGAGGCATCGCCTTTCGCGGCTCCACGACTTTCCACAGTTCAGAGAGGAACGGGTTAAAAGAAAGTATTACATATAAAAATTTTTGTCAACTTTTTCTCTGGAACCACCCGCCCGCCGCGATGCCGACGCAAGGCGGCGTCGCGCCCGGGACGCGGGGGAGAAGGCGGGGCGGCGCATGCCGAAGATCGGCACAAATCGCAAAAAAACCCGCTTTGGGAAAGGGCGCAGTCCAGTCATTCCGCAAGCGGAACCCCTGACGCAATATTCTCGGGCCAAAGCGGCACGCTGCGGCAGGACGCCGCAACTGAAAGTAATTTAACATCAGGTGCGGCCACAGGCAAGCGCGCCTCCGTCTCTTTCCAGCCCGGCGGGCCGACTGTCATCCGCCTTTTCAACAAGGAAGCTGACCTTTCCTCCATTCCGCACGAGGCGGCGCATATCTTCATGGAGGATCTGCCGGGCGTGGGACCCGTTACCGGAGAAAAGAGCATCAGCTTTCGTGGCGGAGAGGGCAGATCGCCAGAGTCGTTATGGGCACAGCTGTGCGGGGGAAGAGAGGCACAGAAGGAAAAGCCCGAATTGTCTTCAGGTTTCGTGTCGGCGCGACTTTCAGAGACAAGGCAAGAGCCGTTGAACACTGGATGAAAGAAAAGCGGGACGCCACGCCTTTCCCTAGTGATGAGGAAATTACATCTTATCCCCGCCAGGATGGCGTCCCCTATGGCTCCGGTCGTGACATCCCTGGAAACAGGCTGCCGGAAGACAGGCTTTCCTGTCAACACCCCCGCGCCCTTTGCCGCCAGTCCGGATACCGTCCTTGCAGACGCCTACGGCACGGACGCAAAAAAGCGGCTTCTCAAACTTACCCGGTGACTCAAAACCGGGGGAATCGAAGCCGCTCGACCTGAGCGTAATCAGGCCTGATGGAAAAATCCTACCCACTTCCGGTGACGGCGTCAATGTTCATCCTGTCTTAAAGAGGAACGCGGCGCCGCTCCGCTCACGGCTCTAACAGAGCGGAAAGACTGCGCTTTTCCGCGAAGCGACAGGCCGCAGGATTTGAAACGCAACGCGTTTCAAACTGAAAATGCTCCGGGGGGCTTGTTCAGCTGGAAGCAGTGGCTGTTCTGCCGGATTTGAGGCGGAAAACGAAGGTGAGGAAAGCTACGAAATCGCTACAGACTAAAAAAAAGAAATGCTCGCTGGTAACTCCGAAACCCTCCAGTTGCCTGGTGTCAATCGGCCCTCAGCGAGCATTTCTGTATACAGAGTATTCTCTTTTCTTGACGATGTCAAATAGCGATGGAGATTGTTTTGCCGTTTTTTGTCCTCGCGTCCGGGACGCGGAGGAGAAGGCGGGGCGGCAGCGGGCTCCGCATGCCGAAGATCGGCACAAATCGCAAAAAAAACCCGCTTTGGGAAAGGGCGCAGTCCAGTCATTCCGCAAGCGGAACCCCTGACGCTATCTCGGGCCAAAGCGGGGAGCCGCGGCAGTAAGCCGCAACGAATATATACTTGACGTTTCCCGGCGGAAAAGTCAAGCGCCGGAAGGCGTATCAGCATGTTTGGCTCTGACTTTAAAGCCTTTTCAGTTCCTGCGGCCCGTCGTTTCGCGGAAAAAGCGCAGTTTTGCCGCTCGCTTCTGGACGGGCGGCCCGCCGCCTCGCGTTTTGCCTTGAGCGCGGCGGATTTGAAGGCGCGTTTTGGGGAGGGAGAGGGGGGCCGGGGGGAGAGGGAGACCCTTTTTGGCGCAAGCAAAAGGGTCTCCCTCTCCCCCCGGAATCTCTTCCCCCATCGCACCCCGCGCAATCTTTCCCATAATCAGGCGGCGCCGATCTTGCGGATGATGGTAACGGCCTTGTAGGGATGGAGCGCGGCGCCGGCCTCTTCGATGCCGACGCCCTGCCGCCGGGCCAGAGACAGCAGCAGCCGCACGTCGGGATCGTCGAGGCGATGGACGAGAACGTGATCGGGAACCCGGCGCAACAGGGCGCGCGTGGCCTCGGCAATGCCGGGCTTTATGCGGTTGGGCGTATCCACGCCGTATTCCCGCATGACGCGCCGCACGAGTTCCGCCGAACGTTTGCCGCATTCGGCGCGCGCGGCGTCGCTGACCGCGGCGGGACGCGCGGCGGCGAGCATTTCGGGCGTCCAGAGAGCCGATACCGTATCCACGAAATCGCGACTCTGATCCGCCTCGCGCAGGGATTCCCAGACCATGCACTTGTGGAGACCGTCGTCCGCCCAGAGCGAGCGGGAAATCAATCCGGCGACGGGCGCGCCCAGCAGCCCGAAGGGAATCAGCCAGTCCTCATGGGAGGCGGAAAGCAGGCTGCCGCCGCAGAGGTCGGCCAGCACGACAAGACGCGGCCGCCGGGCGTCGTATCCGTCGCGCCCGGCCAGCGAGCGCGACAGCTCGCCGCTTATGGCGCCCTTGCCCGTCCATCCGTCCACAAAATAAATATTCTCCGGGCGGCATTCCCGTTCCACGAGCGAAAGGGCGGCATGGTCAATGCCCCTGTCCCGAATGATGCTGACGCCGTAATGACGGACGTCCCTGCCCAGAAGCCGCAGCGCCCGCCGGAGCAGCACGCCCAGCGGACAGCCCGCCCGCACGAGACTCACCAGCCCGAGAGGCTCCCCGGCCCGCGATTCCGCGGCAATGGCCGCCGCCAGCGCCAGCGTCTCCCGCGCAAGACGCTCCTTGTGATCGCGCAGGGCGGCCTTGTAGACGGCCATGTGATCCGGGGAGGGGGGGCGCTCTTCGCTGAGCATTTCCGAATAATGCCGCCGCCCGTCCTGAAGATAGCGCTCCTTCAGGTCCACGGGGGTAAGGTCAATGACCGTGCGCCGCAGAAGAAAGGTTATGTCTTCGGGCGCATAGGAACCGGAAAAGAAGGCGGGATCGCGTGAGAGCATGGCTAGTCCTCCCGGAGGAGAGGCGCGACGGCGCCGGCGAGCTGGCTTTTTCGGGGCATGCCCCACCAGTCGCAGAGAGTCAGGAAGGGAAGATCGCTCAGACTGTCGCCAAGCCCGACGACGGGCGCGTCGTCTTCCGTCGCCCGCATCTGTTCCAGAACGTGACGCAGGGCGGACGCCTTGTCGATGCCGCGCGGCAGCAGGCTGATATTGTTGTCGTTGGCGGACAGCGCGCAGAACGAAAGATCGAGCCGGGGGAAGAGATCGCGTTGCGCGGCGTACAGCTCTTCAAGGCGGGAGCTGTCGCGATGCTTGAGAACAAGATAGACGCCCGCGCCGTATTCCCGGTTGACGCGGGCAAAGGCGTCGTAGCCGCGCGCCTGAAAGAACTCCGTGCAGCGGCGTTCCAGCTCGTCGAGCCGCTGCTGGAGCGGTGCGACAATCTGAAGGACGCGCGCCCGCCAGCGGGGATCGGCGTCGCCTTCGGGCGTCAGGACGACGGCGCCGTGGGTGGCGACGCGCCATGAACGGAAGGGGATTTGCACGCGGCCCAGTTCTTCCGTGCCGCGCCCCGTGACGGGAACGAGACGGGCATGGGCGTTCAGCCAGTCGAGGAGGGCGCGCTGCCGCCGCGTCATGAAGGAGCGGGGGCGGCCCTGCCGGTCAAGGGCGGCGGGAACGGCCCCGGCGCGCTGGGCGGGCGTCATCTTGCGCGCGGTCTGAAAGATTGTATCGTCGAGATCAATGCAGAATATCGGCGACGGAAGGCGTTCGGTCATGCTCCGTACTCCAGTACGACAGCCTTGCCAAGGCCGCGCGTCAGGCGCTCGTCCAGCGCGTCCGCTCCGGTTTCGCAGCAAAGATAGATACTGTCAAAGTCTTCTGGCTCGACGTTGTAAAGGTAGTTGACGATGCCGAACCCGTAGTTGTCGCCGTGTTCAAGAAGCGTGCGGATGGCCATTCCCGGCTTGATGGGCGAACGGGTGGTCGCGCCGAAAAGCACGTTCGCGCCTTCCCGCTCCAGCCGTTCGGCCAGCAGGAAGGGCGGCCAGACGAATTCGCCCGTTCCCAGCACGAGGACGCGCCGTCCGGGGGCTTCGCGCACGTCGGGCCAGGGCGTCGCGGGCATGTCGCTCATGCCGAAGCGGCCCCAGTCCTGCCGCGAGGCGACGGGGACGGTTCCTTCCCCCTGCCGCACGCGCGCGGGAAGGGGCGGGGGAACATAGCCGGGGGCGGGCGTCCAGCGCCAGGAGCCGCGCAGCAGGCTGACGGTCTCGCCCGGGCAGGGGAGGGAGGCGGCCGCCTCCTCCGGGCTCCAGTCCATGATGACGACCCGCGTCGCCCGCGCCGGCGGCAGGCCCGCGTCATGCAGCGCCTGACAAAGATGGAGGAAGGTGTTGCCGGTGGTCATTTCGTCGTCAACGGCCACAAGGTGGATCGGCCGCCCGTCAAGGGAGGCGTTCCGGGGCCGGTAGAGGACGTGGCGCATGGCGTGGCTGTGGGTTTCCTCGAATTCGGCAAGGCGCGGCGCCGGGAAGTCGTGGCGCGTGCTGGCAAGGAAGAGGCTGTCTGGGCGGCGTTCCCGGCAGGCGCGGAAGACGCCCGCGCCGAGGCCGACCGCCGTTTCGGCCATGCCGACAAAGAGGGGTTGCATATCGGGCGGGAGGTCGATCTTGTCCGCGAGGCGCTGATATACGGCGCGCATGGTCGAGGGCGCGACGGGGATATGGCGCCCAAGAACCTTGCTGACAAAGAGAAAGGCGCGGCGGGGGTTGCGGCGTTCGGCAAGCTCGAAAAGGGTTTCCGGCGGCAGGTCGGCGCGGGAAATATCAAGGTCGAGGCGTCCGGCGGAGCTGATGGGTCGGGAAAGGCGCATGGGAAAAGGGGTTGAGGCTGCGGGAGCGGCCGGGGCCGCTCCCGGAAAGGACGGATTAGACGTTGACGCCGTAATTGCGGGCAAGGGGGCCGAGGCCGCCGTCGTAGCCCTGGCCGACGGCGCGGAATTTCCATTCGCCGTTGTGGCGGTAGACTTCGCCGAAGATCATGGCGGTGTTGGTGCTGGCGTCTTCGCTGAGGTCGAAGCGGGCGACCTCGCGGCCGTTCTTGCGGTTGACGATGCGGATGAAGGCGTTGGACACCATGCCGAAATTCTGATGGCGCAGATCGGCTTCATGGATGGTCACGGTAAAGGCCAGTTTGGCCACGTCCGCCGGGAGGCGGAGCAGCTCCACGTTGATGGATTCGTCGTCGCCGTCGCCTTCGCCCGTGCGGTTGTCGCCGGTATGAACGACCGCGCCGCAGGGGGATTTCAGATTGTTGTAGAAAATGAAATCGCTGTCGCCGCGCACCTTGCCGGCGGCGTTGAGCAGAAAGCAGGAGGCGTCGAGGTCAAAGTCCTGTCCGTCGGTAGAGCGTACATCCCAGCCCAGGCCGACCGAAATGGATTCGATGCCCGGTTCTTCCTTGCTGAGAGAAACATTGCCGCCCTTTGAAAGAGATACCGACATCTTGCTTGCTCCTTGAGAACGTTTTTTTTGAGGGGGAAGGAACCCCTTTTGCTCGCGGCAAAAAGGGGCCCAGCCTTTCGCAGAGTCAGGTTCATTAGTTTGTCTTGAGGGGGAAGGGACCCCTTTTGCTTGCGGCAAAAAGGGGTCCCTTCCCCCTCAAACTCCCC
>CALUWU010000140.1 GCA_944324555.1 uncultured Desulfovibrio sp.
TTTTCAGTTTGAAATGCTCCGCATTTCAAACCATACGGCCTGTCGTTTCGCGGAAAAAACGCGGTTTTTCCGCTCACTTTGGGCCGGGCGGCGCTGTCTCGCCGCCTCGCGTTTCACCTTTTTCAAAGATGAAACGCTCTAGAACCTGCTTCGCCAGAGCGGCGGCAGGAGGAGCAGTTGGCCGATAATGAACGTTATGTCGCTTTCCATGAACGCGGCAAGCACGGCCGTCAGCGCGCCGCAGACAAGCAGGGGACGGCAGCGCAGGAAAAGGGCCAGCGCCTGCATCGCCATGCCGATGAGAATATAGAGCGACGGGGGACAAAATACGGGAATTTCCTGAAGAGAGAGCATAGACGATTCCCTGAACGATGCTTACTGTAAGAAAAAAAGCGCGGTTCCCGGCGCCTTGTCCTTCGGCGCGCCGCGCCCTCAATACGTTCCACAGGAGACCATGAATGAGCACCTTGACGCCCCGCGAAATTGTGGCGGAACTGGATAAATTTGTTGTCGGTCAGGAACAGGCCAAGCGCATGGTCGCTGTGGCTGTTCGCAACCGCTGGCGGCGGCAGCGTCTGGCGCCCGAGCTGCGCGATGAAGTGGCGCCCAAGAATATTATAATGATGGGTCCCACCGGCGTTGGCAAGACGGAAATTGCGCGGCGGCTGGCAAAGTTGAGCGGCGCGCCCTTTATCAAGGTCGAGGCCACCAAGTTTACGGAAGTCGGCTACGTGGGCCGGGATGTGGAATCCATGGTGCGCGATCTGATGGAAGTGGGCGTCAAGATGGTGCGCGACGAGGAAAATGTCCGCGTCAAGAGCGCCGCCGAAAGCGCCGCGGAATCCCGCCTGCTCGATCTGCTGCTGCCCGGTTCCTTCGGCGGGGATCGCGAGTCCACCCGCGAGAAGCTGCGGCAGCAGTTCCGTCTGGGCTTCATGGACGACAAGGAAGTGGAAATGGAGGTTGTCGAACAGCCGGGCCAGTCCATCGACATGTTTGCCATTCCCGGCATGGAGCAGATGGGCAGTCAGGTCAAGGACATGTTCAGCAAGGCCTTTCCGCCCCGGCACAGCCGCCGCAAGATGACGGTACGCAACGCCTTCAATGTGCTGGTGCAGGAAGAGTCCGCGAAACTGGTGGATCAGGAGGCCCTGACGGATCGCGCCCGGGAACGGGTGGAGCAGATGGGTATCATCTTCATCGACGAGATCGACAAGGTCGCCAGCTCCAGCCAGAACCGGACGTCGGATATTTCCCGCGAAGGCGTGCAGCGCGATCTTCTGCCCATTGTGGAAGGCAGCGTGGTCAATACCAAGCACGGCATGGTGCGAACCGACCATATTCTTTTCATTGCCGCGGGCGCCTTTCATTTCAGCAAGCCGTCGGACATGATTCCCGAATTGCAGGGGCGCTTCCCGCTGCGGGTGGAGTTGCAGGCGCTGGGCAAGGATGAGTTCCTGCGTATTCTGACGGAGCCGGACAACGCCCTCACGAAGCAGTACGAGGCCCTGCTGGGTACGGAACAAATCAAGCTGAGCTTCAGCCCCGACGGTCTGGAAGAGATCGCCGCCTTTGCCGAACAGATCAACGCGGAAACCGAAAATATCGGCGCGCGCCGTCTGTATACCATCATGGAAAAGATTCTGGCGGATATTTCCTTTGACGCGCCGGATATGCCCGGCGCCCAGCTGATGGTCAACAGCGCCTACGTCAAGGAACATCTGGCGGACGTGGTGGAAGATCAGGACCTGAGCCGCTATATTCTCTAGGGTCAGGACTCATCAGGGCTTTCTTGAGGGGGAAGAAACCCCTTTGCTCTGCTGTCGATGCCCGTAGCCTCCTTCGTCGCAACGGGCACGGCCTGCGGCCGCCATTCGGTCGCGGCTGGCGCGCAAGGGGGGGCCTTCCCCCAACGCGCTTTTTCAAAGGGGACACAGGCCATACGGCAAGCGCCTTTCAAAGGTGAAACGCTTTCAAGAAAGCGGCATGACGCCGCGACGATATCAAGAGGTTCTTTATGTATCTTCCCGTAGAGCTGCTGCAATGCCTGAAATCCGGATCCATGTCTTCCCTGCTTGGCGACGCCGCCGAAATGAAGGAACTGGAACTGGGACGGCTTGACCTGCCCGGCGGGCGTCTGGTGGCCGCCGATCCTCTGGGAAACGACGCCGTTCCCTTTGATCGAAAACTGACGCCGGGGCAATATCCGGTCATCCTTCATCTTGTGCGGGACGCCGAAGGCGAGGAGGTGATCGCCTTTGCCGAGGTGCGTCTGAGCGACGCGCAGCCCGCGCGGTATGAAATGGCCCTGACCGGAGAGGAAGACGCGTCCGAGCCTCTGGAGGAGGATGGCTTTTTCGGATTTGAGGCGGAGGAGGGCTTTGGCGGTTTCTGGGACGCCTCCCTGTCGTTGCGCGACGAGGAGGTGGACGCCGTGGAAGACGCCCTTGTGGCCTCGTTCACGCCGCGCCGTATGGCCGTGCTCTGGCGGCGGGCCGAGGGGCAGAGTCTCGCCGCCTTTTCCTGCGGTTTCGGCGACGGGGCTTATCCGGCCTTCTGGGGGCTTGACGCTCAGGGGACGCCCTGCTGCCTGATTGTCGATTTCCTGTGCTTCAGCGAGGCGCTGGAATAAGCGCCGTTTCTCCGGGGGACGGTCGCCGCCGGCCTGTCTTTTGTGTCGGGACGCCGCCGCATTCTCCCGATAAGCGGTTTTTGAAGGGAGAGGGGGAGTTTGAGGGGGAGAGGGAAACTTTTTTCCGCAAGGAAAAGT
>CALUWU010000141.1 GCA_944324555.1 uncultured Desulfovibrio sp.
GGGGGAAGGAACCCCTTTTTGCCGCAAGCAAAAGGGGTTCCTTCCCCCTCAAGAAAAACATAATAAGTCCCGACCCTGGAGCGTTTAAATGCACAGCGTTTCAAACTGAAAATGCTCCTGGGGGGAAGAATGGGGGCCGGGGCTACCCCGCTTCCGTGCGGAGATGGACGGCAAGCTGGGCGTCCCGGCCGCGCACGCCGAGCTTGCGGCGGATGTTCTTGCGGTGCGTCTGGACGGTTTCGGGAGAAATATGCAGCAGGGCGGCAATTTCCTTGGAGCTGTGCCCGGCCTGAATCAGGCGGCAGATCTTGAGTTCGGTCAGGGTGAGCTTGCGCAGGCCGGTTTCCGCCGGGGAGCGTTCGTCATGCAGGACATTTTCCAGCACCTGCTCGACATCCTGCCGGATGATATCGATAACGGCCTGCCGCGAGGCGGGTTCCTGCTCGCGGGTCAGCTGCCGGAGGGCGGGCAGCAGGAAGTGGCGGAGATGGTCTGAAAGCTCCTCGCAGCGGCGATCCCGCTCGCTGTGAATGCTGGACAACACGGTCCGCAGGGTAATGTTCATTTCTTCAAGGCGCTGCTTTTCCTGAAGCTGGGCCTGTATGTGACGGGCGACGGCCTCTTCGAGCTGTTCCCGCTGCCGCACCAGCGGCGTGATATTGGTCAGCAGCACAAGATACTCCCCGGCGCTGGCCAGACTTACCGCCGACAGGGACGTCACGGACAAACTGAAAAACAGCCCGTCCCCGAAAGGCGCGGCCTCCACGACGGAGCCGGGGGGATACTTCCGAAAGAAGCCGTCAGGACTGTCGGCATCGAGCTGAAGCACCTCCCAGACAAGCTTTCCTTCCAGATTTTCCCCGGCATATTGACGCAACGCGCGGTTTGTGGTGGAGATACGGCAAGAACCGTCCATCACGAGAACGCCGTCGGACGCCGTGTCCAGCACGTTTTCAAAGCGGCACTTTTCCAGCGTCAGCAGGCGGAAAAGTTCGGCCTGATCCGAATCCTTTTCGCAACGCAGCCGCCGCAGGCAGGTATCCAGCCAGACGACCTCGAAGGCATGGGCATAGATATCAAGCAGACGGGACGCCAGCCCCGCCCTTTCGTCGTCCAGCGCTCCCAGGGCGTCGTGCATGGCCAAGACAAATGTCTTGAAGCAGCCCAGAAACATGGAGCCGGTAATCCCGCGCCGCCAATGGCGCAATCCCATTTCCAGAAGGGGATCGGCCCAGCCGTCGGCATTGGCGCGCAGGCTTTCAAAGACGGGGAGCCTGTCGAGATCCGCATGGCGGAAAACAGCGTCCGTGACGGCCCGGCAGGCGGAACGGCAGTCCTCATGGCGGGCGGTGGTAAAGTCAAGGTAGCCCGAGGCGCGCATGCGCCGCGCCCAGCTTTGCAGAAACACGTCCATGACGGAATCAAGACGCCGGAAGACCTGAACGGCCGGGCGCCATTCCTCAGACGCAAGGCTGTCAAGTCCTGAAGGGACATTGCATTGACTGTACTTCATGGCCAAAGGTCGGGGCGCCGCCCCGTGTCTGTTGTAACGCGCGTGCGCGCATAAGGGGGAGTTCATGAATCCCTGGTTTCTGTCCGCTCTCTGTTTTTGTCTTTTTGGGGTCGGGACTGTCAAGGCGGCGCCGGCGGACTGCGTGGAGCCGCCCGCCGTCCGGCAGCCGGGCGACTTGTCGCTGCCGGAAAGCGCGCGCCCCGGCGAACGCGTTTTCCTGACGGCCGCCCTGCCGGAAGGGCCGGCGGGCGCCTTTCCCAATGTGCGGCTGGACTGGCTGGAACGCCCGGAAGGCCGGGCCCCCGACGTGCTTCCGGGGGTCCCGGATACGGAGATTGTCTTTCATGTTCCGGGGAAATACCGCTGCCGGGTCCGCGCCGGATATATCGTCAGAACGTCGTGAGCGGGGACGCGCTATCTTCCCTGCCGTGAGCAGGAATTTTCCATCCGCGTCCAGCCCTGATTCCCCGGCCCCGAATACCAGACGCCCGGGGGCGTCCGGCTCCGGGCCATTCCCGCCGCTCTCTCCCGCCGCCGTTGTCAACGCCTTGCACGGTTTGACAACGGCGTTTTCCTTGCCTGCGAAAACCCCTTGCGGCGGGCCTTTCCATTCCTCTTTTCCGAAGACGCTTCCCCGGAGGTTTCCCGCCGGGCGTCCGCGGCGCGGCGGGGAGCGCCAGAAGCATCATCATTTATAATATTTCTAATATATTATCGCTATTTTTCGCCCCATAAAATAGACTTTACTTTTAAAATAGCACAATTCTGTTGAATTGAGCCGCATTTTGTGCAAAACTAAATATCGTAAATCAATTAAATCCATGGGTGCAACCGGCTGCGGCAGGAAGAACGAACTCCGCCGCGTGGAGGTGGGGTATGGAGGACTTTCTGGCAACATGCAAGAGGGTTGTCTGGTACGCCGTGCTTTTCAGCATGTTTATCAATATATTACAGCTTACTTTTTCTATTTATATGCTTCAGGTGTACGACAGGGTGCTGACAAGCTACAATATTTCGACGCTTGTCGTCATCACCGTCGCGGCCGTCGTCGCCCTGACGGCGCTGGCCCTGCTGGAGTGGATACGCTCCCGCCTGCTGATTCGCATCGGCGTCGAATTTGAAAAAAAGCTGAGCTTTCCCGTGCTTGATACGGAACTGCGCGCGGCTTCCGCCCCGATCAGGCTGTCGGAACAGGGGGAAATCCGGGATGTGCAGACATTGCGGAGCTTTCTGGGCGGCAACGCGGTGTTTGCCTTTTTCGATATTCCGTGGATGCCCGTCTACTTTCTGCTGATGTTCATTCTGCACCCGGCAATGGGCATGGTGGCCGTCGCGGGCGGCCTGACGGTGCTGGCGTTCGGCATGCTGACGCAGAAAATAGCCGCGCCGAAACTGCGGGAAGCCAACGATTTCAACCGGCGCGCCGCCATGCTGCTGGCCGGCGCCGTCCGCAGCGCCCATACCATTCGCTCCATGGGAATGATCGGGGCCGTCGGCGAACGCTGGCACGCTCTCAACGCCCGGGTGATCCGCCTGCAAACTGCCGCCAGCAGGCGCGTCGGCCTGCTGCATTCCATCAGCAAATCGCTTCGCATCGGCCTTCAGGTCGCCATTTACGCCCTGGGCGCCTACCTTGCCATAACGCATCAGAGTTCGGCGGGCATCATGATCGCGTCCTCCATCATCATGGGAAGGGCGCTCGCGCCGCTGGATCAGGCAATGGCCTCGTGCCGGCAGTCGCTGGAAGCGCGGGCCGCCTACAGGCGTATCAAGGATACTCTTTCGGCGCAAAACGCCTCAAAACACATGTCTCTGCCCGCGCCGCGCGGCGAGATCGGCGCCGAGGCGGTTTCCTTTGTCATGAATGGCGCGCCCGTGCTGGAAGGCGTGTCCCTGCACCTTGCTCCGGGCGCGACGCTGGCGCTTATCGGGCCGAGCGGCTCCGGCAAGTCCACGCTCTGCCGTCTGCTGCTGGGGATATGGCCCCCCGCGTCGGGAAGCATCCGCCTGGACGGGGCCGATATCGCCTCGTGGGATTCGGAGCGGCTGGGAGAATTCGTCGGCTATCTGCCGCAGGACGTGGATCTCTTTGCCGGAACGGTCGCGGAGAATATAGCCCGCATGGGGCGCGTCGACGCCGAAAAGGTCATTCAGGCCGCGCGGCTTGCGGGCGCGCACGATCTGATTCTCCGGCTTCCCGGCGGCTACGATACGCCCATCGGAGATTACGGGCAGGGCCTCTCCGGCGGGCAGCGGCAGCGCATCGGCCTTGCCCGCGCCCTCTACGGCGAACCGCGCGTCGTCATTCTGGACGAACCCAATTCCAATCTGGATGAAGAAGGTGAAACCAGGCTCATGCAGTGCCTGTCCCGCCTCCGGCAGGCGGGCAGAACGGTCGTCATTGTGGCGCATAAGCCGTCCATTCTGGCGGCGGCGGATGAAATACTTGTCTTGCGGCAGGGCGGCGCGCCGCTGTGCTACGGTCCGCGCTCCGTCGTGCTGCAACGGCTGGAAGAAGGACGGCGGGCGCGGCCCGCGGCGGCGCAGCGCAATACCGCCCGCAAACCGCTGATATCCGTCAGCATGGGAAAGGGAGAGGCGTATGAAACTCCCCGGAATTGAATTTCTCGCGGCGCCGCGTCCGGCGACGGCGGAGACGCCGCCGCAAGAAGACGGAGACATGGAAGGCTTCGGCGCCATTATTCGTCAGGGGCTGCTTGTCGTCGGTCTTTTTTTCGGCATCCTTGGCGGGTGGGCCGTCTTCGGCGAAATCAGCGGCGCGGTCGTGGTGCCGGGCACGGTGATCATAGATACCGAGCGCAAGACGGTGCAGCATCTGGAAGGCGGCATTATCGACGCCATACATGTGCGGGAAGGGGACAAGGTTCGGAAAGGGCAGGCGCTCCTCACGCTGAAAAGCGTTACTGTCAACTCTTCCGTGGACATGGCCAACAAGAATCTGATTCTTCTTCTGGCCGCACGCAACAGGTATCAGGCGGAAAAGGAACTGTTCCGCCCCATAATCTGGGACGACGAACTCCTTGCGCTGGCAAAAAGATACGACAGTCAGGACGCGCTGGAAAGCGAACAAAAGATGTTTGACGCCCGGCGCGCCGCCTATCAAAGCCAGATGGAACTTCTTGATTCGCAGACGGCGCAGATAACGCAGCAGATTCTTGGACTTCAGGAGGAAATGAGCGCGGAAAAGGCCATTATTGCCACCTTGAAGGAAGAGCTGAACGCCAAGCGGATACTGACCGCAAAAAAGTATCTGGAAAAATCGCAGGTACTGGAACTTGAACGCCAGCTTGCCACGCACAGGGGAAGCCACGGCAAGCTGCGCCAGACCATTGCGGCCACGGAACAGGAAAGGAGCGGCCTGCAACTGCAAAAGGAAGGGCTGACCATCGGCGTCGTCGAGCAGGCGGCCAAGGAAATGAACGACCTTGACAGCAGGATCTTGCAAACCCGCGAACAGCTGCGCCCGCTTCAGGATACGCAGGCGCGTCTGGAAGTGACGGCGCCGGTCTCGGGACGCATCGTCGGGCTGGCGGTGCATTCCCCCGGCGGCGTCATTTCTCCCGGGCAAAAGCTGATGGATATCGTGCCGGACGACTCCCCTCTGGTTGCCGAGGCCCATATTCCGGTGGACAAGATTGCCGACGTCCGCGTGGGGCAGGAAGCGCAGGCGCAGCTGGACGCCTTCGACCGCAGCACAACGCCGCTGATTCCGGCCAGCGTGCTGTATATCGCGGCGGACAGGCTGGAGGAACAGACGTCCATGGGCATGTCGCCGTATTACCTCTGCCATGTGCAGATTTTTCCCGAATCCGCCGAGGTTTCCGACCGTATCTATCTTTCTCCCGGCATGCCGGTGACCATCTTCATTACAACCCGCAAGCAGACAATCCTGTCCTATATCATGGAGCCGCTTTTGCGCAACTGGGATCGGGCCTTGCGCGAATAACGTCCTCGCCGGGCCGCGAACGCCGCTCCGACGCGCTGGTCGCGGCGGCCCCCCCTCCCCGGCGCGCTCTATATGCGCGCGGTTTCGTCCGCCCTCCCCTGCCGCATCGTTGCGGGGAAAGCTGAATTCGGGGGAAGTTTTTCGGTATGCTCAGCACCAGCGGCCGTGATGGCAGCCCGCAAGAAACAGGGTTGTCAGCATGGTCAGCAAGGGAAGAAAATATTTCATGTTTTGCTCACTTGTTGGCTAAGTTACTTGTCCGCGCCCGACGCCGTTGCAGCAACCTGGCCGAGGCGCTTCACTTCTTCCAGAAAATCAGCATAGGAGGTCGCGCGCAGGGCCGCGGGCATCAGGCCGCGCAAATTCCCCGAAACGGCGCGCGCCCTTATGGCCTCGGCCGCTTCTTCCGGCAGCGCCCCGAGGCGGGATTCCAGCAAGTCCTGAATGAGAACCATGCTTTCCTCGCGCCCTCTGGACAAGCCTTCCGTCAGCCCTTCCTCGCGGCCGATGGAAAGGCCTTCCTCGCGGCCGATGGAAAGTCCTTCCGTCAACCCTTCCTCACGGCCGATAAGAACGCCCTGTCGTATATATTCATCCTTCCACTGCGTAACGCGTTCCGCAAGCATGGCGCGTACCTCCAGCAAATCGGTTACAACCTTGCCCGGCGTGGCCATTCCCGCACGCTCCAGTACCACGCGCAAGATCCAGATGGCAAAGGCCCGGCGCAAGGCCTGATACCTCGGCCCCTTCAGCAAGTCTATTGCCTCGTCTATCAGCGGCAGCAGCTCCTCCGCGTCCTGCGCCCGCTCCAGACGCAGCAACAGGCCCGCAAGGCTCCCTTTCGTCTTCAGCGCCTCCTCCGAAGCCTGACTTTCCTCCAGAAGAAAATAGCGCTGGCGCGGCTGATACTTCGACAGCGGCCCGGACAGCCGCGGCAGCAGCTCCGCCACGTCCTGACGGGCCGTCCAGCGCCCCCCGCCGTTGTACAGCACTATCGGCAATACCGGCGGCAGGCTCTCCCCTTCGCGAATCCGCCCCGTCCGGATCAAATCCTGCCAGAGCAACGCCGTATAGGCCAGCACGCGCACGGCCATCCAGGCGTCCACGCTACTCTGAAATTCAAGCAGAATATACAGATAGCACCAGCCGCCGCCCGTCCCGCGCACGCGCCAGATCATGTCGCCATGCCGCTCCCGCAACTCGTCGGTCACATAACTGCCGGCGCAGCGTTCCAGCGTCCCCATATCCAGCTCGCGGACCAGCTCGTCCGATACGAAATCCCGCAACAAGGACGCCACCATATCCTGACTGCTGAACAGCATCTTGTAAGCGGCGTCATACGGATGGCGCCCGCGCGTGTTGCGTTTCGCTTTCATGGAAAGACTCTACCCTGTTTCACCGCGCCTCACAATGCGGGCCGCCGCAGGCAGCGAGAAAGGCCTGTCCCCGGGCCGCGTTACTGGCGCGGCCTCGGCCGTCGCGTCGCGACATAGGGGCAAGGATTACAGCCCCATGCGTATCGCCTTGCGAAGGGTGTCTTCCATTCGGACCTGCCACCCCTTCCCCGTTTTGCGGAAATGTTCCACGATATCGGCGTCAAATCTGGCGGTAAACTGAATCTTCGGGCGCTCGGATCTGGGGCGACCGCGACGGGGCGTCAGCAGAGCATCCACGGTTTCCGGAGGAAACAGTTCCGCGAGCGCTTCGCGTCCTGACTTGCCGGCAAAACGCGCGCCATCCCCGGAGGGCGGCGGGGTATCGGGATCAGACAGAGCGGCCGCCGTAATTTCCGCGTCGCTCATTTCCCGGCCAGCCCCGGGCAGGCGCGGAAGCTCCGCAAGCTCTTCCGGAGAATAGACGGTAAATTCCCGGCCGTTTTCATGATAACGTCTCATATTTTCTTTTCTCCCGATTATTTGCTTTTCTATAACTTACAATACGCATCCTTGGACCCCGAGGCGTAAACACGAGACACATAAGGCGATCGTCATCACGCGGGACAAGCGCCGCATAACGCGGTTCGCCGTAGTTGCGACGCGTATCCGGCTCAATGTGGGCGCGGCTCCAGTCGAGCAGAGCAACATCGGCGAAGTCTTCGCAGTGCTTTTCCACATTGCTTCGGCGCTTGTTTTCATCCCATTCATACAACATGATTTTTTATAACTACAAAAAATTAGAAGATCAATATTTGCAGGTATAAAATAGAATATCTCCCCCAGTCCGGGCCGCGTTACCAGCGCGGCCTCGGCCGTCGCGTCGCGACATATGGGAGTGAATTCGGGGCGGGATTTATACCAGAAAGAAATATTTATCAATAAATATTTACAAATGGAATATTTTGCCGTTCACGGTCGCCATATGGTTTGGCAGGCGGAGCGGGGAAAGCGTTTGCGAGAGCGTTTCAGCCTTGAAAAAGGTGAAGCGCGAGGCGGCGGCGCGTCGCCCACGGCCCCAGGCGAGCGGGAAAACCGCGTTTTTCGCGAGGCGGACAGGCCGTCCCAAACGGAACACGCTCCATCAGAAGGCTGGGGGCGCAAAAACAGGGCGCCCCCGGGGGGGAGGGCGCCCTGGAGTGCCGTCAGGCGAAAGCCGCTCAACTCTCTATCAGGCGAAGGAGCATTTGCGGGAAGGAATTCGCCTGCGCCAGCACTGATGTCGCGGACTCGCTCAGAACCTGATTGCGTACAAACGCCGTCATTTCCGCGGCCACGTCCATGTCCGATATCCGGGATTCCGCGGTTTGCAGGTTCTCCGTCTGAATCGCAAGATTTGTCGCCGTATTCTCCAGCCGGTTCTGCGTCGCTCCAAGGTGCGAACGAATCTGATCCTTGCGGACTATGGCGCCGTTGAGGCGCTCTATCCCCTTTTGCGCCAGTTCCTGCGTCTTGATGGACATGAGCGTTTCGTCGCCCTCCGCCCCCGCCCCCGGCTGACCGGGATCAGGCGTCACGCCGGGGTCCCCCGGTTGCGGCATCGCAGTCCAGTTTGCGGTGACGTCGAAAATCCCCATCCCTCCAATTATTATAATTAAATCCTCTGTAGCTCTATCAATCGTTAACGTTTCATGGGAATCCCCTGGAAAAAACATAGAATTTCCATTCCCCGTATAGCCAAAATTCATTCCATTATATGAAAAATTATTCAAAATATCTGGCCCCTTAAACTGCAACTCCCCCCCTATACCATTTAAGTTACTTTGATCATACACAGCAATAGATAAAAATCCATTTTTCTCATTTACAACATCCTGTGGCACTGTTGGAGAAAAAGGATTCCATCCCTGAATAAATGTTCCAGCTAGGTGTTTACCATCCCGTGTAAAAATATTAATATCATCATTTTGTGCTGCATCATCTATTTTAATAGAAATATTTGTCGTACCTGCTGGAATTGTTGCAAAAGAAATAATACCTGATTTAAATTGTTCTGTTACATTCTGTGTTACTTTATCACTCAGAATTGGGATACCACCAATAGTTGTTCCTCCGGTATTCCCGCCGCCACCGCCTCCGCCGGTCGCGCCGCCGGTCGCGCCGTCCATCAGCCCAAGCCCCTTCAGGGTCGCGTCGCCAACCTGAATGTAATAATAATCTTCCGCGCTGTCGTTGCCGGCGCCGAAGTGTATCTTGAGCGCCCCGCTCGCCTCCATGCCGGAACCGTCATGCGGGCCGGAAAGCGAGCCGTCCAGCAGATGAATGCCGTTGAAATCCGTCGCGCGGGCTATGCGCTCGATTTCCGACGCCATTTGCTGAAACTCGCTGTCGATCATCAGGCGCTGGGTGGAATCGTATGTGCCCGTGGCTGCCTGTTCGCTCAGTTCCTTCATGCGGATCAGCTTTTCGTCGATGACCGCAAGCGCCCCGTCGGCGGTCTGGATCAGGGAAATGGCGTCGCTGACGTTGCGCGCCCCCTGATGCAGCGACGCCACGTCGGCCCGCATCAGTTCCCGAATGGCCAGACCGGCGGCGTCGTCCGCCGCGCGCTCCACCCGCAGGCCGGTGGAGAGACGGCGCACGGAATCGGCAAGACTGGCGTAATGCGCCGTAAGGCCGCGGCCGGCATGCGTCGCCGCAAGATTATGCCGCATGGAAATAAAGGACATGGCTCCTTCCCGACTCCACTGTTTCCCGAAGGCCCTTTTTCCAGTCCCGCGCCGCTCCCGGCCCCGAGGGGAGGGGCGGCGCGGGACGCATGGAATGCTCTAGTTCCCCAGTTGCTGCGTCGCGTCCGTATCATACGGCAGAGGCACGCTGGCGAGCGCGATCTCCACGGGCTCGGCAGGGGCCGCCGCCATAACGGAAACGTCTGGCAAACCGGCGTCAAAGGCTGTATCGGCCATATTCATGAGAGAGAATAGGGCCGAGAAGGATTCTTCTCCATTTTCTGTGGAAAAAACACCTTCTTCCGTGTTTCCCGTATTGGGGAAGACCGGCGCGTTATCGCTCAGGCGGATATAGAGACGGCCCCGGGCCGTATTGCCCGCCGCGTCCGTCACCGTGCAGACGAAGTCCTCCAGCAGGTCCTCTCCTATGCGTTCCGTGGTATAGGTGAACGCGCCGTCGGGGGCTATGGTCAGGGAGCCGTACCGGCCGGCGACGACCGCGGCGTCGACAACGTCCGTTCCGTTGACGTTCAGGGTCAGGCGCTCGTCGGGATTATAGGCCATGTCCGTATCGCGGAAGGAGAGATTGCCCTCCAGGAAGGAAACGGGGGTTCCCGACGGCGTTCTGGGCCAGTTGAAGTTCACGTCGTCGCATTCCGGCGCGTGCGAGAGCGGCGCAAGATGAACGCTCAGCTCGCCGGCGGTTTCGCCGCCGTAAATATCCCTGATCACGATGCCGAAGGTATCCGTATCCGTAATGCCCTCGGCGTCGAGGCCGGGATTCAGGCTGTAGACCCAGGAGGCCTCGTTGCCGCCGTTCGTGGTCAGCGCGAGCGTTCCATAGCGGCCTTCAACCTCCACCGTGCCGGAAACGGGCAGGGACGCGCCGCCCACGCTGACAAAGCCGATGGCGTCGCCGTCCGCGTCGCTCCAGACGATGCGCCCGCTTTCCCGGACGATCTCGTCTTCGTAGCGGTCTATGGCGCCGCCGATGGACGCGGAAACCTCCCCGCCAATCGTCGGGGCGGCGTTGGCCGCATCCAGATTGACGCGAATGCTGCCGGAGGCCGCGCCGCCGAAACCGTCCTTGACGCTGAAGGCAAATTCATCGATTCCGCTCTCGCCCCGCGCGGCGTCGTTCAGCACATAGCTGTAGGCGCCGTTTTCGCGCAGATAAAGCAGACCGTACCGCCCCAGCGCCACAAAGGCGGGATTGCCTTCGGGGTCCACGTCCCATACGCCCTGACCAAGGCCGGAAAGGCCGCTGACCGTCACGGCGTCGCCGTCCGCGTCGGTCAGGGTTACCTGACCGGACGCCCTGCCGCCGCCGCGCAAGGTGTTCAGATCCACCGCGCCGGAGGAGGCGACGGGGTTCTGATTGCGGACAAGCAGGCTGATGTCGACGGTTTCGCGGCGCGTCGCCCCGAATTCGTCCGCCACGGCGACGGTAAAGCTTTCCTCGCCGACGGCGCCCGCGTGCCCGGGCGACAGCGTATAGGTATACGCGCCGGACGCGTCGATATGGAACACGCCGTAAGCGCCGTTGACCGTAAAGCCGCCGCTGCCGTCCGCCGCGCCGCTCGCGCCGTTGTACTCAAGGCCGGCGAGGGTCACGCGGTCGGCGCGGCCCTGATCGGCATTGAAATCCGGGTCGCGGAAGACAAGGGCGCCTTCCACGACGCGGCCGGCATCGCGCAGGGTATCCAGTTCGGCGTTCAGATCGCCCAGAATTTCGGGCGCGCCGTTGGCGTTGCTCAAATCGACGACAATGGAAGCGGAGGTCGCGCCAAGGTTGCCGTCGTCAACCGTATAGACAAAGCTCTCCTCGGCGGCCGCGCCGCCTTCGGGCCTGTTCGTCAGCACATAGCGGTAGCTCAGGTTCGCGCCGTCCTGATACAGATACAGCGTGCCGTAACGGCCGGCCGCGGCAAGGGCGGGCCGCCCGCCGTCGTCCGTTACCCAGTCGCCCGCCGCGCCGTCGTATCCGGCGGCGGCAATCAGGGTTACGGCGTCGCCGTCCGCATCGCTGACGGAAAGCGCCCCGGAAACCGCGCCGTCGGCATCGCGCAGGGTATCCAGCCCGACGCGGACGTTTTCGGCCGTCGGATTTCTGTTTTCATTGAAGAGATCGACGGCAAGGCTCGCCCGCGCCTCCATGCCCAGGGCGTCGCGCAAGGTCAGCGCAAAGCTTTCGTCGCGGGTTTCGCCCCGGGCGCCGGCGTTCAGCGTATAGGCGTACCGCCATTCTCCGCCGTCTTCCCAGACTTCAAGCGCGCCGTACTCGCCGGCCGTGCGGAAGCCCCAGCGCGGCTCTTCCGCCGTGCCGAGGTTGACAAGCCCGCCGGAGCCGTCGACGCCCGCCACGCTGACGGCGTCGCCTTCCGCATCGCGGAAGACAAGGCTGCCGGCGACGGAGGTCTCGCGCACGCTGTCCAGCCGCGCCGTAACGGCCTCGGCCTCGGGCGCGGTGTTCTCGGCCGACAGGGAAACGACGATGCGGCTCGCGCCTTCGCCGCCCCAGGCGTCCTTCATCGTATACTCAAAGACCTCGTCGCCGACGGCGCCCCGACGTTCCGGGTCGAGCGCATAGCGGTAGGTTCCATCGTCAAAGAGATGCAGGGTTCCATACTCGCCCCGCACCGTGTAGCAGTCCCTGCCGTCCACGACGCCGCGCGCCCCCGGCGTCTCGCCAAAGCGCAGCCCGCCGGGCGTTACGGCGTCGCCGTCGGGGTCAATGTTCATGGCGACGGCCCCTTCCACGACCGCGGCGCGGAGGCTGTCCAGCCGCGCGGCGCTTTCTTCCGCAACGGGCGCGTTGTTGCCGATTTCCTGCCCGATGGGAGGCGGCAGCGTCAGCGCGCCGGCGTCGGAGCAGGCGTAATGGCGGGAGCCGTCCGCCCGCAGCTCGGAAGAAGCGCCCACGACGAACAGATCGCCGCCGTTATAGACGGTGGTGGTCGCTTCAAGGTTCACGTCCAGCGAAACGGAGGCCGACGCGCCGTCGCGCAGCGCGACCTTGTACAGCGGGGCGTCCTGGGGGAAGCCCGCGGGCAGGCCCAGCGCCGCCGTCTCTTCCGGCGAGAGCAGGTTGACCGTATAGCCCTCGCCCGGCTTCACGGCCACGCCGCGCGGCCCGCCGAGAACGAAGAAATGTTCTTCGGAGCCGTCCGTATCGCCGAACGTCGCTTCAAGGGTAACGGATATGGCGGCCTTGTGGCCGGTCTGCACGTCGCCAAGCTCCGGCGTGCCGGAGACGCCGCCCGCGTTTTCCGGCCTGTCGGCCACGGGCGTTACCGCGACGGCAAGCGTCAGCCCTTCGAGCGAGGCCGTCGCGCCGGTATTGGTTTCGCCAAGCACGGCGTTGTACGTCAGTTCCACGGGCAGCGGCCTGCCGTCTTCGTCCAGCTCGCCCGCGTAGTCGGACGCCGGGCGATAGAACCAGGCGCCGGAGGCAAGCTGCTCCGCCGTAAACGACGGCTCTTCCGCCGGCGTACCGTCGGCGCGCACGATGGCGCCGCCCTTCAGGTCGGTAAAGACGACAGACAGCAGCCTGTCGTTGCCGTCGTTGCCGACGAGCCGGGCAAGGGCCATGTCCGCAAGGGGCAGCAGGCCGTCTTCCAGCACGGGTTCAAGGGCGACGCTCAGGCCGGAGGAGGCGACGTCGCTCATGTTCAGAACAACGTCCTCGCCCCGGACAAAGGCGACGCCGCCGTCGCTTTCCACCGACCGCGCGGCCGTCGCAAGGCGCGTTTCGCCGTTCAGGCCGTCCGGGGAAACGAGCGTCACCTCCACGGAAGGCGCGGCTTCGGCGCCGTCCACGCTCATGCGGTAGTAACGCACGCCCTCCAGCACTTCATACTCGCCGCCGGGGGCGGACGCCTGCCAGCCCTCGGGAACCTCAAGCAGGAGGTAATGACGTTCGGAACCGTCGGTATCCGCAAACGCGCCGCTGACGACGACGGTCACGCTGTCCGCCGCCGCGCCCACGGGGGCGGCGGGTTCGGCGGGCTGCCCGTTGACGGCGGTCGCGACGCCGGAAACGCCCTTCGCCGCGTCGGCCGCGGGCACAAGCGGCACGCCGTCGGGGTCCGCGCCGGAAACGGTTCCCGTCTGGCCGGTAAGCCGGTTCCGCAGGGTAAAGTCCGCGTTCAGGTTCAGGGTTCCATCGGCCGCGTGATTCAGCTCCAGCACCTCAAGGACGCCGTTCTCCATGCGGGCCGCGCCCCAGAGGATGCGGAAATCCGCCGCCGGGTCAAAGCCCGCGCCGAAATCCACGGCGGCCGAGGCCGCGCCCGCGTCATCGAGCGTAACGGCGAAGCAGCGCCCGCCGTAGACGATAGTGGCGATCTGATCGCCGGGGACGCCGGCAAGCGGCTCGCCCTCGCGCGGCGAGAAGGTCAGGACGGCGGAAACGAGGGCGTCGTTTTCCGCCAGCTCGCCGGAAAGGACGATGGGCGCGCCTTCCACGTCGTCTTCTTCAATGGCGTCCACGACAAGGGCGATATTTTCGGTGGACACGACCCCCTGACCGACAAACTCGGCCTTTGTATTGACGGCCCAGTTATCGGAGAGATCCATCTCCCGGTCGCCGGCTTCGCCGCCCGCATTGGGTTCCATGGAAACGCCGCCGGAAATAACGGGGAAGTTTTCGATGCCGGGGACGTTCAGCTCGTGCAGCTCGAAACGCACCGTCGTCGCGCCGTCGGCGTCAAGAAGCCCGTCCAGCCGCACGGCGTAATACGGCTTGCCGTCCGGATCGAGAATGGTTTCCACGTCCAGGGTATGCCACTGGCCGTCGCCGTCCAGCGCCTGCGCCCGCTTGCCGATTACCCGGTAGATATCGGGAGCGATAACGGCGTAATGCTGTTCGTTGCCTTCGTGATCGTCAAAGCGCAGGGTCTGGGTAAGGGTTCCGGCGTCCCTGTCCAGCGAGGGGAAGCCAAGATGGATTTCGTCCGCGTCGGCAACGGCGTCCACAGCCACGGAAAGCGTGCCGGAGACGGTATCGGCGTCGCCGGTCAGGCCGTCCGTGACGGTGGCCGTCCAGCTCAGGCGGGCGTCGCTGTCGTCATAGCGGTTCTGGCGGTGGCAAATGCGCCCTTCCTGATAGGCCCGGGTCATGTCCTCGTTGAGGGGCACGGGGCGGAGCAGGCCGTCCGCGTCGCGATAGAGGAACTCGCCGTTGCCCGAAGCCTCCGTAAACATGAGCGACGTCAGGATGTCGTTGCCGTCCATCGTCAGCCTGAGGGCGCTTTCGGGGTTGCCGGGATCAAGCCATACAAGGTTGTCTTCGGGCGCGGGGCCTTCCTTCGCCATGATTGCGTTGTCGCCGCCCTCGCCTTCGGCTCTGGAAATGACGATGGTCAGGGCGTCGTCCTGAAGATTAAGGGCGGTATTGTTCTTCAGCGTATATTCCCAGTTGGCGGGTTCACCGCCGATGGCGGGGACGCCGGTCTGCCCTTCCTGCGTCAGGGCGCCGACGTTCAGCCGCACGCCGGTAAAGATCTGCCCGTCATGCTCAATGTCGTTTTCTATGTACATTGGCGAGAGCAGTTCCTCGTTGACGCTGATTTCCAGCTGAACCTTGCCGCTTTGCAGTTCCGTTTCCGAAGGCGTGATGCGGTAATAGGTTCTGCCTTCCAGGTAGACTTCTTCCGGCGCCTCGTAGCCGCCGTTTCCGTCGGCATGGAGCGGCAGAACGCCGGGAATCTTTTCCAGCAGCAGGAAGTTGCTTTCCGAGCCGTCCTGATCGAGGAAGGCTATTTCAACTTCCGTATGCACGAGGGTGGACGGTTCCTCTCCGGTAACGCCGTAAACGCCTTCCTCTTCGCTGAACTGGAAGTTCGCCCACTGGGCCACGGCGTCAACCATGACGTCCACATTACCGGACGAGAGAAGCCTGCCTTCGGCGTCTTCCCAGCTGACGCCGATCTGGAAGTCTTCGCCCATGCTGTCGGGGGCCAGCATCATGAAGAGTTCCTGACCTCCGGGCAACTGGCCGCCCGGCGTGGGGATGGCGTACTCAAAACCTCCTTCCACCCTTTCCACAGGAATGGGCATCGCCTGATCCCCCTTGAGGATCAGCGTGGCGCGCGGATAGATCGTAGCGTCCTCCAGCCGCCATGACGAGAGATTTCCATCCCAAGTAATCAAGTGATTCGCCTCGCCGTCAGGAATGAAAATCTTGAGACAGGCGGCGTCGGGACGTTCGCCGGTCAAAAAGATTTGCGTGGGCATGACGGCGTTGTACTGGCCGGCTTCCGTATTGCCAAACGGGGTGCTGTTTTCAAAGACCCATTCAAGGGCCAGCCCTTCGCCGCGCGAGGCGATCCAGGGGTTGTCGGAGCCGTCGGGGAGGTAGCCGCCATGACCGTCGTCCGGCAGGTCCGTCCAGCCGCCTCCGCCGCCGGGAATCCATTCTTCAATGGAGGAAGAGCCGGAACCGCCGCCGGAGCCGCCGCCCTGTTCTTCCCACCACTGGCCGCCGCCTCCGGGGCCGGAGGGATTCCAGAACTCGTCGAGACGCCCGCCGCTGCCGCCGGAGCCTGAACCTTCTTCTTCATCGCCGCCGCCGAAGCCGGGCCAGTAGCCGCCGCTCCAGTTGCCGCCGGGGCCGGAACCGCCGGCGCCGCCGCCCGTTCCGCCGGAGCCGCCGGAGCCGCCGCCTCCGCCGCCCCAGTCGATGATCACGCCGCCGCCGGCGCCGCCGGAGCCGCCGGGGGTAACCTCCACGCCGGGCCAGCCGGGGCTGTTGCCGTCGTCGTCCGCGCCGTTGCCGATGCCGTTGCGGATAATGACGGAGGTATTGTTATCGAAGGTGTATTCGCCGTCCGCTCCCTTGCGGTTGATAAAGTTGGGATCGGCGGGATTGTACGAATCCCAGCGGCTGGAGGTCTTGTCTTCGGTCAGGGCGCCGTAGGTCAGGTTCTGCGAGGAGGGGTAGTCGGCCGAAAGGGGCATGCCGGGCTGGCGCAGGAACTCCACGGTCACCGCGGCGCGGCCGGTAACGGGATCGATATCCGCCATGTCCACGGGAATCTTGTAATAGCGGATGAAGCTCTGCCGCCCTTCGGCATCGGTCATGACGTGGGTGTAGAACGCGTCCTGATCCTGGGGCGAGACCGAGCCGACCGCGCCGGGCTGATAGAGGTAGTCGCCGCAGCGGAAGGCGAAGTTCGGCGGCATTTCCACCAGCACATAATGATCTTCCGTGGCGTCCAGATCGTGGAAGTCCACCGACAGTTCAAAGGACGAGGTCGCGCCGGGGATATCCCAGAGAGAGAAGGGATCGACGCCGGGGGCGTTCGCCTCCAGGTTTTCCGCCTGATTGGCGACGGCGTCCACGCGGACGACCATGTTTTCGCCAAGGAACTTCTTCTGGCCGCGCAACTCGTTGTTCGGGCCGTACTGATCGACCAGCAGTTCGTAATCGAAACGGACATCGCCGTCGCCATGCGCCGCGCCGGCTTCGTCATGCGCCGCGGCGTCGAGAGGTTCGTTGGACGGAATGAAGACGAGCATGTATTCGCCGCCTTCCGACGCCCGCGCCGGTTCGCCGCCGGGGTCCACCCGGTAGCGCGCCAGCGCCGTGTCCGCCTCCGGCGCGGGAGACCGGGACGCATAGGCCCGCCAGACCGTTTCGGGCAGGAAATAGAAATCGCCCTGCCCCGCGCCACCGCGCTGCGTGATGCTGATTTCCCGCGTATGCTCGGGGATTTCCAGCTCCATGCCCGTGCCGTAGTCCCGGCCCGTTTCCGCGTCGGCGGGGGAAAGCTCGGGCGCGAGGGGCCAGGAATGGACGATATCCGTTTGCGGGTCTTCCCTGTTCAGAATATAGATCGTTTCGCGCTGATGGTCCGCCGGGCGGTCGTTTTCAAAGACCCAGCCTCTGAAGTTCACCGCGTCGCCGCCGGTTTCGTCCCAATAGACGTAGGCGGCCTGCGCCGCCACGGTAACGGCCGTATTGTTGTCCGTTACGGCGAGGCCGGGAACATATTGTTCCAGCCGCTTGTCGAAGGGCAGTTCGTCGTTGACGATGTTCCAGTCGGCGTCGTATTCGCGCACGCTTTCCACGTCTTCGGCGGCAATGGCCGCAAAGCGCAGGGAGGCGCCTTCCGCCGCCCATTCGCGGGTCTGGTAGGTCGCGTCGAGGCTGATGCCGTCCATGCGTTCCAGTTGCCGGCCGCCCGCCAGCTCCGCAAGCGCCGCGTCCACGGGCAGCTTGACGAAGAGATGGGGCCGGCCGTCGTCCGCCGCGACGAGCTGTTGCAGGGTGTAGTTCGCTTCCCGCGCGGGATCGGCGGAATAATGCACGATGGGAATATCGACGGAGGCGCCGTCAAAGGTCAGCGTCACGCTTTCGGGGTAATAGCCGTCCTGAATTTCCAGCAGGAGGAAATGCTCTTCCGATCCGTCGGCGGTATCCTCGAAGGAGACGCGCCCGGCGATGCGGATATCCTCCCCGGCGACGACGGGGTTATCCCGGTCGTGGCTGACGGCAAAGTCGCCCAGTTCCGGCGCCTGCGCCACGGCGTCCACCCGGACATGCAGCGTCGCCCCGTCGGGACTGACGCCGGAACCCCAGCCGGGATCGTCTTCCGTGGTCTGATGCAGGAAGGGATCGGCCACTTCCACGTTGACGACGGTAATATCCACGTCGGCGTTGTCGTAATTGTCGCCGGGAATAAAGCGCAGCTCGCCCACGCCGGCCCAGGGATTGCCCGCCGTTACGGTAACGACGACCGTGCCGGGCTTGCCGGCAAGATCCATGCTCACGGTCGCGTCCGTATTGACGGAGCCGTCGGGGTTGAAGCTCTGTATGCGGTGCGGCTCGGCGGCGCCGTTGGAGGGCATGGCGTACTCGAAGGTAACGGAGGAAATCACGTTGCCTTCGCCCTGACCGCTGAAGCTGATGACCGCGCCGCGATCCCGGTCGCCGTCGTCGTCCGGCCCATGCCAGGTTTCGTCGCCTTCGGAGCGGTCGTTTTCATAGACCCATTCCGATTCCAGCGAGGCCGAAACCTTCCCCGGGCTGAACTCGCGCACCACGATGGCAAAGCTCATGTCGGCCTCGGCAACGTTGTTTTCCGTCGAGGCTTCGCGGTTGGCGCCGCCGCCGTCGGGATTGTCCGCATCCGTCAGCCGGCCGTCGTACTCCACGCTCACGGCCGCCGCCTCCACGGGATAGACGCCCTCGGCGCCCGCCGCGACGGTCATGCTCATGGAGAACTGGCCGTTATTGGCCCGCAGGTATCCGGCGCCCGCCCGCAGGACGTGATACTCCGCCGCCGCGCCGGCGCCGGCGTGAATCCCCTCGCCGTCGCCCCCGGCAATGGACGCGAAGATGCGCGCAAGCTCCGAGGGATCGGTTATTTCCTCCACGCCCGCGGGCACGCCGCTCAGATGCGGCAGATGTTCCCTTGCTATAAAGACGTAGTGGGCTTCCGAGCCGTCGTCGTAATCCTCGAAGGCGGCCCGCAGCGAAATGGTCACGGTCTCGCCGGGACGCGCGCCGGGGCGCGCGCCGTCCGCCGCGAGCACGACGGCTTCGCCGGCGGCCCCGCCCGGCATGTCGGCCACGGCGTCCACCGTTACGGTCAGCTCGCCCTCAAACGGGCTTTCGGCGCCGGACGTCGTTTCCAGCGCCGTGCCGGAATACGATATGGTCGCGTCCGCGTCGCCGTTGTCGCCGGCGCGCGGCGCGTACCGCAGGCAGGCGGAGGTCAGTTCCGCGAAGGACATGCCCGCGCCGCCGGCGTCCGTAAAGGACAGCGTCGCGGACGGGCCGGTTTCGCCCGGCTGCCAGACCCGCGCGGAAACGCACAGGGTCGGGCGTTCGGGATCGCAGACGAATTCGATTCGCGCGCCGTCCCGCAGCGCGACGCGCGTTCCGTCGGGCGCGGCGAGCGTCAGGACGCCCCGGCCGTCGTCATAGTTCAGGGTCAGGTCTGTAAAGACCTCGCCCGCGTCCTCGGGCGCCAGCGTAATCGCCGCGCCGCCCGCGACGGCGTAGTCGCCGCGATGCTGCCCGGGCTGATCGCCTTCCCAGGCCGGCCCGGCTTCGGCCGCGACCTCGCCGCTCGCCGCCGCCCAGACAAAGGCGGCCGACGCGTCGCTCACGGCGACGTTGTTCGTCGCGTCGGTTTCCTGCCCGTATCCGTCGCCGAGATCCGTCCCTGTCGGGGTCTGGAAACCCTGATGCTCAACGGACGCGGCCCGGATTTCCAGCTTCAGGCGCCCGCCTTCCGCGCCGCCGGCGCTTTCCAGCGCGGCCGCGTCCTTCAGCACGCCCTCAAGACGCGCGTCCAGCGCGCCGCCGTGATCCCGCAGCCAGCCGTCTTCCACAGACAGGACAAAGTAGTCTTCGGCGGAGGCGCCGGGAATGCCGTCCGGCCCGTCCACCCGCGCGCAGATCGTCGCGGCGGACGCGGCGTCCAGCAGGCTGACCGCCCCGCCGAGCGCGGCGGGAATACGCAGATCGGCCAGCCATGCCTTGCTTACAAAGAGATAGTGCCGTTCGGAGCCGTCCTGAAGATCATCGCCGAAATCCGCATGAATATCGACGTCGAACGCCGCTCCGGGTTCCAGGGCCGCGCGCCCCGAATCCTTGTTGGCCGCTTCGCTCGCGGCGTCGGGCCGGTCGGCCACGGCGTCCACCCTGATCGTGATTTCATGGCTGAACTCGCCGCGCTCGCCGGTTGCCGTCTCGCGGGACGCGCCGGAAAAGACCGCCGTCACGTCGGCGTCGCTCTGGCTGCCGGCGTCGGGAACATAGCGCAGGCGGCCGTCGCTCATGAGTTCGCGCAGGGAAAGGCGGCCGGTCAGGGTATACGACGTTGCCGCGCCGTCGGGCATGACGACGGCAAGGCCCGCGCATTCCGAGGCCCCCGCGCCCTCGTTGCGGTAGGTGAAGGAAAGTTCCGCGCCGTCGGGCAGCTCAAGACGGACGTTGCCCTGCTCCAGCGTGGGAAGATCAAGGTAAAGCGAGCCTTCGCCGTCGTCATAGGCGACGGTCAGCGTATCGAGAACCTCGCTTGCGTCGGAGGGCGCGAAATCAACGACCGCCCCGCCTTCGGGCAGAAGACTGCCGGCGTGCTGGCCGGGCGCGTCGCCCTCGTGGGCGGCGTCCGCGACGACGTCAAAGGCGTTGTCCAGGCGGGCGTAACGCAGGTCTATCCCCGCGTCGACAAGGGAAACGTTGTTCCCCGCGTCGGCGTCCCGGCCGCTGCCGCCGCCGAGGTCGGCGCCGTCCGCCGGCGTTTCCACGCCCTGATGCTCCACGGCCCCGGCCCTGATATCCAGATGAAGGAGTTCTTCCTCGTCCGGCAGGACGGCGCCGTCAAGGCGCGCCGCAAGGGTGAAGTCCGCGACGCCGTCATGCTCCCGCAGCCAGGCGTCGTCCACGCGCAGGACAAAATAGCCGCCGCTCAGGCCCGCATTGGCGGCGACCCGCGCCGCTTCCGCCGCGTCCAGCAGGGACGCGCCTTCGGGCAGGCCCTCAAGGGCCGCCAGATACTGATCGGAAATGAAGAAGTAATGCCCCTCGCTGCCGTCGGCATAGTCGCCGAACGTTGCCCGCAGGGCTATTTCAACGCTGCCGGCGCCCTTCTCCTCGTTGACGACGATCACGGGGTTTTCGCCGGCGGCGACAACCTGCGCGGCGGCGACGTCTTCCGGCCGGTCGGCCACGGCGTCCACCACGACGACGCCGGTCAGGCTGCATTCTCCGGTTACGCCGGTGGCCGTGTCCAGCGTGTCGGCGGTAATCTTCACCGTCGCGTCGGCGTCGCCGTCGTCGCCGGCGCGGGGGACGTAGCGCAGGCCGCCGGACGTCAGCTCTTCCAGCGTCAGGCCGGGAACCTCCAGCGTCGTCTCGCCGCACGTCAGGCTGACGATGCGGGCCGGCCGCGCGGGATCAAAGGCAAAAGTCAGTTCCGCGCCGGGCGCAAGCTCAAGGGGCGGCCGCCCCTCGCCCACGCTCAGGGAGACGACGCCGCGGCTGTCGTCGTAGTCCAGCGTCATGCGGGTAAAGGTTTCCCCGGCGTCTTCCGGCGCGACGACCAGCGCGGCGCCGCCGGCGGTCGCGGCGTCGCCCGCATGCCGGCCGGGCTGATCGCCTTCCCAGGCCGTTTCCGCCCGCAGCTCGAACACGCCCCGGAAGGCGTCCCACTGAACTTGCGTTCCCACCTCGGTAACGGCCGCATTATTGCCCGCGTCCGCCTCGTCGTTGCCGTCGCCGGGGGTTTCCGCCTCCGGCGTGAGGAAGCCGTCGCGCTCCACGGCCACGGCCTTGACCTCCAGATTGAGCGGCGTCTTTTCCGGGCCGGCGGACGCAAGTTCCCCGGCGCTCTTCAGCGCGCCCTGAACCGTAAGGGCGACCCGCCCCTCGCGCGCGGCCAGGTAATCTGCGTCCAGTTCCCAGACCTCGTAAACGTCGTCCGCGCCGGGAATCAGGCCGGACTCGCCGTCGAGCCGCTCAAGCAGGCCGCGCAGCGCCTCGCCCGTTACCCGCGCGCCGCCCGCGAACGGACGGCCCTCGTCCAGAAGTTGCAGACTGCCGTCGGCGAGGTATCTGGTATTGACAAACAGATAGTGCGCTTCCGAACCGTCGGCCCAGTCGCTGAACACGGCGTTGACGCCGAAGGACACGGGCGCGCCTTCCGGCAGGGCCGAAAGGGGGCGGCCGTCGGCGTCCGTTCCGTAGTCGTAGACCGACGGCTCGCCGGCGGGCCTGTCGGCCACGGCGTCGACCACGACCTGCACCGTATGCGGTCCGTAAACGCCGGTTTCGCCGCTTGCCGTTTCCCGCGTCGCGCCGGAAAAGACTATTTCCACGTCCGCGTCGCTGTCGCCGCCGGCGTCGGGAACGTAGCGCAGGCCCTGCCCGCTCAGTTCGGCCAGGGTCAGCCCCGGCACCGCGAGGGTATGGACGCCGCCGGCGTCCGTATAGCTTACCGACGTGCAGCGCGCGGGGCTGGCGGGATCGTAGGAGAATACGAGCGTCGCGCCCGAGGGAATGCGCAGGGAGTCGCCGCCGGCGCTCAGCACGAGCGCGCCGGAAGCGGGCCGGCCGTCTTCCGTCGCCCAGGAGACGGTAAGGGTATCAAAGACCTCGCTGGGGTCGCCCGGCGCGACGTCGATGATCGCGCCGCCGGCGGACGCGGCGGAACCGGCGTTCTGGCCGGGCTGATCGTCTTCCCAGGCCGGCGTCCGGGCGGTAATGGCGAACGCATTTTCCAGCGTGGCCCAGGCAAAGGCGGCGGGCGCGTCCGTTACGGAAACGTTATTGGCGGCGTCGGGTTCCGCGTCGCCGTTCGCTCCCACGTCCGGGCCGGTAAGAAAACCGTCGTGTTCCACGGCCACGGCCTTGACGTCGATGCGCGCGTCGCCGTCGCCGGAGATGTCCGCGCGCAGGGTCGCTTCCAGCGGCAGCGTTATCCGCCCGTCGCCGCCCGCGTTCACGCGGATGACGAAATAGTCGTCCGCCGTCGCGCCGGGAATGCCGCCGGGGCCGTCTATCTTTTCGCACACGGCGTTTGCCGCGGCGGCGTCAAGCGCGACGCAGGACGCGGCAAGCGCCCCGGGAACCGCGACGGAGGCAAGATATTCCCGGCTGACAAACAGATAATGCGCTTCCGATCCGTCCGCGCCGTCGCCAAAGGCGGCCGTTATATCCACGGTAAGGGTCGCGCCGGCCGCCGTCGCCTCATGCCCGCCTTCGGGGGTAACGGAACTTTCCGCCGCGGGCTTGTCGGCCACGGCGTCGCGGACGACGGTCGCCGGCGGTATGTCCGTTACGGAAACGACGTCTCCGGATCGGACGTCCATGATTCTGGCGTTCATGCCTATCACGACGTCGGCGTCGTTATCGCCGGAGGGAATGAAGCGCAGGCCGGACGCCCCGCCGGCCGCGGCGAGGTCTTCCAGCGTGGACGCCGGGGAAATGGCGCGCGTCGCTATCACGGCGCCGCCGGCGTCGAGAATTTCCACCCCGGTATACAGGGCCGATTCCGCTCCGGCCACGGCGGTAAAGCGCAGGCTGCCGCCCTCGGGCACGAGCGTGTACTCCCCGCCGGCGCCAAAGGCCACCCCGCCGCCGGCCGGCGAGCCGTCCGCCGACGTCAGGCTGAAGGAAAGTTCGCGCGCCGCCTCAAAGGGATCGGAAAGCGCGATATGGATGGGCGCGCCGTATTCCGGCGTGGGGTCGCCGACGTGCCAGCCGGGCTGATCGCCTTCATGCACGCCGCCGGCGACCGTTACCGACGCGTCGCCCCCCGCAAGATGGACGACGACCGTCTCCTCGGTAACGGCGATATTATTGGCAAAGTCGTATTCCTTGTCCGCCGTCTGTTCCCAGTTGGCGGGATTGTTGCCCCCGCCTTCCACAACCACGGTCGAAACCGTCGCGTCCAGACGTTCCCCGGCCGCGGCCCTGTCCGTCACGACAAGCGGCAGGCGGAGATTGATTGTTCCGTCGGCGGCGCCGTCCAGCGCGTCCAGCGCCCCGGGGTCGTCCATCCTCAAAATGATGTCGTCCGGACCGAGGTTGTCAAAATGCCGCCCGACCGCCGGATCGGGATTCTCGAACGCCCGCAGTTCCGCCGCCGTCGCCGGGGAAAGGCAGGCGGACAGTTCGCCTAGATCGCCCAGGGCAAGCAGTCCTTCGGGGTTGGCGACGACGATATAGCGCGTTTCCGCCGCGTCCGCGCCGACCGGAACGGCGTATTCCAGCGTGAAGCCGTCGAAATCGGGAGCCTGCGCGCCGGGCGCAAGTTCCATGGCGGCCGGTTCGGCCACGGCGTCCAGAACGATGGGCATTTCGCCGGCGGCGTTGAAGGAGGCGGCGTTGTCGCCCGTTCCCTTGGTTATGGTAAACTCATAACGAAGGGAAAAATCCGCGTCGGCGCCCGCTTCGGGGTTGGGAACAAACCACGCCAGCAGCGATCCATCCTCGATCCGGTCGGAAGGCAGGGTTGCAAAGGCCCTGCCGCCGCTGACGGAACTGACCCGGGCCCCCTGAAAGTACAGGTCGCCGAGGTTCGCGTCGTAGCTCAGGGTTATCCACTGGCCGACGCTCTCGTCTTCCCCCATGTTGAACGTCAGGCGCACGGGCGCGGCGGAACGGGGCGCGCCCTGAAACGTCTGCGTCGCTTCCCCGGCGGCCATGCCCGTGCCTTCGGGGTCGGCGTCGGGATTGGACGCGCCGCCCGCCGCCGCGCCGCCCTCGTAGGCCCAGCCGGTGGTTATGGTTACCGTGGTTTCGATTGTCCGCACGTTGAGCCGGACGGCGTCGATATCGGTAACGGAGAAGTTATTATTGAAATCAAATTCCATGTCCGCCACGGAATTAACGGGATTCTCCTCCGCTCCGGCCCTGGCGTCGAAGATGTATTCGCCGTTTTCCATGCCTTCGGGGAGCAGAATGGGGAGACGCGGCTCAATCCTGCCGCCATGTTCCGCAAGCCAGGCGTTGCTGACCTCGATCCTGACGAATTCCCGCGCGCCGGGCGCGCCTTCGGCCGCCGGGGCGTTGTCGGCGCCGAGCCAGATCGTTTCCGGCTCGCCGGATTCCGGCGTCAGAAACATGCCTTCCGAGTCCGCGGCAAGGCGTTCCCAGTCGATTGCCCAGTCAAGGGCGGGGTCTTCCGCGGCGAGCAGCAGAAAATGCCGCTCCACGCCGTCGCCCGTTCCCTCGGGATCGCTTCTGGGGACGTCGACGTAGTCGCTGAAGGTCACGACGCCGAGGGAAAAAAACACGGCGTTTCCGTCGGCCGACGACGTCCCGCCGCTGATCGTCCGCCGGGCCGCGCCGTTTTCGTAAACCACCTCGGAGGCGGCGAGGTCGCCGCCGTCTTCCGGGCCGACGATCACGTCTTCGGTCGCGCCGCCTTCATAGCCGGGCTTGTCCGCCACGGCGTCTATGCCGAAATAGAAGCCCACGCCCGACTTTGTTTCCTTCGTTCCGCCCGTATCGTTGCCCGCGTTGATGACATAGCTCAGAACGAGGTCTTCATCGCTGTCTTCCTTGCCGCGATAGACAAGGCCGATCTGGGACAGGTCGACGGGCTTCCAGGACGAGGAGGAACTATCGATGGTGAGAACAAAAGATTTCTCGTCGCGGAAGGCCGTATATCTGTTCCCCGCAAAATCTTCCACAACCGTGCCGCTGGTCAGCTCCTTCACGCATTCCTCGCCGTTCACCGTGCCGCAGGCATAGAAGGAACCGGGCGCCTCGCCCTCGTAATCCGGCCCGAGAATCTTGATGGAGGTCAGATAGCCGTCGTTTGACGAAACGGGCATTCCGGGGCGCAGGGGCACGGGCGTCAGGGAGACGTAAATACCGGCGCCGAACTTGTTCAGGGGAATACCCTCGGCCGGGGGCGTATAGTCTCCGCCGCCCACATGCTGGTTATTTTCATTGTCTTCAGGGAGCCAGTAATCGAAGTTCACGCCGATTTCGCTTCGCAGGCCGGGGCGCGCGGGCGTCGCATACTCAAGGGTATCCGTCGGCTGACGATCAAACCTGACGATCTCGTCGCCGGAACCGGCGGCGCCGGCCGGATTGTCGCCGGGCGTCGCGGCGCGTTCATCATTTTCTTCGCCATAAGCGCTATGCAGCATTTCCGACATGACCAACCTCCTTTCTTCAACGGCGCGCCGGGCGCGGCAGGCTTTCGAACAGCTTGTTTCCAGAGCATTTTTCCCTTGAAAAAGGCGAACGCGCGGCGGCGCGGCGCTGCCCGGCCAGAAGCGTTCGGAAAAAACAGCGATTTTCCGCGAAACGACAGGCCGTACGCTTTGAAACGCGACGCGTTCAAACTGAAAATACTCTAGACAAAAATCTATTTTTCTTTTTGTCTACAGTATAGACAAGCTTATTTCAAGAGGATTGGAAAAATAATCTTCAATAAAAAAAATCCTGATATAATTTCATGCTGTTACAGAAAGGAAAACGACGCCCCGGCGGGCTGCCGTTCCATTTTCCTTATCGTCCCTCGCGCCGCACGCCGGAAAACATCAAACAAATATATCATTATTATAAATAGTTATAAAAAAACAGCAGGTTTTTCCCGCCCGCGTTTCCTGCGGGCGCTCCGGGAAGGCGGCGACGCCGGCCCCGGCGCTCCGCCGCCGCGCCCGGGCGTCGGACTTCGCGCCTTCCGCCGCCATGCGACATAAGCAACACGATAAAATCGTTTCACCTTTGAAAAAGGCGAAACGCGAGGCGACGGCGCGACGGGGGCGAAAAAAAAAGCGCCCGCGCCGTAACGGCAACGGGCACGGGAGATGATTGACGGCCGTCTGTTATGTCAGGGCACACCCCCACGGGCGTGGGGAAGACTTATCGATACAGGATAACATATTGTTCCATATAACATTTTACTGTAAATTTCCTCATTTAATACAATACAGAACGAAAGCTTATGCTGGTATATTTTTACTAATAGCGGCAAGCACTTGTTCGTATTCTTCAATACCGATATTTCTTGGCGTTATAGCGAAATTAGATTTACTATTGCATTTGAAGCATCTTTTGTATTTTTTTAGTTCTGGAACATTTAATTTCCATTCCCGCTTAGCAGTCATTTGAATAACGATAGCATTTCTTCGTATTGCTTCATGCAGAATTTCTTTTGTAAATGAAAATGATGACAGCACTTCTTTGTTTCGTAAGCCTGCATTTGTTTTATAAGGGAATAACTGAAGAACCAAAAAGCCTTGGGAACAGACGCGCAAGCCCACCTCCCGAATAGGTTCTTTTAATAGTTTATTCCAATAGTGAAATCCGGGATTTTTTGGATACTTTTCATTAAGATGATAAAAAGGATTCTCCAGCTCCTCAAATGTTCGTACGCGTTGCATGATTGCTGCAAACTCTGCATCTTTAAGCATGTACGTCACATCGTCAGAATGATAGCTGGGACGCCGCATCAGCAGGACGACAGGCGCGTCCATCCGTCCCGCGTAGGGTTCCGGCGGAAGCTCCGTGTGCATCTTGTTATCAGCCTTGCATCGCTCATTGAATGCAGTAACTTTCGCTGCATCTTCTGGGAGTAGAAACTGCTCAGCTTGCGGGAGACGTTTCCAAGGATTGTTCATAATCAACCTGCCTGTTTATATATTTTAACAACCTTACTGGTCATGAATTTGTGGAAGTAGAATGCGTTGTCGAACTGTTATTTTGTTTTTCACTCACGGAAAGAATAAAATCAGCCATAACTATGGCAGCATTGACAAAGAGTTGCGCATGATGCTCCGCAATTTGTATTCTCTTTGAGCCAACGCCATGAGCATCGCTTTGTTCGTTTCTCATTTCAGAGATTGAAGTAAGAATTTTTTCAAAACCTGACAGCAAATTGTTTACTCTCTTATCAAAGTTCTGATTCTGTTTCATTCCGTATTCTTGCTTAACTTGGCCATATAAATCAGTTATTTTTCCTGACGTTGAAGGCGTGACGCCTTTCTTTTCCAGAACAGAGCAAAAAACTTCTTCAAGGAGAGTACGAGATGTTTTTAATACACTGTCATATTTTCCCATATTCATATCATCAGCAGTTCTATCTATTAATTCTTTAATATATTCATGGTCAATATTATTAATCTTATTAGATTCTATAACAAGGGGAGCATCAAAAGCGCAAATATAAATACGACTTCCAAACCTTCTGAGTTGATATCCACAAAAATATAGCTCTTTATTGATACACTCAAGAATAGAACAAACAATTTTTTTCATATACAGATTTTATATCTTTTGTATCACAGTCTCGCAATACATCTTTAAAATTTTCCGGATTAAATAATTCTTGCAAGAGAAGCTCTTCTTTTTTTATTTTGAGTGCAAAAATTTAATAGCTATTCAAAATATTTCCATCGACTGGAACATCTACTATCTGGATATTGTATTGGATTTCCTAATTTCCCTGATAAATTACAAATCTGAGGCCCTGAAAGATACTTCATGGCCACCTCTATTGATACATTTCAAACAGTAACGCCTGTATATTTTTATCTCCAATTAAAATATCAATAATTTCTCTGCGATTAAGATAGTTATAAGGATTTTCTTGCATCATCTACTCCTTAAATTCCAACACCAGCCGGACTTCCAGCCAGAAAAATCCGGCCCCATCCAGTGATTTTCATGGCAACCAATTACCATATACATTACCTTATGAAAAGTTCACTATTCCCAGAATAACGCCGGGCGGCAAAGAAAAAGCAGGTTTTCCGGGCGCATGCCATTCGCCCCGCAGTTACCAACGCCGCAAAAAAGGGGATCGTCGCGGCAACGATCCCCCCAGAATGCCCGCCGGGCCCTTTGCTACAGCATGTCGACGGCGGGCAGATCCACGCCGGTCAGAGCAACGCAAGGCCATGTTTTCCATGGAACGACTATAATAACACTCTAAAAAAACATTACTTCCACTAAAAAGAACGTCCGCCCCGCCTACTGCAAATAACGCGCGGGTTTTGGGGAAGATGGGGGAGTTTGAGGGGGAAGAAACCCCTTTTTGCCGCAAGCAAAAGGGGTTTCTTCCCCCTCAAAACAAAACGTAATGAGTCCTGAGCCTAGCAGGAAACGGCCGCGTCTTCCGCCGCCGGAGCGACGCCCACGACCTCGACGGACGCGCTCAGCGTCTCGCCGGAAATCCAGTTCTGCGCGCCGCCGGCCGCGAAGAGACCGGCATTCGCCGTCGCCGTACCGGGAATGGTCACCCCGAAGGCGTCGGCGAGAAGCTGCGCCGAAATCACATTGTACTGGTTCGCGGTTTCGGTAGCGAACCAGAAATTGTCCACCCCGAAGTTCAGGAACCAGTCCTTGACGACGACAAGGTTGGTCTGCGAGGCGTCCGCAAAGAGCAGGTCGTTATTGTTCCTGCCGTAAAGCATGGTATCGACCGTCATGGTCGTGAAGACGGCTCTGTCGTCCTCGCCGGCGCCGGAGGCCTCGACAATCGTATCCTGCCCGAAATTCCCCGACAGGAAATAGAGATCGTTGCCGGCGCCGCCCGTCATGACGTCGTTGCCGGCGCCGCCCTGAAGGGAATCGTTCCCCGCGCCGCCGTCCAGATAGGCGCCGTCGTCGTCGCCCATCAGGGAGTCGGCAAAGTTGCTTCCGATAACGCCTTCAATATTGACGAGCTTCCCCCATGTCTCCGCGCCGACTTCCACGCCGGAATCCTTTTGCGCAAAGGAAACGAAGTCGAAGCCGTCGCCGCCGTCAAGGCCGTCGTCAAGGGCGGAAATCGAAATGGTGTCGTTCCCGGCCCCGGCATTGACGCTCGCAAACCCTTTCACCTCGATATAGTCGTTGCCGGCGCCGCCGGAGATCTCGTTTTCTCCGCTTCCGGCATAGATGTTATCATCGCCGCTTCCGCCGTCGATGATGTTGTCGCCGTCCCCGGCCATGATAAAGTCGTTGCCGCCGTCGCCGTACATCTTGTTGTTGCCATTACCGGCGATCAGTATGTCGCTTCCCTGATCCGCGACGCCAGTGGAGTTCCCCCCGCGCATTTCGTTGTTGCCGTCGCCAAGGGCTATCAGGGTATCGTTTCCTGCGCCGCCGACCAGATCGCCCGCGACATCCAGATAGCCGAAGCAGTTATGCAGGGTTTCCATGCTCATGTTGTCCACAGTCGCGAACATGCGCTGCCAGGCGGGCAGATAACTCCCGCTGGAAGGCGTTTCCATGATGGCCACGCCCGAAAGAATGAGATCGTTGCCATCGCCGCCAAGGGCGTCCGTACCGTAGGTACCGATCAGAATGTCGTTGCCGCCGGCCCCGCTCAGCGTGGAAAAGCTCCCGCTCTCTGCGAGGACGACGTCGTTCCCGTCGCCTCCGGTAAGGTTATTGCGGCCCTTGTTCGTAATGATCGGATCGCCCCGCATCACGACGTTGTTGTTTCCATTCCACGTCTGGGAACTGTCGTAGTACCCGGCCGTGGTCATTCCGTGTATGCTGTAGTAATTCCCCGAAAACAACGGCGTGTTCATGCCGGCGAAGGTCGGGGCAAGATAGCTCCCCCCGGCCTGATTTATTGTATTTGCGATAATTTGTTCAACGCCATACACGATTTCATCGTTTTCCAGCATACGATTTTCTCCTCTTGCGTTTGCCTGCGGAAGCGACAACAAGCCTTTCGCTTCCCGGTACATTCCTCCCGGAGCTTGTCGCGAGGCAAGGTCTCCCGGGAACGCCCCGGGCCGCCCCGAACAAGGAACCGTCATCGACACTCGCATTTACCGATATTTTTTTTGCGACATGAAAATAGAAAAATTTTTTACGTTTTTCAATAAGCAAAAAACTTTTTCACAAAAAATATTTTTTGCCAAAAAGGATCGCTTCTTGCACCCAAAAGAGGAAAACGCATATTTTTCCTACCGCAAGGAGAATGCCCCATGTCAGCAAGCTTTTTCCTGCCCGTTACGGGCCCCGCGCCCACGGCCCTTGAAGCCTTAAAAAACATCGTTCAGCAGAATGCGCGCGCGTCCTCCCCTTCGGCCGCGCCGTTTCTTCAGGAAATGCACGGGAATGAAATCCGCCCGGACGCAAACGGAGACTTGCCGATGCGGAAGGTTGATTCCGAAGACTGGAATCTCCCCCCTGAACAGCGCGACGTCATGGCGCGCGAAGACGCGTGGAACATCAAGAAAGAGGCCGAGGAGCAGGGCGAACGCCTGACGGCGCGGGAAATTGCCGTTCGCATCGCGGCCATGAGAGACGAGGCGGCGCGGAACATGGAGGCCGGGCAACGCTACCGGCAGGCTTCGGAACTTGCGCCCGATTTCGCCGACTATATGAACGAGAACGTCAACAGCACGCCGATCAAGAACGGAAAAAGCAGCTCGGGCGACGCCGGCCGCGCCTCCTTCGTGCCGCAGGAATACACCTTTACGAGTTCGCGCGGGACCGTCGTCGGCATTTCCGCCATTGCGGCCGAAAACAGCGCGAGCATACAGGACGGCGCCGACGCGCATATCGTCCAGATAACCAGAAAGGACGGTTTCCAGCTCAATTTCGCGCTGGAAGACGACATTCGCATCAACGATCTGGAAGACGGCGGCCTGTCCGTCTACTACGCCTCTTCGGGAATAACCAGAATCTTTGACGCGGAAGGCAGGGAAACCGTCGTTCAGGGCGAACAGCGGCTTCTGGGAACGGAAGGCGACGACATCATCGTCAACAGGGCCGGCGCGACGGTCGATGCTGGAAGCGGGGACGACGTCATCGTCAATCTGGCCGACAACGCCTCGCTGTATGGCGGCGCGGGAAACGACAAGATCCTGCTGCCCTCGGCAACGACGGAGAACTGCGTCGTTGACGGCGGCGCCGGAGACGACGTCATCGTCGGTCAGCGCCTTGAAAGGGCGACCATCGTCATGAACGACGGAAGGGACTCCCTGACGGCGCAAAACGTCGTGGACGGAACCGTCGCTTCCACCGGCGACGATTCCGTAAAAATCAACATGCTCAAGTCAAGTTCCCTGACCTCGAACGACGGAACGCTCGCCGCCGACCTCGGCTCCATTCTCGAAAGTTCCCTTTCCATCAGCAGAACGGACGATATCGCCATTCATGCGCGTGGTTCGCGGATAGTCATCGGGCAGGGGAATATCAGTTCCTTCCTTTCCCTCAACGCGTCGGAACTGACGCTGGAAAAGGGAACCGTCAACGTTCAGAGCGGCAATTTCCTTGACTCCAGCTTTTCGGGCAATGTGGATTTCGCCAATATAACCGCCACGTGGGTGTTGAATGCGACGCTTTCCCTGCAAGGCGGAACAACGCGCCTTGAAGGTGGAAACGTCTATGATTCGACCGTCGTCACCGACAGCGGCGACGATACGTTCATTCTGAAGAACATTTCCGATTCCACGCTTCATACCGGCGACGGCGACGACGCCGTCAGCGTCTCAAGCCGCGCCGATCGTTCGACCATAAACGTCGGCGAGGGCGACGACAACGTCTGGCTCGCACGACCCAACAATACCAATGTCGTCGCGGACGCCGGCGCGGCTTCCGCGGCAAGGGAAGCGGCGGCCAGACGCATGGCCGCCGCGGCCTACCGGCAACACGCGGGCAGCGCGGCATAACGAGGGCGGTCAGGCCGCCCGGGAGATTCCGGCGGACGACGGGGAGAAGCGGGGGCCCCCCGCTCCTCCCTGTTTTTTTACGGGTCAAGCCCGGACGCGCGGCGGGAACGCCCGCGCCTCAGGCGTCTTTCCTGAAGGCGAAGCTCCCCGCGACAAGCGTCGTGCAGAGAAGCAGCGGCAGCAGCAGGGCCGTCTCAAGCCCCGCATGGCGCGCGATGAAGCCCAGCGACGGCGGCACGACAAGCAGGCCGCTGTATCCGAAAAGCGATACCACGGCGCTGGCCGCCTTGGGGGACATGCGCCCGGAAGAGCCGGCGCGACTCAGCACAATGGGCGTAATCGGCGCAAGGCCCAGCCCCATGGCGGCATAACCGGCAAGACAGACCGCCAGCCAGGGCGACGCCAGAACAAGAACCATGCTCCCGCAGGCCAGCAGCGCGCCGCCCAGAAAGAGCGGAAAATCGCCGTACCGCTCGCGCATGCGGTCGCCGAAGAGACGCGCCGCGGCCATCATGCCGGAAAATACCCCGTAGCACAGCGCGGCAAGACCCTCGTCCGCGCCCTTGACGGTATGGAGCAGCAGCCCGCCCCATTCGGCGACGCTGCCCTCCGCGATAAAGGCGCACAGGGCCATGAAGCCGCAAAAAAGAATGAAGCAGGGAATGCCGCGCCGGGAATTTTCGGCGTTTTCGACCTGAATGTCGTCAAAAAGCCGCGCCGACGCCCAATGCCAGAAACAAAAGAGCAGGACGGCGACGAGGACAAAGTTGACGTACGCGGCGATCCGCAGCGCGGCACAGGCCGCGCCCAGCAGGGAACCGAGCAGGCAGCCGACGCTGTAACAGGCGTGCATCCCGGCCATGAAGGAGCGCCGCGTTCTGATTTCGAGCAAAACGGCCTGCGTATTCATGCAGACGTCAAACAGGGCCGTACAGAATCCGAACAGCAGGCAGGCAAGGCAGAGCGCTGGAACGGACGGGGAAAAGCCGACGGCGACCAGCGCCAGCAGCAGACAGGCGCTTGCGCCCCTGAGCATGACGCGGGACTGCATAAGGCGCAGCAGCGGCCCGACGCCTATGAATCCGGCGACGGAACCTATGCCGAAGGCAAGAAGGGCCATGCCGATCTGCGCTTCGTCGGCCTGCGTCTGCGCCTTGAGGGCGGGCATGCGGGAGGCAAACTGTCCATAGACGATTCCCGCGCAAATGAAGAAGAACAGGCAACCGGACGCGGCTGCCCGAGGCATGCGTAGTTTCATTGCGTTCTCCCAAATAGAGCATCTTCAGCCTGAAACGCTGTGCGTTTCAAGCCATACGGCCTGTCGCTTCACGAAAAAACGCGTTTTTTCCGCTCGCTTCGGGCCGGGCGGCGCTGCGCGGCCGCCTCGCGTTCCGCCTTTTTCAAAGGCAAAACTCTCTATAGTTGACCAAAAAAAAAGGATAAGAGTGTCGAAACACCTCTTATCCAACCGCGCATGCGCTTGCGCCAATCCTCCGAAGGGACTTTCCTTTTACGAAAACGTCCCTTTTCCTGTCAAGCCGGAAGAAACAGGGCCGCGCCGCCGCAAGGGGAGGGAAAGCGTCCCGGGGCCGGGAAAACGGGCGGGGAATAACGGTTTCAAATTTTATCCGTTTATATCAGAATGAAGCCAAAAGCGCCGGGCGCGCTCCCCGCACGGCACTCGTCTTGCTGATTCTCCAACGTCCATCCGGCGCTAAAGCGCCGCGCGCAGGAGCCGCCATGAACGACGCCCCATCGCTTGCCCGTCATGAAATCCCGATTCTGCTCTGGACAACCTTCGCGACCTTTGTCGCCCTCTACGGACCGCAGCCCCTGCTCCCCGCCATACAGCAGGATCTTGGCGTGAGCCGGCAGGCCGCCGGGCTGCTCATGACGCTGGCCATACTCCCCCTTGGTCTCGCGCCCGTCTGCTACGGCTATCTCCTCAACAATTGCAGCACGCGCGGCCTTCTGCTCGCGGCCGTCGCCCTCTGCGCCCTTCCCCTGGCCGCGGGCGCCCTCTGCGACGCCTACGCCCCCCTGCTGCTCTGCCGCTGCCTTGCCGGCCTGCTCATTCCCGCCATCCTTCTCGGGCTGATGACGCACATAGCCGTTCACTGCGAGGGAGAGCGCGTGCAGCGGGCGCTTGCCGTCTACGCCACGACGACCATGTTCGGCGCCTTTCTCGGGCGCATAGTCTCCGGCTTCGCCGCCGATTTCCTGGGCTGGCGCGGCGTCCTGCTGGGGCACGGCCTGCTGCTTGCCTCGGCCCTGCCCTTTCTCTTCCTCCTGCGCCGGAGCGTCGCCGCGCGGCACGAAGTTCCCTCGCCGGCGCAGCTTCTGGCCGTGCTGCGGCAGCCCGGGCTTCTCTCCCTCATGCTCATAGGGCCTCTCTGCATCTTTGCCCACGCCTCGGTCCTCAACCTCGCGCCGTTCCGCCTGCACGAACTTGCGCCCGATATCGGGCAATGGGGCATGGGGCTGCTGTACGCGCCGGCCTTCATCTGTTCCATGCTGGGCGTCTTTTCGCCGCGCATCATGCGGTTGCTTCACGGAGAAATGCATTCCATCCGCCTCGGCGTGATCCTCTTCCTGCTTTTCACCCCCGTTCTGCTGCTTGCCCGCCCGGCGGCCCTCTACGTCGCCGTCCTCGGCATAACCGCCGGTTTCGTCCTCGTGTACACCACCCTGCCCGGCGTGGTGAACCGCTTCAGCCGCGCGGAAAAGCACATGACCAACGCCGTATATCTCACCATCTATTACACATGCAGCGCGCTGGGCACATGGCTGCCCGTACTGCTCTACAGCCGCTACGGCATTCTCTGGCATGTACTCTGCCTTGTCGTCGTCTTCATTCTGGCGTTCGTCCTCACGCAAAGGCGCCTTGCCCTCAATTTTCAGGATACCCCGTAAAAAAGGCCTTCGCCCGGCGCGGCGGTATTTTCAGGCAAGAAATTGCGCGAATCGTCTCTATGCTTCGGACTGGCGTCGCGGTACAAGAGAAGAACAAGAAAGGAGGACAGCCATGACGCTTTCACGACGCGACTTTGTCAAGAACGGCGTTCTTGCCGTCGGCGCTCTGGCGACGGCATCCCTGCCGGGCATCGTCCGGGCCGAGGCCCGGCCGAAGGTGTATTTCAGCAGGAAGCTTGACGCCGAAAGCCTCATACGGCTTTACGGCATGATCAACGGCGAGATCGGCGGCAGGATTGCCGTCAAGCTGCACACGGGCGAGCCGGACGGCCCCAATATCCTGCCCCGCGACTGGGTGCGCGCCTTTCTGAAGCAGCTGCCCGGCGACGCCGCCGTCGTCGAGTGCAACGTCCTTTACGACAGTCCGCGCCAGACGACCGAAGGGCACCGCAAAACGCTGGAGCGGAACGGCTGGACGGCCTTTACAACCGTGGACATCATGGACGAGAACGGCGACGTCGCGCTGCCCGTGCCCGGCGGCAGGCATCTGAAGGAGGTCGCCGTCGGCAAGCATCTGCTGCGCTACGATTCCATGATTGTCCTGACCCATTTCAAGGGGCACATCATGGGCGGCTTCGGCGGCTCCCTCAAGAATATCTCCATCGGCTGCGCCTCGGGCAAGGTCGGAAAACGGCAGATCCACAGCGACGGAAAGCAGCTGTGGGCAGGCGGCCCCCTGTTCATGGAACGCATGGTGGAGGGCGGCAAGGCCGTGGTCGGCCATTTCGGCAAGCGCATTGCCTATATCAACGTTCTCCGCAACATGTCCGTCAGCTGCGACTGTGAAGGCGTCAACGCCGAGCCGGTTCGCGCGCCCGATCTGGGCATTCTTGCCTCCACGGACATCCTTGCCGTGGACAAGGCCTCCGTGGACATGGTTTACGCCCTGCCGGAAAAGGAACGCGCGCCGCTCGTCGAACGCATCGAATCCCGTTCCGGCCTGCGCCAGCTTTCCTACATGAAGGAAATGGGCATGGGCAACGACGATTACGAACTGATAACGCTCTAGATCAGGACTCATTACGTTTTGTCTTGAGGGGGAAGGAACCCCTTTGCTCTGCTGTCGATGCCCGTAAGGCGCCAAGGCGCC
>CALUWU010000142.1 GCA_944324555.1 uncultured Desulfovibrio sp.
CAAAGGCACGCCACAAAAACAGCCCCTCCCCGCCGGGCAGGCGACCTGCCGCCCGCTCCGGGCAATATCCCCAAGACGCGGCATGCCCCCCAAAGGCACGCCGCAAAAACAGCCCCGCCCCGCCGGGCAGGCGACCCGCCGCCCGCTCCGGGCAGCAGCCGCAGGACGCGACTTGCCCCCCAAAGGCACGCCGCAAAAACAGCCCCTCCCCGCCGGGCAGGCGACCTGCCGCCCGCTCCGGGCAACAGCCGCAGGACGCGGCATGCCCCCGAAGGCACGCCGTAAAAACCATAAAAAATGAGGGGAAAAACGTTCCTTTTGCCGAAAACAGAAGAAACGCCTTCCCCCTCGGGAAACCGCGCCGCGCCGAACGGCGCAGCGCCTACTCAATCTCCGCCTGACGTATGGGCCGCCAGCGCGCCACAGGCGCGCCGTCCTCAAGCCCCACGGTCAGAAACTGATCGCCCAGAAGCGGATTGGTAAAGGGGAAGTCGGCGCGGATATGATTGCCGCGCGTTTCCCTGCGTTCCAGCGCCGCCCGCAATATGGCCTCGCCGCAATCCATGAGATCAAGCGTTTCCGCCGCCCGCATGAGCGTATGGGAACATGTGGTCTTGAGCTGCGCGCAGGCCTGCGCCCGCAGACGCGTCAGATAGGTCAGACCGGCCTCCAGCAGACGCGCCGAACGCACCTTGCGCGGCCCGGCCGGCGCGTATTCGCTCATGATCTGTTGCAGGGCCATATTGGCGTCCTTCCAGTCCGGGCCGTCGTCCCGGGCCATGAAGGAAGAAAGCAGTTCCATGCGCTCGACAATATTGTCGCAGGATTCCGCCGGACGGAAAGACGCCTCCGCGGCCTGCCGGGCGGCGGCCCGCCCGCCTTCCCAGCCAAGATAGGCGGCCAGGGCGATGCCGCAACCGCCGTTCCCGACCATGTCGCCGGCGGCAAACAGACCGGGCACGCTGGTTTCTCCCTCGTCCGAAACGTCAAGCCCGCGCCCGTGCAGAATGGGCTCGTACCGCATGAACTCCACCGCGTGCCTGCCGGGATCGATGCCGTTGGCGTCCATATAGCTGAGCAGGGAGGTAAGCCCCTCGCCCTTCATGGCCCAGCGCATGTACTCCAGCTGTTCTGGCGAGGCGTCGGAACAGTCCATGTACGCCGGGCCGGTTCCCCGGGCCATCACGTCGTCAAAGACGGAATTCCAGATATCGCTGGTAACGTCGCCGTAATCGGTATCGGAACGGTTCGTGAACGGCCCCACGGGAGAGCCGTCGGGATAACGGTAGACGCCGATCCACGTGGCCTTGCCGCACCGGCCGAAGAACTTTGGCCCCGCATGCGTGTAGGGGAATTCCATGTTGACCATGCGCGCCCCGACGCGCCAGCCCAGCCCCTGCCCTCCCGCGCAGTTGGGACAATGCCCGGTATTGAACATGTAACCGGGAGTCGTGGCCGTCAGATAAAGACGATGGGTCAGCCCCGTCGCCAGCAGAACCGCCTTGGCCCGCACGGGCTGAAAGGCCGGCTCTTCCCTGCTGATATCAATCGCCAGCGCCCCGGCTATGCGCCCGTCCATGCGGGCCAGCTCGACCACGGCGTGATGATTCAGGAAACGGACGCCAAGCCGCCTGGCCTCGCGCACCAGCGCCTTTTTCTGATCGGAACCGTCGTACTTGAGAAAGGCCCGCGCCTTGCCCGGCAGCGCGTGCCCCTTGCATTCCCACTTGCCCGTGGGACGCATGTTGACGCCCCATTCCTCCCAGAGCCGCACGAGATCAAAGCTCTTCCGAAGGAACTTGTACATCAGGCTCGGGTCCTTGAAACTCCCGACAAGACTCTGCATCGTCTGCCGGAATACCGGCCGGATATCGTCCCCATGACATTCCGGGATATAGCAATTGAAATGATCGTTGCCCGTGGCGCCCGAACCGCTGCGCCGGGCGTGCATCTTTTCCATGACAAGAACGTTGCCGCAGCCGGCGCGCGCGGCGGAAATGGCGCCCATCAGACCGCCGATGCCGCCGCCGACAATCAGCAGATCAGCCTCGATACAGGGTTTGATCGCGAGCATTACAGTCCCTCCTTCCGGTTATGCAGCGTGGACGCATCGATATACAGCAAGGAATACGACAACGGCAGACGCAAGCGTATGGCCCCGGCGGGACAGTCCAGCACGCAGGCCTCGCAATGCCAGCATTCTTCGGGAAACTTGATCCGGGGCCGGGCGTCCGTCCCCCGCTCGAAAACAAAGATGGCCGAATTGCAGATCTCGGCGCAGGTTCCGCAGGCGGTACATTTGGCGGCGTCTATGACTGGCGGCATAAGAAACTCCTCTGTCGCGTAAGAAAAGAGAGTGAAACACTCTGGATATTCAAAAGCGGCGCCAAATAAATTTATTTTTATATCAACATGTTAAGAAATAGCCAAGGAGGAATGAAGAGCGTTTTGCAACAATCATGGAGCGAAATGCGAACGCTACCGGCGGCGGAACAACAGAGCGTTTCAAACTGAAAATGCGCCAGGGTCAGGACGCATTATCAAGAGCTGTTTTCTTGATGAGTCCCGAGACCAAAAGGGGAGAAGGGTTTCCCCTCCTCCCCGTCTCCTGCGAACGCGCGACCAGCCCGGACGGCCTCAGTTCATGCGCCTGCGCCACTCCTTGATCACCGCGCCGCCTTCCTCCCGGCGAATTGTCAGGAACTTGTCCGCCAGCAGCGGATTGGTAAAGGTGAAGTCCGAACGCAGATGCATGCCCCGACTTTCCTTGCGTTCCAGCGCCGCGTGCATGACGGCTTCGCCGTTGTCCATCAGATCGAGCGTCTCGACGACGCGCAGCAGCTCATGGGCGTTGGCCGCCGAGAGATGTTCCTCGGCGTTGCGGCGCAGGGTCCGCATATAGGCCAGACCGGCGGTCAGCAGGCTGGCGGAACGCACCCTGTGCGGCCCTGCGGCGGCGTAGTCGTTCATGATCTGCTGCAATCCCATGTTGGCCTCCTTCCAGCTCGCGCCGCCGGGGCGACGCAGGAAGGAGGAATAAAACTCCTGATGCCGGCGCACGACCCCGGCGTCGGGGGTCGCGGGCGTTCCTCCCGGCAGCCCTCCGGCCGCATGACGTCCGGCAATCCAGCCGTAGACGGCCGCTCCGGCAATGTCGGCGCGCACGTTGCCCACCATGTCGCCGGCCGCGTACAGGCCGGGCACGGAGGTCTGGCCGTCAATGTCGATTTCAAGGCCGCGCCCGATAAGATGGGGTTCGTACTGCATGAATTCCACGGCGTGCCGCGCGGGATCAATGCCGTGCGCGTCCATGTAGTCCAGCAGACCGGTCAGCCCCTCGCTGATCATGCCTTCCCGCATGAACGCCAGGTCTTCGGCCGAGGTGGCGGAGCAGTCCAGATAGGCCGGCCCGCGCCCGTTCATGATCAGATCGCTGAACGACGAATTCCAGACGTCGCAGGTAATGTCGCCCACCTCGCGCGTGGCTCTGGACACGAACGGCCCGAGCTGCTCGCCGTCGGGATAGCGGTATACGCCAATCCATGTTGATTTCCCGGCGCGGGCGAAGAACTTCGGCCCGGCGTGCCGGTTGGGGAACTCCATGTTGACGAGCCGCGCCCCGATGCGCCAGGCCTGCGCCTGAGCCGCGCCGGTACAGGCGGGACAGAAGGCGGTATTGAACAGCCAGCCCGGCGTCCCCGCGGGGGAATACAGGCGGCTGGCGGACCCCGTGGCAAGGATGACGCGGGGCGCGAGCGCCGTCACGAACGCGGGTTCCGGCGTGGAAACGTCCAGCGCCAGAACGCCGCAAACGCCGTCGTCGTTGCGCAGCAGCTCCACGACGGGCAGATGATTGAGGATGGTCACGCCGCTTTTTACGGCCTGCTTCGTCAGCGCGGCCTTCTGATTGTGGCCGTCGTACTTGAGAAAGATGCGCGGCCGATCGGGAAAGGCGTGCCCCATGAATTTGTACTCGTCGCCAAAGGGCTTCATGTTGATGCCCCAGGAATGCCACCGTTCCACCATGCCGATGGATTCTTTCAGGAAGCGGCGGGAAAGGGCCGCGTCATGGAACGGGCCGAGCATGCTGTCGAGCAGTTCCCTGACGATGACTTCCATATCGTCGCCGTGCTGCGGCGGATAGTAGCAGGCAAAATGGTCGTTGCCGGTCGCGCCGGAACCGCTGCGCCGCGTATCGGCCTTTTCAAGCAGGATCACGCGGGCGCCGCCCTCGGCGGCGGCAATGGCGGCGCACAGGCCGCCGATCCCCCCGCCCGCGACCAGAACGTCGGCATGGAGAGTTTTCGCAAGCTGAATCATGGGTTTCCTACCTGTGCAATTGGGACGCGTCCGTGTGAAGGAGCTGATAGTTCAAGGGAATCCGAAGCGTTATCGCGCCGGAAGGGCAATCCAGACGGCAGGCGTTGCAGTGCCAGCATTCCTCGCCGTAGCGCACGGCGGGAACGGTCTTTCGTTCCGTCTGTTCAAAGACGCCAAGGGGACAAATCGCGGCGCACAGGCCGCACCGGGAGCATTTCCCGGCGTCAATCACGGGAGGCATGACACACTCCTTGCTGAGGGTGGAAGAAATTGCGCGCGGGCGCCGTCACTGGACGAGCAGCGGCCCGGCAAACCAGCAGAACAAAAAGGAAATGATCGTCATCGACAGGGCGCAGAACAGGCCGACGCCCAGAAAGTCGCGGGCGTTGGCATAGCCCTCCCCCGCGCCCATGATGACGGCCACGGGAACGGAGGCGAAAGGAAACATGGTGGAAAGGTTGACCACGAAGCTCACGGACAGGCACGCCACAAGGGGATCGAAGCCGTATACGACGGCCAGGCTCGCGGTTATGGGAATCATGAGGGGAATCAGGGCGAAGGAAATGATGATCTGCCCCACCAGCGCCGTCAGCAGCACAAGGAAGAACCATACCCAGACGCCGGAAACGTCGCCCAGCAGAAGCTGCATGTAATGGGCGAAACTCTTGTCCACGCCGCCCTGCAAGAGAATCTGGCCAAAGGCGATGGCGCCGATCTGAAGGATGATGATATCCCAGCCAATATTGTGCAGCGCCTGTTTCCAGCTCATGGCAAAGACCAGCCTGCCCGACGCTTCCTCCCGCCGTATGGGCACAAGGAACGTGGCCGCGCCCATGAGCATGGCGACAAAGGCGGACGTCATCATGCCGGAGACGCCGGGCATGCCGAGAGCGTCGAAAATCTGCGGCCCGGCGCACCAGAGAACAAGGGCGATCGCCATGGTCCATACGGCGACGTGTTCATGGAAGGACACCCTGCCCAGCGAGGCGAGCCGTTCTTTCAGATAGTCCTGCGGAATGCCCCGGGCCGCCCCCTTTTCAGGGGGAAAGAAGCGCAGGACAAAGACGGCGATGACAAGCAGGCCGGCGAGACAGATGGGCATGCCAAGCCGGCTCCATTCCCAGAAGGAAACTTCACGATCAAGGGTCGTGGCGATGACGGCGATGGCCACGATATTGGGCGCGCCGCCCAGGGGCGTGCCCACGCCGCCGATGGACGGCGCGACAGCCGACATGGTGCAGAGGCAGCGCATGATGTTGTTTTCCCCTGTCAGGCCGCAGGACCTGGCAATGGCCACGGAAACGGAAATAAAAAGAATGGCAAGGGGAATGTTTGGCGCAATGGCCGACATCACGCCGCAGCCGAGTACAAAGACAAGAATAAGCCTCTCAATCTTTCCCTGAATGAAGGGAAGATTGAAACACCAGTAGGCATAGCGTTCAATAAGATTGCTTTCTTTCCATATGCCGACAATAATTGTTGAGCCAAGAATGAGCATCATGGCCGGATTGCCGATGGTGGCGAAAACCTTTTCCGGCGCCATGACGCCCAGAAAGCCGAAAATGGGAATGGCCAGAAGCGAGGTGACAGGCAGGGGAAAGGCTTCCGACATCCACCAGAGTACAAGCCATGCCCCGCCCGCCAGACAGACCATCCCGTCTTCCGCCATGCCGTGAAGCGGCGGCAGGTCCTTGATGAGCATGCAGGCCAGAGGGCCGCAAAAAAGGAAGAACAGTTGTTTGCAGAGGGCCGCGTTTTTCCTGTTCATGCAGAATCTCCCGAACAATACGTGAAGGCGAAGCGGAGAGGATCGATCATTTCCGAGCGCTATTCGTACGGGAGCAAGGCTTGTGCCGTTTTTTACTATCAATTATTCAAGCATGTTAAGCAAAAACAGCGACCACAATTCTCGCAAAACGCGCATATTGTGGAGCGAATCCGCAATTTTTGAAATTTATTTTCATAAGAAAGAATGCGACAATGCGGCGCGCCGCCGAAGGCGGTCGCGGGAAAGGGCGGGCCGACTGGCGGATTCAGGACACAGGCACGGGGACGTTCCATGCGGAATTTTTTCAACAGCGATTTTTTCCGGCACTTCGGCGACTACTGCACGGCCGTCTATGACAAGTACGGCATAGACGAGGCCGTCCGCTATCTGCTCTACATAGCGCAGCAGATAGCGGATATCCGGCGCGTCAACGTCATATGCACGAACATGCGCCTGGACCCTGTCATCCCTGTCGCCGACTCGTCGCGCGATATTTTCAGCAAGGTCATTTCCTCGCGCCAATGCCGCTATACAATTGTGGGTCAGGGGACGGATCTGCTTTCTCCGCTGATTGTGGAGGATCTCGACGAAATCAAGAAGGAGGTCTATCCGCGGGATCAGGGCATAGCGCAGCTTCCCTTTTATGCGTATCGTTCCCTGCTGCGTCTGCCGCTGTTCCGAAAGGGAGATTTTGTCTACCTTGTCAATTTCTGGTCCACGGAAGCGGGCGTCTTTCGGGAAAGCCACCGGGAAACGCTTGAACTGCTGCTGGAGCCCTTTGTGGGGCGCATGCGGCAGAGTTATGCTGAAACGCCCTTTTGCCCGCCCGAGCGGCCGGACGTCCGCGGCGGGCATGAGCGCCTGCGGCAATGCCGCGGCCTGTCCGGCGTTCTGGAGGCCGTGCGCCGCGTCGCGCCCACGCGGGCGACGCTGCTGATACAGGGGGAAAGCGGCACGGGCAAGGAAATCGTCGCCGAAGCCGTGCACGAGCTTTCGCCCCGCAGGAACCGGCGCTTTGTGCGCGTCAACTGCGGCGCGCTGACGGAGAGCCTGCTGGAAGGCGAGCTGTTCGGGCATGTGCGGGGCGCGTTTACCGGGGCCACGACCGATCGCATGGGCTTTTTCGAGTTTGCTTCAGGGGGAACCCTGTTTCTGGACGAGATCGGAGAATTGTCTCTGCCCGCGCAGGCGCGCCTGCTGCGCGTGCTGGACAACGGCGATATTCAGCGCCTCGGCAGCCCGGAAAGCCGTTCCGTCGACGTGCGTCTGATAGCGGCCACCAATCGCGATCTGCAACGGATGGTGCGGGAAAAACAGTTTCGTGAAGACCTCTATTTCCGCCTGTCCGTCTACCGCATCGCCATGCCGCCCCTGCGCGATCACTCCGTCGATATCGAGGCGCTCGTCCGCTACTTTATCAACAGGAAAGCCGCCGAGTACAATCAGGAAGCCGTCCCCATGCCCTCGCGGGAAGAAATGCGTAAGCTCTTTGCCTACAGCTGGCCGGGCAATATACGAGAATTGCAAAACGTCGTGGAACGCGCCCTGATCGACCGCGCCGGAGCCCAGGCGGGCGCGCCGCTTCGCTTCGATCTCACGGCGGAAACGGCGGAACTCGTCGAAGCCGAAAACGAAGAATGGCCAACGCTGGAAGGTCTGGAAAAAGACTATATACGCCGCGTGCTCAAAAAATGCGGCCGCCGCCTGACCGGCCCCCGCGGCGCCGCAGGCGTGCTGGGCGTCCACTACACCACCCTCAAGGCCAAGATACGCAAATACAACCTCGAATAAGAAGGAGAGGAAGGCCGTCGGTCGGGGGAAGGGGGAACCCCTCCGCTCGCGCGAGAGGGCCCAGCCTTTCCGCAGCAAAGCGAGGAAAGGCGTTCCCGTAATCCTTTCCCCCGCCCCCCTTCCCCCTCCCCAGCGCGCTTTATTTCGCTGTGCGGTATTGTTGAGGGGGGAAGGAACCCCCTTTGGCTCGCGCGCAAAGTGTGTTCCTTCCCCCCTCAAACTCCCCCCATCCTCCCCCAAACGCGCTTCTTTGGCGTTGCGTCGGGGGAAAGGGGAACCCCTC
>CALUWU010000143.1 GCA_944324555.1 uncultured Desulfovibrio sp.
CAGATGGTCGCGGAGCAGGTGCTCGACGTGGAAGCCAGGGAGGCTGACAGCGAGGCCGGGCCCCGGAGCGGAAAGTCCGGGCGCGGCCGCTCGCGCGGCGCCCGGGCAGACAGGAGCGGGGAGGAAGAGAACGGCGGAACCGCCGCGCCGGAAGCCCCGTCCGGAGAGGCCGCCCCCGAGGAGGCCGCGCCGCAACGGGACGCCGCGGCGGAAACCGCGCCGGAAGCGGAGGCCGCGCCTCCCGCGGCTGACGACGACGCGGCGGCGGAAGAAACGGACGGCGCCGACGAGGCGGCCGGGACTCCGCACCGCAAGAGCCGTCGCGGCCGTCGCGGCGGGCGCGGACGCAACCGCAAGAAGCGCGCGGAGACCCTTGCCGCCGAAGAGGCCGACGGAGAAACGGGCGAGGGCGAAGACGAACTGCGCGTGGTGGAAAGCCTTGATCCCGACGCCAATCCGTTGCAGCCCGGCGGCAGTTCCTTCCCCGCGGACGCGCCCGAGGAGCTTGACGACCTTGACGAGAACGAGGCGGAAAGGCCCGGCGAGCGCGAGGGCGGCGGCAAGAAGGGCGGCGTGCGCGCGGCCGCTGTCAAGGCCAAGGCGGCGGCCTCCACGGGGCGCAAGCGCATGTTTATCAGCGTCGTTCCCGGGGAACAGGTGGAAGTCGCCCTGTCGGAAGAGGGGCTGGTGCTGGAGTATTATCTGGACATGCTGCACCAGCGCAAGCTCAAGGGAAATATCTACAAGGGCGTCATCCACAACATAGACACGAATCTTCAGGCGGCGTTCGTCAGCTACGGCACGGGCAAGAACGGCTTCCTCCAGATAGACGAGGTGCATCCCGAATACTATCTTGCGCCGCACGAGCCCGCCAAGGGCAAGAAGTTTCCTCCCATCCAGAAGGTTCTGAAGACGGGGCAGGAAGTGCTTGTGCAGGTGGTCAAGGAGCCCACGGGCAACAAGGGCGCGTTCCTGACGACCTGGGTCTCGCTGGCCGGCCGCTTTCTTGTGCTGACGCCGGGGCAGGAGCAGATCGGCGTGTCGCGCAAGGTGGAAAGCGAAGAGGAACGCAGCCGCCTGCGCGAAATGATGAACGGCATCGATCCCGGGCAGGGGCTGGGAGTCATCGTGCGCACCGTCAGCGCGGGAACCACGAAAACCACGCTGAAGAACGACCTGCAGTATCTCAAGCGGGTCTGGCGCGACATTCGCAAGAAGGCGACCGAGGAAACGGCGCCCGCGCTCATCTATCAGGAGCCGGGGCTGCCGCAGCGGGCCGTGCGCGACTATCTGACGGAAGACGTCTGCGAAATCTGGGTGGACAACGCCGAACTGGCGGACACCATTCGCGAAACCGTCCTGCTGCTCTTTCCGCGCAAGAAGGATCTGGTCAAGCTGCACGGGGACGCCCGGCAGTCTCTCTGGGAGCGCTTCAACCTGCGCCGCCAGCTCGATCAGATCTACGCCCGCGAGGTGCATCTGCCGTCCGGCGGCCGCCTTGTCTTCGATCAGACCGAAGCGCTCATGGCCGTGGACATCAACTCGGGCAAGATTTCCGGCAAGACCAACTTCGAGACCATGGCCCACAAGACCAACATGGAAGCCGCCGAAGCCATCGCCCGGCAGCTCAAGCTGCGCGACGTGGGCGGTCAGGTCGTCATCGACTTCATAGAGATGCGGGATCGCAAGCACGTGCAGGAAGTGGAAAAGACCCTGCGGCTGGCCATGAAGAACGATCGCGCGCGTCATGACGTCGGCCGGATGAGTTCCTTCGGCCTGCTGGAGCTGGTGCGGCAGCGCACCGGCACGTCGGCGCTGGCCATCACGATGGAGCCCTGTCCGCACTGCGGCGGCACGGGGCAGCGGCGCAACATGGAATGGCAGTCGCTGCAGGCGCTGCGCGAATTGCGCGCCCAGCTGCGCGCGCAGACCCATCAGCCCCGCATCGTCTACGAGGCCTCGCCGGAGCTGGCGCTCTATCTGCTGAACCACAAGCGCGACACCCTGCGCGAAATGGAGCAGGAATACAAGAAGGCCATAGAGATCGTTTTCAGACCCTGAGGCGTCCGCTTCCGTTTCCGGCGGGCCGCCTCCGCGCCGCCCGCCCGGCCTGCCGGGCGCGGCGAAAACGGGCTTTTTTCCCCGGAACATTTTGACAAGAGCGCGCGCCCTAGCTAGGCTCTTTCCTACGCCTGCGAAAATGCCGGAGAGCCGTTCTCTCCGGCTTTCGCGGGCGCGTCATTTTTCCCGGATATCTTTACCGCCCGGGCGAGGAGAAGAATTATGGCCCTTTTTACGAAAGAGGAAGCGCTGAACTACCATTGCGCGCCGCGTCCCGGCAAGCTTGAAGTCATTCCCGTCAAGCCCTGCGAAAACCAGAAGGATCTTTCGCTGGCCTATTCGCCGGGCGTCGCCGAGGCCTGCATGGCGATCCATGCCGATCCCGCGGCGGCGGCGCTCTATACGGGAAGGGCAAACCTCGTGGCCGTGGTCAGCAACGGCACGGCCGTGCTCGGGCTCGGCAACATCGGCGCCCTGGCGGGCAAGCCGGTGATGGAAGGCAAGGGCGTTCTCTTCAAGACCTTTGCCGACGTGGACGTGTACGACATCTGTCTCAAGACCACGGATCCCGACGAGCTGATCAGGATCGTCGAGAACCTCGAACCCACCTTCGGCGGCGTCAATCTTGAGGATATCAAGGCGCCGGAATGCTTCTATATCGAGAGCGAACTCAAGAAGCGCATGAATATCCCGGTGTTTCACGACGATCAGCACGGCACGGCCATCATTTCCGGGGCCGCCCTGCTCAACGCCTGCGAGCTGACGGGCCGGGATATCGGCGCGATCCGCGTGGTCGTGGTCGGCGCCGGGGCCGCCGGCATCGCCTGCGCCCGCTTCTATACGCTGCTGGGCGTGAAGAAGGAAAATATCTGCATGTTCGACTCGCGCGGGCTGATCTACAAGGGGCGCGCGGGCCTCAACGTCTGGAAGGAAGAATTCGCGCAGGAGAAGAACCTGGGCGATCTCGCCGCCTGCCTGCGCGGCGCCGACGTCTTCCTCGGGCTTTCCCAGAAGAATCTGGTCAGCAAGGATATGGTGCGCTCCATGACGCCGCGCCCCATCATCTTCGCCATGGCCAATCCCGATCCCGAAATCACCTATGAAGACGCCAAGGACGCCGCGCCCGAGGCCGTCATGGGAACCGGACGCTCCGACTACCCCAACCAGATCAACAACGTTTCCGGCTTCCCCTATATTTTCCGGGGCGCGCTGGACGCCGGGGCCAGGGAAATCAACGAGGAAATGAAGCTGGCCGCCGCCCGCGCGCTGGCCGCGCTGGCCAAGGAGCCCGCGCCGGACGAGGTGCTGCGGGCCTACGGCGTCTCTTCCCTTTCCTTCGGCTGCGAGTACGTCATTCCCAAGCCGCTTGATCCGCGTATCCTGACGGCCGTGACGCCCGCCGTGGCCCGCGCCGCCATGGAAAGCGGCGTTGCGACGCGCCCCATTGCCGACATGGACGCCTACGCGCGCGGGCTGCGCGCCCGCGTGGACGCCTCCCATGCGCGCATCCGGCCCTACGTCGCCGCGCTGGCCGCCGGTCAGGGCCGTTAACATCGCGTTCTTTCGCCATTCATGTTCCCGGGGGACGGGCGTCGCGGGAAAAGCGGGCGCGTCCCCGAACCGTTTCCTTCTTCCGGCGGACGGCGTTGCGGGAAGGATGGGGCGGCTTCCGGTTTCAGGGAGCCGCCGCGCGGGAGAGCGTTTCCCGGGGACGAACGAAAACGTTTTTCGCTTTCTGGAGCGTCATGAAAGAGATTCATGTTGATACCGTCGCGCAGGCCGTGCGCGATCTGTGCCTGCGGGCCTGCCGTATCCTGCCCGACGATGTGGCGCAGGCCCTGCAACGCGGCGCCCGCGAGGAGGAATCGCCCGTGGGGCGGGAGATTTTCGCCCTGCTGGCGGAAAACGCGCGGATTGCCGCCGAGGACGAGACGCCCATCTGCCAGGATACGGGGCTTGCCGTGGTCTTCGCGGATGTCGGGCAGGACGTGCATTTTGTGGGCGGCGGCTTTGAGGACGCCGTCAACGAAGGCGTCCGGCGCGGTTATACGGAAGGCTATTTGCGAAAGTCCTGCGTCGCCGAACCCCTGTTCGAGCGCAGGAATACCGGCGACAATACGCCCGCGGTGCTGCACGTCCGCCTTGTGCCGGGCGATTCGCTGCGCCTGCGCCTTGCGCCCAAGGGCGCGGGGTCGGAAAACAAGAGCGTGGTGAAGATGCTTGTTCCCGCCGACGGTATCGAAGGCGTGCGCAAGGTTGTGCTGGACGCCGTATGCGCCGCTGGGCCCGGCGCCTGTCCGCCTCTGGTGATCGGGGTGGGCCTTGGCGGCACGATGGAGCTGGCGGCCTTGTGCGCCAAGCGGGCCGCCGTTCGCGATCTGGACAGCCGCAACCCCGATCCGCGTTACGCGGCCTTCGAGGACGAGCTGCTGGAAGCCGTCAACGCCACGGGCATCGGCCCGCAGGGGCTCGGCGGACGCATCACCGCCCTGAAAGTGCATGTGGAATGGGTTCCCGCGCATATCGCCGGGCTGCCCGTCGCCGTGAACATCAATTGCCATGCGGCCCGTCATGCGGAAATCGTGCTCTAGCGCGGGAGAAAGAAAGCATGTCCACCACTACCGTCAGACGCATTTGCGCCCCCTTTGACGACGCCGTCGCGCGTTCGCTGCGCGCGGGGGAGCAGGTGCTGATTTCCGGCAGGATTCTCGCCGCCCGCGACGCCGCGCACAAGCGCATGACGGAATGTCTTTTGCGTCAGGAACCCCTTCCTGTAGACATCAGGGGCGCTGTAGTCTACTATGTGGGACCTTCTCCGGCCAAACCGGGTATGGAGGTGGGATCCGCCGGACCGACCACGGCGGGACGCATGGACGCCTACGCTCCCCTGCTCATGCGGCATGGCCTGAAAGGCATGATCGGCAAGGGCTATCGCAGCCCGGCCGTTGTCGAGGCCATGAAAACCTGCGGCGTTCCCTATCTTGCCGCCGTCGGCGGGGCCGGGGCCCTTCTTGCCCGTCGCATCAAAAAATATACGGTTCTTGCCTATCCCGAACTCGGTCCCGAGGCTCTGGCGCTCATGGAGGTGGAAGATTTCCCCGCCGTGACGGTCATTGATTGCCTCGGCAATAACTATTATGAAATGGGGCAGGCTCCCTACAGAATCAGGCAATGCCGGGAGCCGGGGGCGTAGAAAGGCGCCGCCGGCAGTGAGGATGCGTCGCGGCGGGCCGGGCGGAAAACCGGTTCCGGCGTCATGCGGCGCTGCAATTTGTGTCCCCGGGCGCGCCGGCGAGCCGTCGGCGCTTCGGGGCAGCCTGTGGAGTGTTCATGTGCGTTTTTCAACCGACGTGTTTGCCTCAAACTCAGAGGCGGTCATGATCTCCGCGTTTACGGCCCCGGAAGGCCGCCGCGCGCCGGCGGCGTGGAAGGGATGCGAAAGCGGCGGGACGCGCTCCGGCCGCCGCTTTCTTGCGGGCCTTGCGCTGCTGCTGACAACGGCGGCCTGCCTGCTGTGTCTTGTTCTGCCCGCGGCCGGCTTCGAAACGGCCTGCGCGGAAGAGACGCCCGCCCCCGCGCGGGACGACGCCAGAAAACAGCGCGTCGTGCGCGTGGGCTGGTACGAGGCAAGCGGCCTTTTCAGGAGCTCCGAAGACGGGCGCGTGGCCGGGTATGTGCCCGCCGTGCTGGAGGCCCTTTCCCGCGTGACGGGCTGGCAGTACGAATGGGTGCAGCTGGAGCACGATCAGATTCCGGCCGCCCTCGCGTCGGGGAAAATCGATCTTTCCTGCGACACCGACCTGCGTTCCCAGTCCGCGCGGCGGAAGATGCGCTTTTCGGCCATGTCCGCCGGACTTGCCATTCTGACCATTCACGCCCCGCAGGATTCGCCGCTGCACTTCATGGACTTCGCCGACTTTACCGGCAAGACCTTTTGTGGCCGCTCTTGACGATACCGAGCTGCTGCCGCAGCTCGACAACGCCATGCGGCAGATGCACATCAGCAATCCCCATATCTTCGCCCAGCTCTTTGAATCCTTCTTTGTGGGGGATCGCGGCATCTCCTTCAAGCTGGAACACGCGGAGGAACGCTGGCTTGCCGGCCGGCCCTCGCTGCGCGTGGCCTACAGCCGTCTTCAGCCCATGTGCAACCCCGACGGCGCCATGCCCTTTCTCCATCGCCTCTTCACCCTGCTTGAGCAGCGGAGCGGCATCCGCATGGAGCTGGTTCCGGCCGACAATTACTCCCGGGCGCTGGAAATGGTGCGCGACGGCGCCGCCGACGCGGTGACGGACATCTATTTCAGCGGCGACTTCGCGCGCGCCTACGGCATGACGACGAGCCGCATCTTTCACAGCGTGCCCATAACCCTTGCCATCCGGCAGGGGATGCGTCCCGGCGGCGGCCTGCGGATAGGCGTCGTTCCTGAAAAGATCAGCGTGGAGGCCGCCTACAAGGCCGTCTATCCCGCCGATTTATTTTTCAGCTACCCCAACAAGGAGGAGTGCCTCCGGGCCTTTGCCGAAGGGCGTATCGACGCCTATTTCCCCCAGTATCCCGGCATGCTGGCCTCGTCCGCCGATCTGGCCGCCGACGCGTCGCTGGTCCTGACGCGCGCCTTTTATCCCATGGCCGTCGGCATTTCGCTTTCCCAGCCCCGCATGGCCGTGGAAATCATCAGCAAGGCGCTCAGCACGATTTCCGCCACGGAAATGGAGGAAATGCAGCAGGCGCGCTCCATTTCTCCCCTGGAAAGCCTCCGCAAGTTTACGGAGCGGCATCCGCTCATTCCGCTGCTTGTGGGCGGCACGCTGGCCATGCTGATCATGCTGCGTCTTCTGCTGCGAACCCTTTCCCGGGGCAAGACGCGCCTGCAGGCCATTGAACGCATCGCCCTGACGGACCCCCTGACGGGCGGGCCGAACCGGCCGCAATTCCAGATGGACGCCGACGCCCTCCTGCTGCGGGACAATACGCCCTCCGTCCTCGTGTGCCTGAATATCTGCCGCCTCAAGCACGTCAACGTGCTCAAGGGGTACGGCACGGGGGATTTCCTGATCCGGCGCTGCGACGAGGAACTGCGCGCCGTGCTGCCGCCGCAGGCGCTGTGCGCCCATGTGGGCGCGGGCAAGTTCCTCTGTCTCTGGCATTGCCGGGATCGGGACGAACTCCAGGAAACCATGGAGCGGATTTTCGGCATAGCCTCCGATATCGGCGCCGCCGTCGGGCACGCGCTTCTCTTCACGGCGGGCGCCCGGTTCATCAACGAATACGACGGAGATGTCAGCGCCCTGATTCTGGCCGCGGAAACGGCGGAAAGCAGTCTTTCGCGTTCGCGCTACCAGTCTTCCTACGCCATTTACGACGAATCCATGCACGCGCTGGCCAAGAAGATCACGGCGCTGGAAAGCCGCATGCGGCAGGCGTTGCAGAATGAGGAATTCGTCGTGCACCTGCAACCCCAGATGAGCCTGAAGGACAGGGTCATCTGCGGCGCGGAAGCGCTTGTGCGCTGGTTCCCGAAGGACGGGACCGTCATTTATCCCGACGACTTCATCCCGCTCTTTGAAAAGAACGGTTTCATCCGCGAGCTGGATCTCTATGTGCTGGAATGCGTCTGCCGCTGGCTGCGCCGCCGGCTGGACGCCGGACAGCCCATCGTGCCCATCAGCGTCAATCAGTCGCGGGCGCTCTTCCTCAAGGAAGGCTATGCGGAAACCTTCTTCGATGTGCTGCGCCGCTGGGACATTCCGCATCGCCTCATCAAGGTTGAGGTGACGGAGAGCCTGGCCGGCTTTGACGAAAAGCTTTTCAAGAGCAATCTGTTTTCGCTCAAGGAGCAGAATATCGAGGTCGCGCTGGACGATTTCGGCAAGGGCTATTCTTCCCTTGCCGCATTGCAGGCGTTTCCGATCGATATCATCAAGCTGGACAAGGAATTTCTCAATGCCAGCAACGCTCAGGCCGTGCTGGACGCCCTGCTGGTGCTTGGGCAGCGCCTCGGCATGAAAACCCTGTGCGAGGGCATTGAGGAAGAGGAGCAGCTCGCCTTCCTGCGCGACAGCGGCTGCGCCTACGGGCAGGGCTATTTCATTGCCAAGCCCATGTCCATTGCGGATTTTGAGGAGTTTCTGCAGCGCTACCCCACGGAGGAGGCGCCGCAGGCGCCGCGGCAGTAGCGGCGGGGGGCTTCCCCTGAAGAACGTCGGGCGGGACGGCGTCTTTCGCAACCGGGACGCGAAAGGAGCTTTCCCGCCCGCGTCGCGTCCGGGGCAGGGCAAGAGTATCGCTGCGAAAAGGCCCGACCTTTTTGCCGCGAGCAGCGACCCGGCGGGCGGCCGCAGGCCGTGTCCGTCAGGGCCTTGGCGCCTTGCGGGCATCGACAGCAGAGCAAGGGGGGGCGTCGCCCTCAAGCCAGACGCGAAGCGGAAGGGGCGCCCTGAACCTGGAGCGATTTCCGGCCGGCGGGCAGACGTTCCGCCAGCAGCAGACTTTCATGACGCGGGCGTCCGTCGTCCGTCGTTCTGTTGATATCCCGGCCGTAAAAGACCCGCCAGCGGCGCGGCGGCATGAGGGCGAGCCGTTCGCGCAGGACGGCTTCCTCTTCGGCGCCGCCGGGGTGCCCCGTATAGCAGTGCAGGCACAGACAGCCGCAGGGCGCCAGACGCTCCAGCACGATTTCCACGGCGCGCAGGCTTGTTTCCGCCCGCGTCGCATGCCGCTTGTCGCTGCCGGGCAGCCAGCCGAAATTGAAGACGGCCGCCATCAGCGGGCGATCCCCTTCCGGCGCGAGTTCCCGCAGCGCCGTTTCCATGCATTCATGTCCCATATGCAGACAGCGCCAGCGCGCCGGCAGGGTCTTTCCTTCCCTGAGGCGCGCCTCGCGCGCCGCCTCAAGACGCGCTTCCGTGGCCGCGACGGCCTCGGGCCGCACGTCGAAGGCCACGACAAGCGAGCCTTCGGGCGCGGATTCCGCCAGAAAGAGGGCGTCATGGCCGTTGCCCGCCGTGCCGTCTATGCAGAGCGGGCGCATGCCTTCGGCCCGCGCCGTCGTCAGGGCCCGCAGCAGAGCCGCGTGAGCAAGGTGATCCAGCAGGGAAGGGCGAGACGGTTTCAGCGGGGGAGGCGTGTTCATGCGGGGCTCTCTGCAACGGCGCGGCCTTGCCTTCCGCCCCCTTTTCAAGGGGAGGACGTTCCGGCCGTTCTTCCGCGCGGGACTTTTCAGAAATGTTCGCTTTTTTTCCAGAAGGAATCGATGTGGCGCATCATGGCGTTGCGTGCGCGCGCACCCGAGCCCCCGGCTATGGCCTCGAAGATCTTCCAGTGCTCCAGACGATCCTCGTCGGGCAGCATGACGAAGTTGAGATCGCGCTCGGCCTTGAAGCGTTCGGCCACGTATTCCAGAAGGGTGATGAGCAGCCTGTTCTTGGAAAGTTCGCCGACCTTGCGGTGAAAACGCTTGTGCTTTTCCTTCAGCGAGGGCGCGTCGTCGCGCAGAATGGCTTCCAGCTCCCGCAGATCTTCGGGCGTGGCCCTTTCCGCCGCCAGAAAGGCCGCCTGCCCTTCAAGGAGCTTGCGAACCTCCAGCAGCTCTTCATAATCGGGGCTGCTGAGCAGGCCGAGCACGGCGCTGTCGGCGCCGCCGGGCGCCGGAGCTTCGCGGACGAAGGTGCCTACGCCCCGGCGCGTCGTGACCAGCCCGGCATAGACCAGCGCCTTGAGAACCTCGCGGATGCAGGTGCGGCTGACGCCAAACTGGCTGGCCAGCGCCGATTCGCCGGGCAGCTTGGCGCCCGGCTGCCAGCGCCCGGAACGAATGGCCCCGGTCAGCTGTTTCAGCACTTCGCTGTGCAGATTGGTCTTGCCTATGGGAGTAAATTCGGACGTCACGCCTCTCACCTCGTTGCGCGGGATTCCTCGATGCGTCGCGACAGACGCCGGAGCGCCGGCGGCAGGGCCCCGGCGCAGGCCGCGGCCGCAATGGATGTTGTATAGCCGAGAACAGGACCGAGGGGAAGCAGCCAGAAGGCCGCGGCCGCCGAGAAGGCCGAGGTTCCCACAAAGCCCGAAAGCAGGCCGCGAATGGTCAGCACGGCGGCCGCGCCGCCGCAGGAAGCATGGATGAAGGGCGTCAGGATGGAGCTGACGATGGGAAAGGTGAGGAGCAGGCCGCTCCACTGCGGGCCGGCGACGCGCGCCGCCAGCGTCAGCAGCAGCACCGCAAGACCGCCGCAGATCATCTGCGTCGCAATTCGTCCGGCGCCGCAGCCGCCGGCTGGGGGCGCGATTTCCCCCGGGCGCGGCAGACAGCGCAGCGCGCCGAGAGGCGCGAGCAGGCTCAGCGCGACGGCCGCAGGCAGGGGCGGCGCCAGTTCACCCAGCAGCGGCGCCGTAAGGCAGAAGGCCGCCAGCCCCGCCGCCAGACAGCGCGGCCATGCGCGGCGGACGGCAAGGCGGGCGTAGGCCAGACAGTAGGCGCAGGACGCGACGACGCCGAGCAGCGCGGCCCCGGCCGCCTCGGCGGCAAAGGCCGGCCCCTGTTCCATGCAGATGAAGATGGAGGCCGGGCCGGAAATAAAGGGCAGGCCTGCAAGAATGCCGCCGGCCGCGGGGCCGGCGACGCGCGTCAGCAGCAGGGAAAGCAGGATGAGCAGCGGCGTGGTCGCGAGCTTGACGATGATGAGCATGGCTGGCTCCTTTTCCCCTGTCTTACAAGATACAGGTTCGGCCGACAAGAATACCTGTTTATCGTATCTACCTGTGGAATCGTCTGTTATCGTGGAGGCTGCTTGACATGGCGTCGCATTCCTGTATCTTGTATGACATCATACATGAAGAACTGAACAGCAAGCGCCCGTCCCTCGCGGGCCGTCAAGGAGGCATGCATGGATGTTCCCTCCCACCCGAAGATCTTTCTCCGGCTCGATCGTGTTCTGGACTGGATCAACGTCTTCAGCCTGCTGAGCGTGACGTTGCTGATGTTTCTTCAGGTCGTGCTGCGCTACGTCTTCCGGGCGCCGCTCATGGGCGTGGAGGAACTGTGCGCCTTTCCCGCCGTCTGGCTCTATCTGTTTTCCGCGGTCAAGTGTTCCTCCGAACGGAGTCACCTTGTGGCGCGCGTGCTGGAAATCTTCTGCCGCCGGCGGCGCGCGCAGTTCGCCCTGCGGGTTCTGGCGGCCTGCTGTTCCAGCCTTGTTCTCATGTGGCTCACATGGTGGGGGTACGACTATCTCAAGTACGCCCTGAGAATAAGAAAGCATACGCCCTCCCTTTACCTTCCCACGCTTTACTATGAGGCCTGCGTCTTTGTGGCGCTGGCGCTCATGCTGCTTTACACGCTGCTTGAAGTTGCGGAAATGACGCGGCTGCTGAAGAACGCCGAAAGAAATGCTCCCGCCGTCAAGGAGGATTTCTGATCATGGAACCCGTGTCGCTTGTGCTGTGTTCTCTGGCCATCCTGATGACCCTGCTGGCGCTGGGCGTGCCCATTGTTTTCTGTTTCAGCGGCGCCCTGGCCTTCATGAGCATTGTGGGCGGGGTCACCATGAAGGGCATGCTGATGTGGGGCGTGCAGCAGGTGCTGAGTCCCGCCCTCCTCTGCATCCCGCTGTTCATCTATGCCGGTTCGCTGATGAGCGGCAGCGGCATCGCGAAATATCTGCTCGAATTCGTGGACGTCTTTGTGGGGCGCATCCGCGGCGGGCTGGGATTGGTGGCGATCTTCACCTGCGCCATTCTGGGGGCCATTTCCGGCTCCACCTTTACCGGGCTTGCGGCCACGGGAAACATGCTCATTCCCGAAATGGAAAAGCGCGGCTATCCCAGGGCCTTCGCCACGGCGCTCATTACCTGCGCTTCCATTCTCGGCGTTCTCATTCCGCCGAGCACGCCCATGATCATTTTCGGCTGGGTCACCGGGGCCAACGTGCTTGCCTGTTTCCTTTCCACGGTGGGGCCGGGTCTTCTGACAATCGTCGTCTTCTCGCTCATCAATCTCTTTTTCAGCCGGCGCTTTGACCTGCGGCTCATGCCCGCCCGCGCGCCCCGCGAGATGCGGCGCGAGGCCGGCATCCGTTTCCGGCGCGCCCTGCCCGCCCTCTTCATGCCGATCCTCATCCTGGGCGGCATCTATTCCGGCGCCATGACGCCGACGGAAGCCGCGGCGGTCGCGGTGGTCTACGCCCTGCCGGTGGGGCTGTTCGTCTACAGGGGCCTGAGCCTGCGCGACGTGTTCGATCGCACGCGCGAATCCGCCGTGTCCGTGGGCGCCATCATGATCATGATTATGTGCAGCATGATGCTGAGCCAGACCTATGTGGTCCTGCAAATTCCCCAGGCCATTGTGCAGAGCGTCTTTTCCCTGACGGACAACAGCGTCCTCATCCTTGTGCTCATCAATCTGCTTTTGCTGTTTGTAGGCATGATCGTCAACGATACCACGGGGATAATTCTTGTGGCGCCGCTGCTGCTGCCTCTGGCGGAGGCCATCGGTCTGGAGACGACCCAGTATGCGGCCATTTTCGGCGTGAATCTGGCCGTGGGCAGCCTTACGCCGCCCTATGCCAGTCTGCTCTATCTGGGCGTCAGGGTTGGAAAGATTCGCTTTGAAGAGATTCTTCCCTACCTCGGCATCTTCCTGCTGGGCTATGTGCCCGTGATGCTGCTGACGACCTACGTTCCGGAGGTGAGTCTTTTTATTCCGCGTCTGTTCGGCTATTAGCCGCGCCGCCCGCGCGGCGAACCGCAACCATCCTTGTCAGGAGGAGCCATGAAAAAGATCCTGTCCGTTTTTGGCGCATGCTGCGTCCTGTGTCTCATGAGCGCGACCCTCTGGGCCGCCCCCTGGAAGATAGCTCATATCCGTCCGGCGGATTCGGTGATTGAACGCGATCTGCGTCAGCTTGCCGACGAGCTGCGGACGGCGACCGACGGCCGTATCGACATCAGGATTTTCGGCGCCAATCAGCTGGGCGACTACACCGTGGTGCAGGAAAAGATCGCCATGGGTTCCGTGGAAATGGGCTGCATGTCGGTATCCACCCTGGTGGACAAGCGCTTCCTTTCCTACATCCTGCCCTATGTGGCCGCGAACTATGAAATGGCGCGGAAGAATTACGCGACCGGAACGCCCTATGCCGTCTATTGCGACAAGATTTTTGAGGATATGGGCATCAAGGTGCTGGCCAATTATCCCGTCTATTTCGGCGGTATCGGTCTGGTAAAGGCGCCGCCGGCCCCGACCGATCCGCTGGCGCGGCAGAACATGAAGGTGCGCGTGCCCACCACCAAGGTGCACGAGGCCCTTGCCGAAGGGCTCGGGTATCAGGCGACGCCGCTGCCGCTGTCCGAATTCTTTACCGCGGCCCAGACGGGCATGGTGGCGGGTATCTTTGGCGCGGGGGCGGAAAGCTATTATGCGAGCTTCCGCGACGTGCTGAAATTCTACATCGCCGCCAATACGCATTTTGAAAACTGGCCGCTGACCATCAACAAGGAGTTGTACGACTCCCTTTCCGAGGCGGACAGAAAGATTCTTGATGAAAAGTGCGCCGCCTTCGAGGCCCGGCGCTGGAAGGAGGCCGAAGCCGAGCAGGCCGCCTATGAACGCAAGCTGGAAGAGGCCGGCTGGACCGTGGTCCGGCTAACGCCCGAACAGCAGAAGGCCTTTGCCGCGCAGGGGCGCAAGGCCGCCTGGCCGGAGCTGGAAAGGGCGCTGGGACGGAAGGCGTACGAAGAAGTCATTTCCACCTTCGTGCTGGAATAGCGCGTTTCGTCTTTGACAAAGGCGAAATGCGAGGCGGCGTCGTTTCGCCGCCCCGGCGGCCCGCGCCGGGTCTGAGGAAAGAAGGGGAGGGGAGCGGCCGCGCAAGCGGGACCCCTTCCCGCCTGTCCGGGGGCGTCGGGCGACGCCCCCGGACGCCGTCGCGCCGGCGCGAAACCCATGCCGGTTTCCGTCCTGCGCCATGTTTCGAGGAGGAATCATGTCCACATCTTCCGGGGCGGCCGTTCCGGCGTACGCTTCGCGTCGCCTGCTGAGCCTGTTCGATTCGCTGGGGCCGGTCATGTCCGGCCCGTCCAGCTCGCATACGGCGGGCATGGCCCGCATTGGTCTTATGGCCCATATCCTGCTGGGTGGGGCGCCGGAACGCATCGAGCTGCATTTTTACGGCGCGCTTTCCCGCACCTACAAGGGGCACGCCACCGACGCCGCGCTGGTGGCCGGCCTGCTGGGCGAATCGCAGGATTCTCCCCGTATCCGCGCGGCGCTGGAACTGGCGCGGGAGCGCGGCGTGCGGGTTTCCGTGCGCGGTCATGCCGAAGATACGAGCCGCAATCCCAATACCGCCCGGATGGTGCTGGAAAGAAACGGCCGGCGCTTTGATATCGCGGGAATTTCCGTGGGCGGCGGGGAAATGACGCTGACAGACTTCGAGGGCTTTCCGCTGTCCCTGCGCGGCGGGGACGACGGCGCGCTGCTGCTGGCGGATCGGGATATCGATCGCGCCGAGGCGGAGGCGCTGCTCGGTCGGCTCTGTTCCTTTTCCCTGCTGCGCGACGGCCGGCGGCGGCTGGCCGTCTGCATCGCGGACGCTCCTGTGACGGCGGCGTCCGACCTCCCCGAGGGGGTGGAGCTGTTTCCTCTCCGCAATATTGTGGGCAATCGTCTTGCGGACGACGAGCCGCTGTTTGCCTCGCTGGCGGCGCTGGCGCGTCGCGGGGAGGAACATGCGCGAGGGCTGGCCGGAGCCGCGGAGGAATACGAGATGCGTCGGAGCGGCGTGGGGCGGGAAGACGTGCGCGCCGCCGCCGCCCGTTGCTGGGACGTCATGCGCGCGTCCATGCGCGAAGGGCTTGAAGGAAAGAACGATCTGCTGGCCGGTTTTGTCGCCGGCGATTCGGGCAGGCGCATGGCCGCTCATGTCCTGTCCGGCGCGGCTCTGTCCGGGCCGGTGCTGGGCATGGCCGTGGCCCGCGCGCTGGCCGTCATGGAAACCAACGGCTCCATGCGCTGCGTGGTGGCCGCGCCGACGGCAGGCGCCTGCGGCGTGCTGCCCGGCGCGCTGCTGAGCGTGGCGGAGTCGCGGGGGCTGCCCGACGCGCGCATTGTGGACGCCCTGCTTGTCGCGGCCGCGGTGGGCGTGGTCATCGCCATGCGGCTGCCCATTTCCGGGGCCATGGGCGGATGTCAGTCCGAGATCGGGGTCGCGTCCGGGATGACGGCGGCGGCGCTGGTCGCGCTTGCCGGCGGCGCGCCGGAACAGGCCGTGCAGGCCGCGGCCCTGGCGTTGAAGAATATGCTCGGGCTGGCGTGCGATCCCGTGGCCGGCCCGGTGGAAATCCCCTGCATCAAGCGCAATGCCGCGGGCACGGCCAACGCCTTTGCGGCGGCGGACATGGCTCTGGCGGGCGTACGGAGCGCCGTGCCGCCGGATGAGGTCGTGGACGCGCTCATTGACGTGCAGGGCCGCTTGCCGACGGCCTTGAGAGGCAATCTTGAGGGAGGGCTTGCCGCCACGGCGACCGGGCGGCGGCTGCGACAGGTCTGGCTGGATCGTCTGCGCGACATGCAGGCCGGAGGAGAGGCGGAATCGCCGCAATCTCCGGCCGCGTCCCGCTGACGCCCCTGTCGCCGTCGGCCGCCGGGATGCGGAGAAAGCCCGCCGGGGATTCCTCCCCGGCGGGCTTTCTGTCGTCATGGAGCGCGATCCTACAGGCGGGCGATCGCTTCTATTTCCACTTTCGCGCCCTTGGGGAGCGCCGCCACGGCCACGCAGGAGCGCGCCGGAGCGTCCTTGGAGAACACTTTTTCATATTCGCCGTTGACAAGGGCGAAATCGTTCATGTCGGTGATGAAGACCGTTACCTTGAGAACGTTGTCGCTGCCGGCGCCGGCGGCTTTCAGAATGGCCTGCATGTTGCGCAGGGCCTGCGCCGTCTGTTCGCGCACGTCTTCGGAAACCAGCTCGCCGCTGGCGGGATTCATGCCGATCTGGCCGGAAAGATAGAGGGTTCCGTTGTCCTTGACGGCCTGCGAATAGGGGCCGATGGCCGCCGGAGCCTCGGGGGTGGAAACGATGCTTTTCATGGCGGCTCTCCTTACCGGCTCCAGTTGAAGGTAAAGACCTGTTCCACGTCGGGGTGCAGGCTCAGGTGAACGGGGCAGGTATGCGCCGCCCGTTCGATCATGGCCTTTTCCTTTTCCGAGTAGTCGCGATCCGGCATGTTGAAGACCACTTCGAGCTTGCCGATACGGCGCGGGTTGGCGCTCATGGTCTTGGTGATCTCCATGGTCGCGCCCGTCACGTCCACGTTGTGGTGCTTGCCGTAGATGCCGATGATGGTCATCGCGCAGGACGCCAGGGCCGTCGCGCACAGATCCGTGGGGGAGAAGGCCTCGCCCTTGCCGTTGTTGTCTCTGGGGGCGTCGGTCACGAGGGTCGCGCCGCTTTGCTCGTGGACGCATTCCACGCGCAGGTCGCCGAGGTATTTTGCGGAAATAGTCGCCATAGCAACCTCCTTTGCCGCAGGATGCCTTTCCTTTCCGCCGGTGTCAACAATTGTCGACAAAATATTGTTGACTGAAAATCATTCCTCGGGAATATGCGCTTTCCGGCGCTCGGGCTTTTTGCGCGGACGGGGGTCCTCGCACAGGGCCGCAAGCCGCGTCGCGGAATCGGCGTAATGCTCCTGAACCGCCCGGCGGATTTCGTCGGGCGCGCCGTTGCGGATGGCTTCGTAGATGCTGTAATGACGGCGGTAAAGCTCTTCCACCGTGTAGAGAGTGCGCCATTTCTGATACATCAGCACCTTGGAAACGACGCGGCAGGACGTGCGGGAGAGGTTGGCCAGAAGCGTGTTTTCTTCGAGGCTGACCAGCGTGTTGTGAAAATCCGTGCCCAGCTGCGCGTGATCCTCGAAAGCGGCCTTGTTATGGACGGCCGTTTCCATTTTTTGCAGCACTTCCTCAAGACGGGAAAGCGCCTTCTCCCTGGCTTTCCCGGCAACCTTGACGGCGATGGCGCCTTCCAGCAGGCCGCAAAGCTCGTAGCGCTGAAAGATGCTTTCGCGCGTGACGATCGCGACGCACTTTCCTCTCTTGGCGGTGGGCATGATGATGCCCTCGCTCTCCATCTGCTGCAGGGCCTCGCGGACGGGCGCGCGGCTGATGCCGCATTCCTCCGCTATGGCGGCTTCGCTGATTTTCTGGCCGCAGGCCAGCTTGCCCGAGCGGATGCGCTGACAGAGAAAGCGTACTATCTGGGCGCTGTAGTTTTCTTTCTTGATGGGCGGCATGGGAAATCCCTCATGGCAGACGTTGCGAGACGGACATGACGTCGCAGGGGCGCGCCCCCGCGACGGGCAGTATCTGCGGATCTATTTCCAGGACGACGCCCTGCCGGCCGCCGTTTATGTATATCCGCTCCAGGGACAGCAGGCTCTCCTGCAGAAAGACGGGAATTCCCGCCGGCAGGCCGAACGGGCATATGCCGCCGGGGCTGTAGCCCGTGGCGGCCAGCGCCTGTTCGGGCGAGCAGGGCGAGAGACGGCGCATGCCGGAAGCGCGCTCCAGCTTGCGGACGGAAACGCGCCGGTCGCCGTGCATGAGGGCCATGACGGTCCGGTCGTCTCCGGCGTCGAAAACAAGACTCTTGACGATAACATGCGCGTCCAGCCCGAGCTGGGCCGCCGCGTCGGGGATACCGCCGCCGGGATGATAGACGTAATCCAGCCTCCGACAGGCGTAACCGCGGGCGTGCAGCCAGAGTTCCGCCGGGGAAGGCCGGTCGCTGATTATGTTTTTCATCCGGGCTAGATGCGCGCCTTTGGACATGCTTGTCAATCAAAAAAACAACATATCTTTATTCAGATTTTCGGGCAACCGCACGCCGTTTTAAGATTGTCGACTTTTTTTTGTCGACCGATAATTGACATGAGGTTTGCGCTCTTCTATGGTGAAAAAAAGAACATGAAAGAGGCGCCCCCGGCTCCGGCAGCCGCCATTCCGCCGCCCCGATGGCGCGGCGCCCGGCGGAAAACCGCCGGGAGAAGCCGTCTTTCAATCGCTCACTTTCAAAAAAACCGGAGTCGTTCCAGCCCCTTCAGGCGAAGGCCGGCAATGGGACGCGTTCTTTCCGTCCCCCCGGTGGGCCGCTCCGGAAAGGAGAACGAAGATCATGCAAGCGCGCCAGATTGGCCTGCAATGTCGCCGTTGCGGCGCAATGGAGGAAAAGAACCTCAACATCACGGCCTGCCCGCATTGCGGCGGCGAGCTGCGCGTCGCCTTTGACGCCGGCGAGCTCCGCAAGGTCCTTTCCCGGGGCTTCCCGAAGGAAGAGGGACGTTCCCTGATGGAGCAGTGGTTCGATATTCTGCCCGTGACCGACGCCTCGCTGATTGCGCGGGTGAGCCTGGGCGAACGCGAAACGCCGCTTCTGCCCTCGCACAGGTACGGCGCGGCGTACGGCGTTGAAAAGCTGTTTTTCAAGATTGAGCAGGGTCCGACCCTGTCGCTCAAGGATAGGGGAACCGCGCTGTGCGTTCTCAAGGCGCTTGAGGCGGGCTGCGATACCGTCTGCGTGGCCTCTTCGGGCAACAACGCGGCCAGCGTTTCCGCCTACGGTTCGCGCGCCGGCCTGCGGCCGGTGGTCTTTGTGCAGCGACAGGTCTCCGAAGCCAAGATTTTCAAGAGCCTGCTGTACGGCGGCCGCGTCGTCCGCATCGACGGCGACATGGCGGCCGCCAGCGCCGTGTGCAACGAAATGGTGCGCCGGCGCGGCTGGTTTCAGTGCGGCGGTCCCAATCCCTATCGCATCGCCGGAAAACGCACCTTTGCCTACGGCCTTGTGCGGCAGCTCGGGCGCGCGCCCGACACCCTGCTCATTCCCTGCGGCGGCGGCGCGGGCATGGTCGCGGCCTACGACGCCTTTCGCGAAATGGCGGAGGCCGGCGTCATCGAGCGCATGCCGCGTCTTGTCGGCGTGCAGCTGGCCGCCTGCGATCCCACAGCCCGGGCTTTTCATGCGGGCGCCGATAAGGTGACGCCTGTCGAGAAGCGTCCTTCGCTTTCCGACGCCATCATGAACAATAACCCGTATTGGGGCCGGGTCTGCCTGGAGGCCGTAAGAGCCACGGGGGGCGCCATGATTTCCGTCAGCGACGAAGAGTTTGTGCGCGCTATCCGGCGGCTCGGCAGCGAGGAGGGGATTTTCTGCGAACCCGCCGGGGCCGTGACCTCCGCGGCGCTGGAGCGGCTGACGGCGCTGCCGGGCTTTGCCGATCCGGGGCTGACCGTCTGCAATGTGACCGGCCACGGTCTGAACGCGCCGCATATCGCGGCGGACAAGGGGCGGATTCCCCCCCTGACGGCCGCGACGGCGGACGCTGTTGAAGCATTTCTTGCCGGCTGCTGACGACACGGCCGGTTGTCCGGCGGGCGCCCGCCCGCCGCAATCTTTACTGCAGGAGGAGTTATGGGTCTGCTTCGATTTCTGACTGTTCTGGCGGCTTTTCTCTTGGCGTTGCCCGCCGGCGTCGTCGCCGCCGGGTATCCCTCCAAGCCCGTTGCCATCCTGACGGCGTTCAACCCCGGCGGCGGCAGCGACGTCAGCCATCGTCTGCTTGAAAAATATGGCAAGGGCGTGTTCGACACGCCGCTGATCATCACCTACAAGCCGGGCGCGGGCGGCGAGATCGGGTGGACGACGCTGGCCGCCGCCAGGCCGGACGGATACACCGTTGGCGGCGTCGATCTGCCCCACATCGTCCTTCAGCCCATGCTGCGGAAAAAGGGACAGCCCGGCTACCAGACGGAAGACCTCTTCCCCCTGTGCGGTCTGGTTTACGACGCCAATGTGGTCATGGCGCGCGCCGACAGCCCCTGGAAGACCTTCGCGGAGCTGATCGCCTTTGCCCGGGCCAATCCCGGCAAGGTGCGGGTGGCCACGGTCGGCAAGCTCTCGGGCGATCATCTTTTTCTGATGCAGATTGAAAAGGCGACGGGCGCGAAGTTCGCCCAGGTTCCCTACGCCGGGAGCGGCAAGGCCATTCCCGCCCTGCTGACCGGCGAGGTCGACGCCTACTTTGGTTCCGGTTCCAGTTTCCTGCGCATGGAAAATACCATCGGTCTGGCCGTGGGCACGCGCGAGCGTTATGCGCTGTGCCCGGACGTGCCCACCTTCAAGGAGCTGGGGTACGATATCGAATCGATCAAGTTCCGGGGGCTGGCGATTCCCCGCAACGTGCCGGAACCCGTGCGGGCCTATCTGGAGAGCCATTTCGCCAGGCTGTGCGCCAATCCCGAATATCAGGAGGCTGTCAGAAACGGCGGTCTGATGCCCGCGTTCTGCTCCGGACGCGAATTTGCGGATATCATCGCCCGCGAGAAGGCCGCGGCCGCTTCCCTGCTGAAGGAATTCGGCGTCATCAAGTAGAAATGACTGAAATGCGCGGCATTCCTGTCTGAACGCCGCCCGCGCGCCGGGGCTTCCCCGCGCGCGGGCGCGCCGGACCGCGTCCGCGGTCGCGGCAAACGAGGAGCCTATGTTCGATTTCAGCACTGTGCTTTCCAATCTTTCTGATCCCGTCACCCTTGTGCTGATGGCGGCAAGCGCAAGTTTCGGCATCGTCATGGGGGCCGTCCCCGGGCTTTCCGGAACCCTGGGCATCGCCCTGCTGCTGCCGTTCACCTTTGGCGTGGAGCCGCATCAGGCGCTTCTCATGCTGGGGTCCGTCTATTGCGGTTCGGAATACGGGGGATCCATCCCTTCCATTCTCATCAATACGCCCGGCACGGCCGCCGCGCTGTGCACCACCTTTGACGGGCATCCCATGGCCATGAAGGGACAGGCGCAGAAGGCGCTTTTCACGGCCCTTATCGCCTCGATTTTCGGCGGGCTGTTCGGCGTGACCGCCCTGCTTTTCCTTTCCTCGCCGCTGGCCGCCGTCTCCATGAGCTTCGGCGCTCCCGAGCAGTTCTGGTTGTGCGTCTTTGCCCTGACCATCATTGCCTCGCTTTCGTCCGGCAATGTGCTCAAGGGAATTCTGGGGGCCCTGCTGGGGCTGCTCCTGTCCTGCGTGGGCATGGACCCGGTCACGGCCGCGCCGCGTTTCACCTTCAACACCATGGAGCTCATGGGCGGCGTCAACGTCGTTCCGGCCCTGATCGGTCTCTTCGCCATTCCGCAGGCGCTCATGCTGCTGCGCCCCGCCGGCGCGCGGCCGCCCATGGCGCCCTATGTTCCGGCGCCGGGCGTGCTGTGGGAAACCATTCGCGATTTCTGCAGGCGCATCTGGGTTGCGGGACTTTCCGGGGTTATCGGCGTCGTCGTGGGGATCATGCCCGGCGCCGGCGGCAATATCGCCACCTTTGTGGCCTATAATGAAACCAGGCGCTTTTCCCGCACGCCGGAAAAATTCGGCACGGGAATCATGGAAGGAATCATGGCGCCCGAGGTCTGCAACAATGCCGTGGTGGGCGGCGCCCAGATTCCCATGCTGACGCTGGGCATTCCCGGCAGCGCTCCCGCCGCCGTCATGCTCGGGGCTCTGATGACGCACGGCCTCAAGCCGGGATTCGCCCTCTTCACCGAGCAGGCCGATATTGTCTATACCTATTCCGTGGGGCTGATCCTTTCCAACCTCATGATCCTGCTGCTGGGCTGCTTCTTCGTGCGGCTCTTTGTCACGGCGCTGAAGATTCCCGCGCACTACCTGCTGGTTTCCATCATGGCCATGTCCGTCGTGGGCGCGTATTCCATCAATTCTTCGACGATGGACGTCATGTCCATGCTTGGCTGCGGCATTCTTGGCTATCTGCTGATCAGGGCCAGGTTCGGCGTGGCGCCGCTGGCCCTGGGGCTGATCCTGGGGGGCACGCTGGAAGAGGGCTTCAAGCTCTCCCTGCATCTCGGGGAGGCGGAAGGCAACGTCGTCGCCTTCTTTTTCTCCCGGCCGCAGAGTCTTGCGCTTATCGCCCTGACGGCGCTTTCCCTGATCTACTCTTTCTGGAAGGAGTTTTCCGCGCGAAAGAGGGCGGCGGCATGAGCGCCGCGCTGGATCGTCCTGTCAGCGCCGGCGCGACGCCGTCCGCGCCGGCCGCGTCAAAAGACGGCGTTTCGTCCCGTCGGGGAGGATGTATGCAGGAAAGAACCTTGGATATCTGCCTGGGCTGCGCTCTGCTGGGACTCGGCGCCCTGCTCTGGACGCAGCTGGAAGGACTGCCGGTCGAGGGCGTTCTCTTTCCCGCCGCGCTGATTTGCCTGCTGGCGGCGGGCAGTCTGGCCCTTATAGCGCGCGCGTTGCTGTGCGGGAGCGGCGTCGTCGATTTCTTTGGCGAAACGCCGGCGCGCCAGTGGTGCATGGCGACCGCGCTGTTTGCGGCGCAGTGCATTGTCGCCATGTACGTCTCTTTCAGGCTGGGCATGGGATGCGGCATGCTGCTGATGCTCTTTCTGCTTTCTCCGGCAAGGACGGGGCGCAGCCTGGCCGGCAACGTTCTGTTTGTCGCCGCGTTTCTTGGCGCGCTGGAGATCTTTTTCTGTCGTATTATGCGTATCTATTTCCCGGAAAATCTGTTGTTCTGACAGCGCGGCGAAGAGCCGGCGGACGTTTCCCGAAAGGCCCTCGCGCGGAAAGGCGGGGGCCTTTCCTTGTCTTGCGCCGGCATGCGGACCGTCCCGCCCGTCTCGCGGATGGAGACCTTCGTGGCGTATCTTTGCGGACGTTGTTCGGAGAAAAACGGAAATGCCCCGTTTACAGTCGATGAAGGCGGCATGTATACTCCCTCCTGACGTTCGGCGTTCGTCAGGATGGGCCTGTCGCGCGGTATCTTTCGGGGAATGTTGTCGGCGGTTCCGGCCTTTGCCGCGTCGGAAACCATTGCGGCGGCTTTCCTTTGTCCGCGCCGCGTTCCCTCGCGTCCCGGGCCGGAAGCGCCTGCCGTCGCGAGCCCGGAACTTGCGGAAACTACGGGCGGACGCAGGATCGGGCAAGGCGTTTTTCCCTGTCGCGGGGCTCTTTGTCTCACCATGCCGGGTTTGCCGGGGTTCCGGCCGCGGGCATACGTCGTCAAGGAAAGTCTCATGTGCAAGCAGCAATATTCCATCGGAGAGCTGAGCCGGCTGTGCAACGTTTCAAAAAAGGCCCTTCGCTTTTATGACAAGATCGGCCTGATTTCCTCTCTTCGCCATGATTACAACAATTACCGGATGTATACCCATGACGAACTGCTGATGGTTCCGGTATTGAAATATTACAAGCAGATGGGTTTCAAGCTCGATGAAATGAAGAGTTTCATCTCGGGCCAGAGCGGCAACGTCTACAACACCATGCGTTCCGCCTTTGAAAAGAAGATCAAGGAGCTGAAGACGGCCCAGGTCGAATTGCAGCGTTGCGAGGAATCCGTCCGGGACTGGTACGCCCTGATCCGGGAGGCGGAGCTCGTCATTGCGGAAGGCGTGCGCGAAGTTTCCGTCAAGTATGTGGAACAGGCGCAGTTCATCCATCAGGAGCAGGCCTTTGACGGCGATATCAAGTCCGCCATCATCAATATCAATTTCATGAATTACGTGGAAAAGACCGGCAACGCCATCACCGGCCCCGTCTATATCCGCTTTTCAAATCTTCAGGACAGGATGGAAGGGATTCCGCAGAATATCCGCATCATGCAGAACGTGCTCATGCCCTGCGGCGGCGGCGTCCGGGTCCCGTTCGGCGGCTGTATCATGGCGTCCTGCTATCATGTCGGCCCGCTCGAAAGAATACCGGAAACCTACGGCAGGTTCATTTCCTGGATTCGCCGTCACGGGTACGCGCACGGAGAGGCCTGCTATGAGCGCTATGTGACCGATTACTGGACGACGACCAATACCGACTATCACGTCGCGGAACTGCTCGTGAAGGTCTGGCGCGGCGGGCAGGACGAAAAGGCGGATGAGTCGCGGGAACCGTGAAACCGGCGGCGGTTTCAGCCGGCAAGAGCGGCGCGGAGTTCGTCCATTCCCGCGCCGCTGTCCGGATCGACGAGAAGGATTTCCCGCACGCCCGCGTTCCGCAGGAACTTGCGGGCGCGGCTGGTATCGGCGCCGGGGGCGTTGATGCCCGTGACAAGGCCGATGACGCGGCGGTTGAACATGGAGGCGAAGGCGGGAGGCAGCTGGCTGGTCGCGCGCGCGGCGTGCTGCAGAAAGAGGAGGACGCCGCAGTCGGCCGCGGCCGTGATGAGAGCGGGATAGAACCGGCGGTTCTCCAGAAACTCGCTGGGCGTGTTGACGAAGTTTTGGAAGAAGTCGAGGGCGAGAACCCTGCGCGGCGCATAGTCCGCATCCGACAGGCTGCGAATGAGCGAACTCTTGCCGGAGCGGCGTTCGCCGATGAGCATGATTTTTTTCATCTGGAAAAATCGGAAGGATCGCGCGTTCCCGCGGGAATCATGTCCGCGTCATGTCGACGGAGGCGTAGTGCAGCGCCTCGTCGAAGTAGGCGATGACGCTCTTGAGCGCGGCCTCCACGCTGGCCACGTCGCCGAGCAGCAGCAGGGAGCCGCCGAAGCGGTCCAGAAAGCCGATTTCCACGGAACCGGACTTGGTGGCGATATCCGCCGCGATAATGACGCCTTCGGCGGGCGTGATGGTCAGGATGCCGATCGCGTCGCTGGCGTCGTCGTCCAGACCGAGCTTGAGATAGATGCTCCTGTTCGGGCTGGCAATGACGTGGGCAAGCGTGATCTGCTTGCCCGGAACGTATTCTTGTATGACGCGCTGTCTGGGTTCGTCGGTTATTCTGCCCATGCGGAACGTCCTCTGGAGCAAGGGCGCCGTAAGGCGCCGGTCGTTTTGGAGCCGCGTCCGAACGCGACTCCCGGAAGGCCGCCCGTCCTTCAGGACGCGGCGCGGCCGTCATTCCGGGGGCGGCCGGTACGGGGGGAGGGAGCTGCCTTTCTGCCGGACTGGCTGCGGCTCCCCCGCCGCTGGCGAAGCGGCGTCTTCGCCGGGCGTTCCCCCGCGCCGGAATCGTTGCCTTATCCCAGAAGCTGGGCCTTGAATTCCTCGCTGGGCGAGGGAATGACGATATGACTGAGCACGGGGCCGGCGCCTTCGCCTTCCACGGTGGAGACGCCAGCGTCCACGGAAGCCTGAACCGAGCTGACTTCGCCGGTCATGGTCACGAAGGCCTTGCCGCCCAGGCCGGCCGCGAAGCGCAGTTCGATGAGATGCACCTGACCGGATTTGGCGGCGGCGTCGGCGGCGAGAATGCAGCCCGCCGTCGTGCAGGTTTCGATACAGCCAAGGGCGTTGATGCGGGGGCAGAGCGCCGTGCCGTTCATGGCCGGAATAACGCTTTCATGGACGCTGGGAATGACGAACCAGTCCACGACCATGTCGCCGCCGATGGCGCGGCCATGCCCCACGGAACTCTTGACCGCGCCGGTGTCGCCGGTGACGATGACAAGATAGCGGCCCGGACAGGTGGGGCGGGCGAGAACGAGCTGGACTTCAGCGGCCTTGACCATTTCGTCGGCGACATGCATGCCCGTGCTGATGCTGTTCAGCTCCACGCAGCCGATAGTGCGCAATTTCATTGTATTCACCTTACGCCTTGATGGTTATCATTCCGTCC
>CALUWU010000144.1 GCA_944324555.1 uncultured Desulfovibrio sp.
GGGCTTCTGGAACTCCACCTGCATGACGACGCCGCCGGAGAAGTCGATGCCCATTTTCAGCCCGCTGCCGAACAGGATATTGCCCAGACCCACGAGGCAGATCAGGATGGCAAGGCCGTAAAAGAAACGACGCTTCCCGATGAAGTCAAAGCTGGTATCGTGCTTGAAGAATGCAAAACCCATGAGATCCCCCGTCGGTCCTAGATGCTGATGCCCTTGGGGCCGCACTTGCGCGCCCATTCTTCAAAGATGGCGCGGGAAACGAAAATCGCCGTGAACATGGACGCGACAATGCCCAGCGAAAGCGTAACGGCAAAACCGCGAATGGGACCGGTGCCGAACTGATACAGGATGATCGTGGCGATGATGGTCGTCAGGTTGGAGTCCGTGATGGAAATGGTGGCCCGCTCGAAGCCGACCTTGACGGCGGCCAGCGGCGTCAGCCCGTGATGGATTTCCTCACGGATGCGTTCAAAGATCAGCACGTTGGCGTCCACCGCCATGCCGATGGTCAGCACGATGCCGGCGATGCCCGGCAGGGTCAGGGTCGCGCCAAGAGCGGCCATGCCCGCCATGACGATGAGCATGGTGAAACAGAGCATCAGGTCGGCGACGACGCCGCTCAGACCATAATAGACGGCCATGAAGAGGACCACCGCGGCGGCGCCCACAAGAGCGGCCCTGACGCCGCTGTCGATGGATTCCTGACCGAGGGAGGGGCCCACGGTGCGTTCTTCCAGCACCGTCACCGGCGCGGGCAGGGAGCCGGCGCGCAGCACCACGGCGAGGTCGTTGGCCTCTTCGGTGGTGAAGCGGCCCGTAATCATGGCGCGGCCGCCCGCGATGCGCTCGCGGATGACGGGGGCGGAATAGACCTTGCCGTCCAGCACGATGGCCATCTGGCGATCGACGTTCTCGCCGGTGAGGCGGGCGAAGATATCCGCGCCGCGGGCGTTGAAGACGAGCGAGACGCCGGCCTCGGCCCCGTCGAAGGAGGCGCGGGCGTCGGCCACGTCCTCGCCGGTCAGCACGGCGTCGCGCTCAAGGGCGATACGGCGGGGTTCCCTGCCTTCGGCCTCCCCGCCGTCCTCGATATACGGCAGGGCGATGACGCCGGGGGGCAGCACGGGCTGGGAGGCGTCCACATCGCTGCGGACAAGATGAAATTCGAGGTGGGCGGTCTGCCCGAGAATCTGCACGGCGCGGCGGGGGTCGGAAAGCCCGGGCAGCTGCACCTGAATGCGGTGGCCTTCCTGCTTGCGGATATCGGGTTCCGCCACGCCGAACTGGTCGATGCGGTTGCGGATGGTACGCAGCGCCTGATCAAGGGCCAGCTCTTCAAGACGCGCGGTCTCGGCGGAGGTGAAGCGCGCCACGTACCGCAGCTGGCCGGCGTCGCCGCGCTGCGGCTCGCCCGCTTCCAGCTGGGGGAAAAACTTGTGCAGCACTTCCTGGAGCTTGCTTTCGTCGGCCGCGCGCGGCACGAGGAATTCGAGGCTGTCGCCGCCGACGACGCGGGGGCGCAGCACCACGACCTGCCGCTCGTCCTTGGCCACGCGGCGCAGGTCCTGCCCAGTCATGGCCAGCGAATTGCTGACGGCCTTGGCCACGTCCACGCCCAGCGTCAGATGGATGCCGCCCTTGAGGTCGAGGCCGAGGTTGATCTTTTTGTCGGGAAGCACGGCCTGCAGGGCCGTTCCCAGCCCCGGCACGCTCGGAAGCGCATACGCGAGGCAGAGTATGCATACCAGCAGGGAGACGCCGAGACGCCAACGCAACGAAATCATGAACACCTTCCACAAAAAAGAATTTGCCCGCGCGCGGGGCGCGAACCACAAAGGGCCTCCTCCAGCGACCGGCGGGAGGAGGCCCGAAGGAATTACTTCTTTTCTTCGGCAGCGGCGGCCTTGGGATCGATCACGCCGCCGATGGCGCCGCGGCTGATCCGCAGCTTGGCTTCGCCGCACTCGATCAGCGCTTCTTCCTCGCTGATTTCCAGAATGCGGCCCAGCAGACCGCTGGACGTAATGATATGATCGCCGCGCTTCAGCTCGGAGAGCATCTGCTTGTGGGCCTTGGCCCGCTTCTGCTGAGGACGGATCAGCAGGAAGTAGAAGATGACGAACATCAGGATAAGCGGCACAAACTGCACCATCATATCCGTGCCGCTGGGAGCGGCACCTGCCTGGGGCGTGCCCATGGCGTAGGCGACGGATTCGAACAACAAGGCGCACCTCCATAAGGGGCGAAATGCGCGCCGCTCGCGCGGCGCTGATTATCGGAAAAGACCGCCTATTCTATCCATGTCCGTTCAAAGATGCAAGACCCGGCAGGCTCCGGGCAAAATCCGCCGTCCGGGCGGCGACAATATCCCGGCTTTCCTCATGCGTCGTCACAAGGTGCCCGCCATGCCGGCTGCGCGGCGCAAGAATTTCCGCCCGGGCGGGGCCGCCCCACAATTCCAGCCACAGCGCGGCGTTGCGCGGCGCGCAGCGATCGTCATGCCGCAGCTGCATGAACAGCAGCGGCATGGAGAAGCGCGGCAGCCACGGGCGCAGGCCGCGGGCGGCGCGCTCCATTTCCAGCACATGCCGCAGGTGCAGGCAGGTTTCAAAACCCCGCCACGGCGCCACGGCCCGGGAGGCCTCCGATCGCGGCGGACAGCGCAGCGCGGGAAGGAGCCGCCCCGGAAAGGGAAGACGGGCCAGCAGGGGCAGCAGCCGGAAAAAGAGCGCGGCCTCCCTCGCGCGCACGGCGAAGGTCAGCGGCGTGGACAGCGCCGCCAGCCCCGCGGGTTGCGGCAGGCCCAGCCGCTGGGACTGGCGCGCGATCTCCAGCGCCAGCAGCCCGCCCAGGGAGTAGCCCAGCAGCAGAACCGGCCCCCGGCCGCACAGGGCGCGGTACCGTTCCAGCGCCAGCGCGCGCCAGTCGGCGTAACCGGACGCCAGATAGGCCCCCTCCGACGCGCCGTGCCCCGGCAGCAGCGGCGCCTCCACGCGCAGCCCCGCCGCCTCGAGGGCGGCGATCGGCGCGGCCAGCTCCTCCGGCGAACCTCCCAGGCCGTGCAGGGCCAGACAACAGGGCGCGCCGCTCACGCCCGCCGCCCTTGAAGCCCGGGCCAAGGCCGGATATGGTGAAGAGAATTCTTGCCCAAGGACAAATACTCATGCAGCATTGCGATACCCTCTTTCATGCCGCCCGGATTATTACGCAGGACGCCGGGCGAACCGTGCTTGACGACGCCGCGCTGGCCGTGCGCGACGGGAAGATTGCCGACGCCGGCCCCGTCGCCGAACTGGAAGCCCGCTGGACGTCCGACGAGCGGATCAATCTGCCGAACATGCTCCTCATGCCGGGACTCGTCAACGCGCATACCCACGCGGCCATGACCTTCCTGCGCGGGCTCGCCGACGACATGCCGCTGATGGAGTGGCTGCAGGAGCGCATCTTTCCCATGGAACGGGAGCTGACCCCGCACATCGTCCGCACGGGCAGCCTGATGGGCTTTGCCGAAATGCTGCGCACGGGCTGCACGGCCTGCATCGACATGTACATCTTTGAACAGGCCGTGTTCGAGGCGGCCCATACGGCCGGCCTGCGCTGCCTCGGCGGCGAGGTCGTCTTTGACTTTCCCTCCGCCTGCTGCCCCGATCCCCGGGCCGCGCTGGAAACGACGCGCGCCCTTGCCGACGCCTGGAAGGACGACCCGCTGCTGCGCGTGGCCGTCTGCCCGCACAGCGTCTACACCACCTCGGAAAAGACGCTGCGGGACTGCGCCCGTCTGGCGGAGGAGCTCGATCTCCCCCTGCACGTGCATCTGGCGGAGACGCCGGCGGAAACGGCCATGAGTCTCAAGCTCCACGGACGGCGTCCCGCGGCCCACGCCGACGCCTGCGGCCTGCTGCGCCCCGGCGCCGTCGTCGCCCACGCGGTGGACGTGAACGAAGCGGAACTGCGGCTTCTGGCGGAACGCGGCGTGCGCGCGGCGCACAATCCCTCTTCCAACATGAAACTTGCCTCGGGAGCGGCGCCCCTGCCCGCCATGCTGCGGGCCGGGCTGACGGCGGCCCTCGGTACCGACGGCGCGGCCAGCAACAATCAGCTCAACATGTTCACGGAAATGGGGCGCGCGGCCCTGCTCCACAAGCTTGTCTGCGCCGATCCCACCGTCGCGACCGCGCGGGAAATCCTTGACGCGGCCACCCTCGGCGGCGCGGCGGCCTTCGGCGATCCCGCCCTGGGCCGACTGGAGGCCGGCGCGGCGGCGGACTTCATCGCCCTTGATCTCGACAGCCCCAACCTGCGGCCCATGTACAATCCCGTTTCCCATGTCGTCTACGCCGCCACCGGCGCGGAAGTGCGCCTGACGGTCGCGGCGGGGCGCGTCCTCTACCGCGACGGGCGGTTCACGACCTTTGATTATCCGGCGCTGCTGCGGGAAATCGACGATATCCGGGATTTTGTCTTGCGCAAGACCGGGACGGGCCGCTGATCCGCGCTCCGGCCCCGCCTCAAAGTAAAAAAAACTTGACAAGCCCGGCCGTTGCTCTATAGTTCTCCATCGCAAATATCAAAAAGGCGCTTCGGCGCATGGAGGTATATCATGGCTGAACTCATGAATGCTGTGAAGACTGCCGAAGGCGTGACCGTCAACGGCATGGTGATTCTCCCCGTGGTGGACAAATGCGAAGGCTGTGATCGCGTGCGCGATTTCGACGGCCAGCAGTTCTGCTCCAGCTATCCCAACCCCGAACGCAAGTGGGCGGGCGGGCGCTGCAACTTCGCCACCCATGTGAAGGTGCAGGTGGCCGCCGCCGCCAAGGTCAACCCCCTCAAGGCGTCCAAGCGCGCCGCCAAGGGTCGCTAGGCCGCGTTCTCAAGGTCCGGGAACGCCTGCCGCACGGCGCCCCCCGGGGATGCTTTCGGCGAAACACACAGGGAGACCGACGACAGCGGCCTCCCTTTTTTTCGTTTTCTTTTGTTTTCAGCAGAAGGATGTTCCATGTCGTCGTTGTCGCTTCAGCCACTGATCGGCGTGCTCGCCGGACGCGCCGAACGCGTCGTCGCCCTGCAGCAGGCCCTGACGGCCTGCCGCGCTCTCGGCCCGGAAAACGGCGGGCAGGGCGAAGAGGAAAAAACGGCCTTCATAGCCGAACAGCTTCGGGCGGCGGGCGTCGAGGACCTGCGCCGTCTCGACGCTCCCGACGCCCGCGCGGCCTGCGGACATCGCCCCAACCTCATCGCCCGCATTCCCGGCAAAACCGAGCGCACGCTCTGGCTTTTCGCCCATACCGACGTCGTGCCCGCCGGCCCCGTCGAGGAATGGACCTCCGACCCCTGGCAGGCGCGCCGCGACGGCGATCTGATCTATGGTCGCGGCGTGGAAGACAATCAGCAGGCAATCGTAAGCATGCTCCTCCTGGCCGAAGCCCTGCGCGCGACGGCGCTCACCCCGGAGCTGACCCTGGGTCTCGTCTTCATGGCCGACGAGGAAACCGGCAACAGCTACGGGCTTGCCCATATTCTTGCCGCCGCTCCCGACCTGTTCCGGCATGACGATCTTTTCATCGTGCCGGACTCCGGCAGCCCTTCCGGGGCGGACATCGAGGTCGCGGAAAAGAGCATCGTCCAGTTCAGGGTGCATACGCGCGGCGTACAGGGCCACGCCTCCACGCCGCACAAGGCGCGCAACGCCCTGACGGCCGCCTCGGCGGCCGTGGTCGCCCTGAACGACCTTGGCCGGGACTTCCCGCAGGAGGACCCGCTCTTTGATCCGCCGCGCTCCACCTTCGCGCCCACGCGGCACGACGGCAACGGCCCGGGCGTCAACGTCATTCCGGGAGAGGACGTCTTCTATCTGGACTGCCGCCTGCTCCCCGGCACGGAACCCGAAGAGGCGCTTGCCGCCGCCCGGCGGCGCGTGGAGCCTGTCGCCCGCCGTTACGGCGTGGATATCTCCATCGAGATCGCGCATCAGCAAAAGGCCTCGGCCACCGCGCCGAACTGCCCCGCCGCGCTGGCGCTCGCGCAGGCCGTGCGCGCCGTCTACGCCGTCGAGGCGCGGCCCGTGGGCATCGGCGGCGGCACCGTGGCGGCCCTGCTGCGGCACGCCGGGCTGCCCGCCGTGGTCTGGAGCTGCATCCGCAACACCTGCCACCAGCATAACGAACACTCTTCCATCAGCGCCGCCATCCGCGACGCGCAGGTCTTTGCCCATGTGCTCATGCAGCGCCGCTAACGCTTCGCCCGACGCCCGCTTTGACGTCATCGTGACAGGCGGCGGCCATGCGGGCTGCGAGGCCGCCTCGGCGCTGGCGCGGCTCGGTTTTTCCGTGCTCCTGATCAGCGGCAACGTGGATCGCCTGGGCTATCTGTCCTGCAACCCGGCTGTCGGCGGTCTGGCCAAGGGGCATCTCGTGCGGGAAATCGACGCCCTCGGCGGCATGATGGGCCTCTGGGCCGACGCGGCGGGCATACAGTTCCGCACGCTCAACATGAGCAAGGGCCCCGCCGTGCGCGCCACCCGCGCCCAGATGGATCGCGAGGTCTATCTGCGCGTCGTGAAGCAGTCGCTTTTCACCACGCCCGGCCTGCGCGTCTGGCAGGACAACGTCGTCGCCGTGGAGAGCGACGACGGACGCGCGCGCGGCGTCCGCACCGCCCTTGGCCTGCGTTTCTCGGCCCGGCACGTGCTGCTGACGACCGGCACCTTTCTGGAGGGGCTGATTCATGTGGGGCTGACGCATCTGCCGGGCGGGCGCATGGGCGACGCGCCGTCCTCGGGCCTTTCCGACAGCCTGCGCGCGCTGGGCCTCCGTCTCGGCCGCCTCAAGACGGGCACGACGCCCCGCCTGCTGGCCTCGTCCATCGACTATTCCCGTCTCGAACGGCAGGACGGCGACGCGCCGCCGCCGCAATTCAGCTTTACCGGGCCCGGCCCGCGCCTGCCGCAGGTTCCCTGCCATATCACCTGGACGACCCCGCAGGCGCACGAGATCATCCGCTCGGGCTTTGATCGCTCCCCGCTTTTCACCGGCGTCATTCAGGGCACGGGGGCGCGCTACTGCCCCTCCATCGAAGACAAGATCGCCCGCTTTCCGGATCGGGAACGGCATCAGATCTTTCTCGAACCCGAAGGCCTGAACAGCGGCGAAGTCTACGCCAACGGCATTTCCACCAGCCTGCCGCTGGACGTCCAGCAGGCCATGATCGCGGCCATGCCCGGCCTTGAACGGGCCGTCATGGTGCGGCCGGGCTACGCCATCGAATACGATTACGCCAACCCCGTGCAGCTGCGCCCCACGCTGGAGACAAAGGCCGTCCCCGGACTCTGGTTCGCCGGGCAGATCAACGGCACGTCCGGCTACGAGGAGGCCGCGGCGCAGGGTCTCTGGGCCGCGCTGAACATCGCCTGCGCGGAAAAGGGCCTCCCGCCGTTCGCTCCGGGACGCGACAGGGCCTACATGGCCGTTCTTGTCGACGATCTGACGACGCTCGGCACGGAGGAACCCTATCGGATGTTCACCTCCCGCGCCGAACACCGCCTTTGCCTGCGCGAGGACAACGCGGATCAGCGACTGACGCCCCTCGGGCGGGAAATCGGCCTTGTGGACGACGCCCGCT
>CALUWU010000145.1 GCA_944324555.1 uncultured Desulfovibrio sp.
TCTATGGTAACAGGTTTTAGCCGAGCAGGGCCGCAACCGAATTTTCGTAGCTGTTGATGCGCTTGTCCACATCCTGCCGCGCGGAATCAAGATCGCGTTGCGCGGCCTTGAATTCATTGCTCTTGCGCTGAACTTCCGGCGTGGTGCGGGGGGCGGGCGTCGCCGCCTTCTGCGTCCGGGGCTTCCTGGTCTTCGGCGTCGTGGCGCGCGGCGCGGGCGCGGGCGTCGGCGCGGATGCCTGGGCGCGTTGTTCCTCCTGTCGTTGCAGGGTCGCCTGATATTCCCTGTCCCGTTCCTGCATGGTCGTGGCCGTGCTGCCGAGAATGGCGGAGGTTTCCTGAAGGCCGCTGCGGATTTCCTGATAGCGCGCTTCAAATTCCGTGCGGGAAATGGAGCCCGCGCGGTACTGATTGGCAGCCAGATGGAACTGCTGATCGTAGCAGCGCAGGGATACCCTGGCGGCGGCTGTGGCGCGGTTCATGCTGGCGGCATCTTCGCCGAGGCTGCGGGCGTACTGCTGCAGATAGTCGGCATCGCGTTCGGCGGTCTTCTGTTTGCCGTAGATATTGCCGCCTATGGCGCCGGCCGCGCCGCCGGCGGCCGCGCCCACAAGAGCGCCTTCCACCTTGCCTGTGCTCAGGCCGCCGATGAGAGCGCCCAGCAGAGCGCCGCCCACAGCGCCGCCCACGGTGGTATTATTGGTAAGTTGTTCGTCCTGACGCAGGCGGTCAATGGGCTGATAGCATTGGGGATAATAGGTGACCTCTGTCTGCCGGGCGGGGTAGCGGCTGCCGGAGCAGGCGGAAAGGGGCAGCGTTGCGGCAAGCAGGGCTGTCAGGGCAAGAGTGGCCGTGCGGGATTTCATGGCAGACTCCTTGTGGCAAGGACGTGTTACGGAGCAGGCCGTGCTGGACTGTGCCGATCTTCAGAATAAACCACGGGAGGCCCGGCGGCAAGCGCCGCGGAGCGGCCGCCCGTGCCGTGCCGCCTGTTTGCCAATGGGGCATGATTCCTTTATACTGGGGCAATGCGCGGGCTTTCCGCATCCGATCCGGAGGTTCCGGAGGCTTTTTTTGCAGGAGAGAGTCATGAAAAAACTTCTCAGCCTTCTTCTTGCGGCCGGTCTTGTGCTGTCCGCCGCGTCCGCTTTTGCCGACGCCAAACGCCTTACCTTTGCCACGGGCGGCACCTCCGGCGTGTATTTCCCCCTGGGCGGCGCCATTGGTCAGGTGATTTCCTCCAAGAGCGACGGCAAGTTCTCCGTGACGCCGCAGGCGACGGGCGCGTCCGGCGAAAACATGCGCCTTGTGGAAATGGGCGAAGTGGACTTCGCCATCGTGCAGAATGACGTGGCCGACGCCGCCTATAAGGGTTCCGCGCCCTTCCGCTCCAAGCTGGCCAACGTGCGCGCCATCGGCCGCCTGTATCCTGAATACCTGCACCTTGTGGCCAGCGAAGAAAGCGGCATCAAGAGCATTGAGCAGTTCAAGGGCAAGCAGGTTTCCGTGGGCGCCCGCGGCAGCGGCAATGAAGTGAACTGCCGCCAGATTTTCGGTTTCTTCGGTCTTGATTACAAGAACGTGGAACCCATCTTCCTGCCCTATGGCGAAACCGCCGACCAGTTCAAGGACCGTCATATCGACGCCTTCGTCTTCACCATCGGCACGCCCAACCCCGCCATTCAGGATATCACCACGGCCCAGAAGGTCGTCTTCGTTCCTCTGGAAGGCGCCAAGGTGGACGATATCGTGAAGAAGTTCCCCTTCCTCGTGAAGGACGCCATTCCCGCCAAGACCTACAGCGGTCAGGACAAGCCCGTGCCGACGCTGTCCGTGCAGGCCATTCTGGTCGTCAACAAGGACATGCCCGACGACATGGCCTACAATCTGACCAAGCTGCTGTATGAAAACGTGGGCGACATTGCCAAGGCGCACAACAAGGGAAGCGAAATTTCCCTTGAGAAGGCGCGTCAGGGCATCACCATTCCCTTCCATCCCGGAGCTGAAAAGTATCTTCAGGAAAAGGGCGTGAAGTAGCCGCGTCTCTCCTCGGCGGGCGGCATGGCGCCGCCCGCCTTTCTTTTGCCGGCAGCAAGGCGGTACCTTATGGTGGAATCTCTTGCCCTTGGGGGCCGAATACGGCATTATGCCCGCCTGTTCATGATTTGCATGCTGATGGTATCGTGCGTTGCGGGCGGCGCCTTCGCCGCGCCCGCCGGCGACGCGCGGCTGCGGCTGGAATTGCGCGACGCCCGCGGCGCGCTGCTGTGGAGCGCGCCCGCGGCGGAGGGCATGACCTTTGCCATTCGCTACAGACATTCCGTCGCCCTGACCCCTGTGGAAGACTGGTTCGCTGTGGTCGGAGGCGTTCTGGAACTGCAACGCTCGGTCTATCAGGATTTCGGCGCCGGCCTGCCGCATACTCCCGAACAGGGGCAAAGTATGCGGTTCGAGGGAGGCCGCGTCGTCATGGACGGTTATCGCAGACCGCTGCCCTCCTTTGACGTGCGCGTCGGGCGGGTGGCGCAGCATACCCTTCTGCTGAACGACGCTTCCGGCAGGCAGAAGGCTATTCCCTTGGATTCTCTGGCCCGGCCGGGCCAGGCAATTACGTTCGGCCTCGGTCGCGCCGATGGCGACCAGGGCCCCATACGCCCGCCCGAAGGCGGCGCAGCTCAATAGGGGGATCGTGAATGAGCCACAAGGAGCGCATGGAGCTCATTGAAAAACAGGGATCGGGCGGCTTCGCTCTGGAAGGCATGGAAATGCTGAATTCCGAAGCCGTCGAAAAGGTGCAGGGAACCGTCGACGTTTCCGAAATCGTCGCCAAGTACGACAAGGAATCCGTCTACAGAAATTTCAAGGGCTGGATGGATCTGGCCATACGCTGTATCTGCATCCTCTTTTCGGCCTTTCATCTCTACACCGCGGCCATGGGGCCCTTTCCGCCCCAGATTCAGCGCGCCGTCCACCTTGGATTTGTGCTGACGCTGATTTATCTGCTCTATCCCGCGCGCGCCACGGGCAGGCTTGATCGCCTGGCATGGTACGACGTTCTGCTGGCCGCCGCGGGGGCCGCCGTCTGCGGTTATATCGTCTGGAACTACGACGTGATCGTGCTGGACGCCGGGCCGCCGACCGATCTTGACTTCTATTTCGGCTGCGCTTCCGTCGTGCTGGTGCTGGAAGCCACGCGCCGCATCGTGGGCCTTCCCATCACCCTCGTTGCCATCGCCTTCCTGCTCTACGCGCTGCTGGGCGAGTACATTCCCGGCATTCTCGGGCATCCCGGATTTTCCCTGCGCCGCATCATCGGGCACATGTATCTGACGACGGAAGGCCTGTTCGGTTCGCCGCTGGCCGTGTCCGCCTCCTTTGTCTTCCTCTTCGTGCTCTTCGGCGCGTTCCTGCACAGCACAGGCCTGGGCAAGTTCTTCATCGACCTCGCGCTGGCCGCCGCCGGCCGTTATGTGGGCGGCCCCGCCAAGGTGGCCGTTCTCGCCAGCGGCTTCTTCGGCACCATTTCCGGCTCTTCCGTGGCCAATACCGTGTCCACGGGCACGTTCACCATCCCGCTCATGAAGAGCGTGGGCTATCGCGGCGCGTTCGCCGGCGCCGTGGAAGCGGCCTCGTCCACGGGCGGCCAGATCATGCCCCCCATCATGGGCGCGGCGGCCTTCATCATGGCCCAGTTCCTGGGCGTGAGCTATCTGGAAATCGCCAAGGCGGCCCTTATTCCCGCTCTTTTGTACTACCTTGCCGTGGGCTTCATGGTGCATATGGAAGCCAAGCGCCTTGGCCTGCGCGGCATTCCCAAGGAGCGTCTGCCCCGCGTCTGGGTCGTCCTGCGCGAGGGCGGCTATCTGCTGATTCCCATCGCGGCCCTGGTCTACCTGCTGATCGAAGGCTACACGCCCCTGAAGGCGGCCTACTACTGCATCGTGACCACGGTCGTGATTTCCCTGCTGGCCAACAACTGGAAGGCCTGGCGCGGCGCCGCCTTTTCGGGCATGCGCGTGAGCCGCGCCCTTGTGGAAGCCAATCACCTCTCCCTGCAGAGCGTGCTGCAGGCCATGGAAAACGGCGGCCGCCTCGCCCTGAGCGTGGCCGCGGCCTGCGCCTGCACGGGCTTTGTCATCGGCGTGGTGACCCTGACCGGCCTCGGCATGAAGCTCGCTTCGGCCATCGTGGAGTTTTCGGGCGGCATCTTCCCGCTGACCCTGCTCTTCACCATGCTGGCCTCCATCGTTCTGGGCATGGGTCTGCCCACCACGGCCAAGTACATCGTGCTGGCCTCCATCGCCGCGCCCGCCATTACGGAATTCGGCGTGCCCCAGCTGGCGGCCCATCTCTTCATCATGTACTTCGGCATTCTGGCGGACCTGACGCCTCCCGTGGCCCTTGCCGCCTACGCGGCCGCGGGTATCGCCCGATCCGAACCCAACGCCACCGGCTTCATGGCCGTCAAGCTGGCGCTGGCGGGCTTCCTCATTCCCTATATCTTCTGTTACAATCCGGCCCTGCTCATGATCAACGCCACGGCGGGCGAGGTGGCGCTCATCGTGGTCACCGCCGCGACGGGCATCGCCTCCCTGTCCTTTGCCAGCGTCGGTTACTGGGTGCGCGATCTGCACTGGTACGAACGCCTCGCCCTGCTGGCCGGCGCCATCACCCTCATCACGCCCGGCGTGGTGACGGATATTGTCGGCCTCGGCATCATGGTCGGCGTCTATCTTTTGCAGAAGATTCAGCCCGGCGGTCCCGCCGGAGCCGCTCGGGCGCAGGCCTGACGTCCTTCCGCGCGTCGTCCGGGGAGCCGCGTCTCCCCGGACGCGACGCCGGCGGGGGAGGGAGAACTTCGGTTCTTCCTCCCCCGCCTTTTTTGCGTTCGGGCGCGAAAAAGGCGGGCGTTCCCGTTCCCACCCTTGAAGAGGAGGGGCGCTTGCGCTATAAAGAACAAGAATGCGCGCCGAGCGGCCGCTCGTCGCGGGGCGCGCGTCACGGCCACCCCTTGCGGAGGAAACATGCTTTTTTCCCGCCTGAAACAATGGTTTGCGCGCGGCGACGCGACGACGCGCGGCGCCGGATCCTCCGAACAGGATTTTGCGCTGCTGCATCACCGCTTCAAGCTCTTTCTCACGGCCTGGAACAAGTTTCAGGAAACCATGACGGAGCTTGAATATACCTTATGCTGCGATCATCCGTTCGGTTCCTATCGCGTGCGCGCCCTGTGCACCCGCGTGGCCACGCAGGTTTTCCAGTGCATACAGCAGCTTGAAAAGCTGAATCCCGCCCCGGCCCCGGAGCTTTACAAACGCTTCGACGAGCTTCAGGCCATCGTGTCCGCCGAGGTCTACGAGGATATGAAGATCCAGCCCGGGCCGCTGATGCTTCCGCTGGGGCACCCCGATCTTGAGGCCATGCCGCATCTGGCCGACCCCGGTACCGTCCGCCTCGGCCGGCTGCGCGAGACGCTGGCCGCCCACGTGCCGCCGGGCTTCGTCATGACGGCCCCGGGCTGCACCCGCTTTTTCAAGCGCAAGGAATTGCAGGAAGAATTCAGCCGCCGCGTGCAGGCTTCGGGGGGCTACGTCACGGAGCATCTGGCGGAACTGTCGGAAAGCCTGCGCGAGCTGTCGGAAAGCCTGCCCGTGCCGGACGAGCTGGCCGAGGCCTTTCTGACCGGCGTGCGCGATCTGCGCGCCCGCTGCCCGAAAGAAGGAATGCAGCTCCTGTTCCGCGGGCGGCTCTGGCCCGGCCCGGACGTCGACGGCATGGGCGATCCCGGCCTGATTATCTGGGGGCCGCCCGTAAGTCTCCACGCGCCGGACGAGGAAGTGCTCGCCGCCTTCCACACCACGCTGGCCCGCAAGCAGCAGGCCCAGTCCCTCATCTACCGGCGCGCGCGCGGGCTTACCGACGGCGGGGCCGCGGTGTGCGTGGTCTGCATGGCCGTGGAGGAGGGGGGCGTGGGCGGCGTCGCCCATTCCGCCAATCCGCTGGCCGTCAGCGGCAACCTGCATATCTACGCCTGTCCCGGTCTGCCGCAGGACATGGACTATTCCCTGCTGCCCGTGGATTCCGTGCATATTTCCCGCGCGGAACCGCACGAGATCACTTCCCGGCGGCTCTACGATCCCGCCCGTCCAGTGCTGGACGACAACGCCCTGCGCCAGCTGGCGGATCTCTCCGTGGCGCTGGAGCGCCTGCCGGGAAAGCCGCAGGCGTTCACCTGGCTGCGGACGCCCCGCGGCGACTTCTATCTGTTGCAGCTGCGCGACATTGTCTACGCGCCTTCCTCGCCGCTGCACGACGTTCTTCACGCGGAACGCGAGAATCTGCCGTCCCCGCTCCTGAGCGGCGGCGAAACGGCGAGCCGCGGCTGCGTTTACGGGCGCGTGCTGGTGGCCAATTCCTGGGAAGAGGCGCGGCATATCCGCAAGGGCGATATTCTTGTCGTGCGGCGCGATATCTACCGCTGGGTTTCGCTGATCGACGTGGCGGCGGGGATTGTCGTCGAGGAAGGGATCATGGGTTCGCGTCTGTCCTCGCTGGCCCGCGAATTCGGCAAGCCCATGATCATCAACGCCAGAAGGGCGGGCCGCATGCTGCACACGGGCGACATGGTGACGCTCTGCGCGGACGGCGGCGCGGTCTTTCCCGGGCAGGTCGATTGTCTGCTGGACAAGGCGCCGTCCCCGCACGACTACATGCCCGGCAGCCCGGTCATGCTCAGCCTTCAGAAGGCGGCGGAGCATATCCTGCCGCTGACGCACGAGGTGGACAGCATCGAATTCAAGGCCGCCAACTGCGAGACCTATCACGATATCGCCCGTTACTGCCATGAGAAGGCCGTAAGCGCCATGTTCTCTCTCGGCTCGGACAAGAAGCACGCCGCGGCGCGGGTGAAGCAGCTGCGCGACAAGGTGCTCAAGCAGTTCTGGGTAGTCAACCTCAACGACGGTTTCCGCGTGCAGCGGAACGAACCCTGTATCGATATCGAGGATATCACGTCCCTGCCCATGCTCTTCGTCTGGTACGGGATGAACGCCTACCCCTGGCAGGGGCCGCCGCCCGTCGACGGCAAGGGCTTTCTTTCCGTGCTGTTCGAGGCCACGGCCAATCCCAACCTCGATCCTGCGGCGCAGACGAGCTATTTTTCCGAAAAGAACTACTTTCTGGTGTCGCGCGATTATTGCAGCCTCCATTCCCGTTTCGGCTTCCATTTCGTTTCGGTGGAGGCGCGCCTCGGCGAGCGGCACAGCGAAAATTACCTTGTTTTCCAGTTGCGCGGCGGCGCGGCCAACATCGAGCGCCGCATCCTGCGCGTGCGTTTCGTGGCCGACATTCTCTGGGAATTCGGCCTGGCGCCCGTGGTGCGTAACGACGCCCTTGTCGCCCGCGTGGACGGCATGGACATGGAGGAGGGGCGCTGCCTGCTGGCCGTGGCCGGTTATCTGACCATTCACACGCGCCAGATGGACATGATCATGCAGGAGCCCGCCAAGGTGGAGGCGGCCCGGGCCGTCATCCTCGCCCATTGCCGCGCCCTGTACACCGGCCGGGGGCTGCCGGAAGGTCTGGAGGCGCCCGCCTGCGCCGTTTCCTTCGCGGGTCGGGACGCCGCCGATGAAAACGAGATTCCGAAGGAGTCCGCCTCATGAGCGAACCCAAGAGCTATGTGGCCAAGCGCGGCTATGCGGGCATACGGCGTCGTCTGCTCTATCTTCTGCTGCTGCTGGCCATGACGCCGCTGCTGGCGCTGGGGCTGTTCTGCTATGATCGCCTTGGCGCGCTGTATGACGAAAAGCTGGCCATGGGGCTGGAATCCGTCACCAACAGCAAGCATCGGGCGCTGGACACCTTTCTGACCGAACGCGTTTCCCAGATACGGACGCTTGCCTTTACGCATTCTTACGAGGAACTGAGCGATCCCTCCCGGCTGAGTTCCATCTTTTCCGTCATGCAGGCCCACAGCCGTTCCTTTGCGGACCTGGGGATCATCGACATGAACGGCAGGCACGTCGCCTATGTGGGACCCTTTGACCTGCGTTCGGCCGACTACACCTCGGCGGAATGGTTTCAGGCCGTTCTCCGGCGCGGCGTCTATGTGAGCGACGTGTTCATGGGCTTCCGCAACGTGCCGCATTTCATCATCGCCGTTCTGCGCCACGAGGGGGATCGCAGCTTCATCCTGCGCGCCACCATCGACATGGAAGCCATTGGCGCGCTTCTGCAACGCCTGTATTCCGCGGGCAGCAGCGACGCCTTTGTGGTCAACGAGGACGGTATCCTGCAAACGCCCTCGCGGCACTACGGGGCCAGCATGGGGCGTTTCGCCCTGCCCCTGCCGCTGGAGCGGCTGCGCAAGGGCGGCATCGCGGTGGAAAAGCTGGCCACGCCTTCCTCCCTGCGCCCCACGACCTCGTCCAGCGCCACGGCCGCCGTCGCCATGATGCGGCTCGATACCATGCCCTGGATTCTCGTCGTGGTGGACGACATGACGGGCAGCCTGAAGCCCTTGCGGCAGCTGCGGCTTTCGGTGGCGCTGCTGGTGCTGGCGGGACTGGTGATCACCGGTCTGGGCGCGCTGTTCGCCACGCGGCGGCTGGTGTCGTCGCTGGCGGCGTCCGACCGCAAGCAGGCGCATATCGACGCGCGCATGCTCCAGTCGAGCAAGATGGCGGCGCTGGGCAAGATGGCGGCCGGCGTGGCGCATGAAATCAACAATCCCCTGATGCTGATTCAGGAGAACGCGGGCTGGATGCGCGATCTTCTTGAAGAGGAAGACGCCGCGAAGATGCAGAATTACAAGGAACTGCTCGACAGCACCGGCAAGATCGAGCAGCACGTGCAGCGGGCCAAGGGCATCACGCAGCGCATGCTCGGTTTCGGGCGGCGCATGAATCCCGGCCGCACGGAAGTCATGCCCAATCAGCTTCTGGAACAGGCCGCCGACTTTCTTGCCACCGAAGCCCGGGGCCGCCATATCGAGCTGGTGCGCGAGCTGGGGGCGGACGTGCCCGTGATTCTTTCCGATCCGGCGCAGTTGCAGCAGGTGTTCATCAACATCATCGACAACGCCATAGACGCCGTGGGCAAGGACGGTTCCATAACCCTGCGCAGCGAGGCGCGCGACAAGGGCGTCCGGCTTTCCATTACGGATACGGGGCCGGGCATCTCCCCCGAAAACCTGAAGCGCATCTTTGATCCCTTCTTTACGACAAAGGCCGTCGGCGAGGGGACGGGGCTGGGGCTGGCCATATGCTTCTCCATTCTGGAAAAGCTCGGCGGCCGCATCGAAGTGGAAAGCACCCCCGGCAAGGGCACCACCTTCCGCATCGATCTGCCGCCGGAACCGCCGGAAGGCGTCGTCGCGGCCGACGCTGAAGAAGATGACGCCTGAGCGCCTTGCGCGCGTATCTTCGGCGCGGGCGGGGAGGGGAACGCCCCTCGCGCGTCGCCGGACCCCCTTCCCGTAACGGGAGCTGTTTGCGGAAAAACGAGATCCAACAAAAGGAGGGCGCATGCGGGCCTTGTTCGTGGATGATGAACGGGAATTTCTGGAGCTGATGGAAAAGCGTCTGTCCCGGCGCGGCATCGAGGTAATCACGGCGCGCGACGGGCAGGAAGGCGTCCGGGTCGTGGAAGAGGCCGTCGCGGCCGGAACGCTCCCCGACGTCGTGGTGATGGACGTCCGCATGCCCGGCATGGACGGGCTGGAAGCCCTGCGGCGCATGAAGGCCGCCGCGGCCAGCCTGCCGGTCGTGCTGCTGACCGGCCACGCCTCGCTGGGGGTCGCCGTCGAGGGCATGGATCTCGGCGCCTTTGACTACATGCTCAAACCCGTGGCCATCAACGAACTGATCCTGAAGATGGAGGAGGCGGCGCGCGCCGCCGGATAGGGGTATGGGCCTGTTCGACAGCTTACGCAGTCTGCTGGGCGGCGGCCCGGCGCAGCTGGACCCGGAAGCGCTGGCCCGCGAGGAGGCGCTCAAGGCGCGGGTGCGCGAACGCTGCTCCCGTTTCCGTCGTCTGCTCTCCGCCAACAAGGCCGCGCTGGAGGGCATGAGCGAGGCGGAAGCGCTCTTGTCCGGCGCGCATCCTTTCGGCATGGATACCGTAAGGGCGCTCGGAACGCGCGTCGGGGCCTCGGTCTATCAGATGGTGCGGGAGCTGAACGCCCTTTCCGGCAACGCCTATCCCGAACTGAACGACGCCTTCCGGCGCGTCCATGCGGACATGGAAACCTGCCTCGCGCGTCGCGAACGGGAAGAGGACGTCCCCCTGATTCTGCCGCTGGCGGACATTCGTCTCCATCACATGCCGCTGGTGGGCGGCAAGATGGCCAACCTCGGAGAAGTGGCCGCCAACGTGGGCATGGACGTTCCCGAAGGCTTTGCCGTGACGGTCGCGGCCTACGAGCTTTTCATGGAGCATGACGGTCTGCGCGACGCCGTGAACCAGCGCATTCAAAGTACCGATCTGGAAAGTCTGGACGCCGTGTTCAGCCTTTCCGCATCGTTGCAGCAGCTGGTGCTGGGGGCTTCGCTGCCCCCGGAGCTGGAGACGGCGCTTGAGGAGGCCGTCGCCGCCATGCAGCGCCGGCTCGGGCCGGATCTGCGCCTTGCGCTGCGAAGCAGCGCCGTGGGCGAGGACGGCCTGGGCGTGACCTTTGCCGGGCAGTACCGTTCCGAACTGGACGTCCTGCCGGAAGAGGCCTGCGAGGTCTGGAAGGAAATCATTGCCAGCAAGTATTCCGTCACGGCCATGAGCTACCGCTTTCAGCGCGGCATCCCCGACGAGGCGGCGCCCATGTGCGTGGGCGTGCTGAGCATGGTGCGGGCCGAGGCCGGCGGCGTGGCCTACAGCCGCGATCCCGTGGCCGCGCGGCAGGGCAGGGAGCAGGTGACGCTCAACGCCGTGCCGGGCCTGCCTCAGGCCGTCGTGGACGGCGGCATGACGCCGGACGTCTTTACCTTTACCCGGACGAATCCGCCCGAGCTGCTGGAACGGCGGATAGCCGTCAAACCCTTTCGGCTGGACTGCGCGCCCGGGTGCGCGCAGGGCGTGCGGCGCGCGACCCTTGCCCCGGAAGAGGGCGCGCGCCCCAGCATCAACGACGGGCAGGCCCTGCATCTGGCCCGGCTGGCGCTGGCGCTGGAAGAATTCTACAATGAACCGCAGGATGTGGAATGGGCGCTGGAAATGCGCGACGGCGCGTCCTGCCTCGTGGTGCTGCAAAGCCGGCCCCTGTCGGAAGCGGAGGACGCCGCGTGCGTCGGCGCTCCCGAGCCCCTGCCCGAATCCATTCCCGCTTCGGACGTGCTGGCGCAGGGAGGCATGACCGTCAGCGGCGGCGCGGCGGTCGGGCCGCTGTTCGTGGCCCGCAAGGACGCCGACATGCTCTCCTTCCCCCGGGGCGGCATCCTCGTCGTGGAGCGGGCGCATCCCCGCTGGGCGCCGCTCCTGCCGCAGGCGGCCGCCATGATCAGTGAAACCGGCGGCATGGCCGGGCATCTGGCCTCGGTGGCGCGGGAATACGGCCTGCCCGCGCTGTTCAGCCTGCCCGACGCCTGCGCGCTGCTCTCCGGCGGCGGCGTGGCGACCATTGACGCCGACCGCGCCGTGGTGCTGCGCGGCGAACACCGCGAGCTTCTTGCCGGGCATGAACAGCCCCGAAATCTCATGCAGGGCAGTCCCGTTCAGGCGGCGCTGAAGAAAATGGCCGCCTTCATGACGCCGCTGCATCTGCTCGATCCCGAATCCCCGGAATTCGCGCCCGCGCACTGCCGCAGCCTGCACGACATTACGCGCTTCTGTCATGAAAAGGCCGTGGAACTCATGTTCGGCGAAAGCGCCGACGTGGATCAGCGGGCGGGCAAGCAGCTCAAGGCGGGCGTCAAGCTGCAATACTGGGTCGTGGACATGGACGACGGCTTTTCACGTCCAGTGACCGGCCCGGTGGTGGATTTGCGGGATATTGCCTGCGCGCCCATGCTGGCCCTGTGGGAGGGCATGACCGCCGTTCCCTGGGCCGGGCCGCCGTCGTCCGGCGCGGCCGGTTTCATGAGCGTCGTCTTTGAAAGCGCCATGAACAAGGACCTGGAAAGCACCGCCCCCGCGGTCATGGCCGAGAAGAACTTTTTCATCATTTCCTCAAAATACATGATCCTTCAGGCGCGCTACGGCTATCACTTCTGCACCGTGGAGTGCCTTGCCGGAGACAACCGGCATGAAAACTTCGTCAGTTTCCAGTTCAAGGGCGGCGCGGCCGACGCCCAGCGCCGCGAGCGCCGCGCCCATCTGATTGCGGAACTGCTGGAAGCCGAAGGATTCCGGGTCGACGTCCGCAAGGACGCGCTCTTTGCCGTGGCCGAAAGCTACGACAAGGAGCAGACGCTCCTGCGCGTCCGCATTCTCGGTTACCTGCTTATCCATACCCGGCAAATCGACATGATCATGCTGGAAGACGCCCGCGTGGCGGCCTATCGCGCCAAGTTCGAGGAGGACATCGCAAGCCTGAAGCGATAGAGCGTTTCGCCCTTGAAAAAGGTGAAACGCGAGGCGGCGCCCGCCTCTCCCTTTCTCGCCGGCGCGCGGGGGCGACGCCTTGCCAGAGGCGTATGCTCTCGCGTACACTGCGCCCGTGTCTCGGGCCTGTGGCCGAGAGGCGGCCTTTCGTCGCTGAAAAGTATGGCTTCCGCAGGGCAAGGGCGCCGTTTCCGCGCAAGAACAGGAAAGAATATGGGTTTTGCCAATAATACATGCAGCTTCACGCGCTTCCGCATCGTCGATCCCGTGCCGGCGGAACTCTGGACGAGCATTGAGGAGAGGCTGAAGCGCTTTGCCTTCATGGATATCGACGAACTGCCGGAGATGCAGTCCAAGGGCTGGGTCTGCTTTGAGGATATGCTCGACGCCGGCTGGCGCGCCGCGCCGCCCCAGAAGGGGGCGTATATCGTCTTTTCCCTCCGTCTTGACACGCGGCGCATTCCCGCCGCCGTGGTCAAGAAGCATCTGACCCTTGCGCTCAAGGAAGAAAAGGCCCGCATCAGCGAACAGGGCAAGACCTTCATTGCCCGGGAGCGCAAGAAGGAAATCAAGGAACAGGTCATGTTGCGCCTGCGGGCGCGTTTTCTGCCCATTCCGGCGGAGTTCAACGTCCTCTGGGCGACGGATCGCAATGAGGTCTGGTTCGCCTCCACGCAGAATTCCATGATAGACCTCTTCATGGAACTCTTCCTGCAAACCTTCGAGCTGCGTCTTGAACAGATTACGCCCTACACCCTTGCCCTTTCCCTGCTGGATGAAAACAGGCAGGAGCAGGTCGACCGCATAGAGGCGACGCAGTTCGCCGTTTCCTAGAGCGTTTTAGCTTTGAAAAAGATAAAACGCGAGGCGGCGGCACAGCGCCGTCAGGCCCAATATGAGCGGAAAAACAGCGTTTTTTCCGCGAAACGACAGGCCGTATGGTTTGGAACGCGCAGCGTTTCAAACTGAATTTGCTCCAGGGTCAGGACTCATTAGCAGATACGTTTTCTGCGGGCCAACACACAAAAAATACATACATTATTACACGTTAAACAACGTCCATCTTTACCTGTCAGCACATTATGCGCGGGTTTTGGGGAAGATGGGGGAGTTTGAGGGGGAAGAAACCCCTTTTTGCCGCAAGCAAAAGGGGTT
>CALUWU010000146.1 GCA_944324555.1 uncultured Desulfovibrio sp.
CGGACGGTGGGGTCGGCATTAATTTTTTTGAAAAGGGCCTGAAGGACCTTCTTTTTCTCTTCGCTGCTGATAACGGGGCTTTTCAGCGCCTGTTCCAGCTTGGCCGAGGATTCAAGCAGGCTCCCGAGGGCGAACAGATTATCGCCGTACCGGTTCAGCACCTTGGCGCCGCCGGCCTGACCCAGCGAAAACAGCGCGTGTGCATACCTGCGGGCTACTATGGCGTCGGTCAATGGAGCACCACCTTGTTAAGGGATTTGTCGATGAGAGCCTCCTGCTCGGCGGGGCCGAGCTTGCCGGCCAGGGCCTTTTCGGTGGCGGCCACGATCTCGTCGGCGATGGTCGCGCGCACTTCGGCGATGACGGCGCGGCCTTCATTTTCCGCCGAGCGGCGCGCCTGCTCCACAATCTGCTTCGCCTGGGCGCGCGCCTCGTCGATGATGGCCTGCTTCAGGTTCTCGGCCTGCGCGCGGCTTTCGTCGAGAATGGCGCGGCGTTCCGCTTCAAGATTGCGGATGCGCTGCTCGACCTTGTCCAGTTCTTCCCGGGCGCTCTTGCGCCGGGCGTCCAGATTGTCCAGCTCGCTGGAAATCCCCTCCCGACGATTGCGGAAGAACTGTTTGGCCTTGCCGCCAATGAAATACCACAGGATACCGGCGAACAGCACAAGGTTGAGCACGCGCCAGGCAAAGTCGTCCCAGCGGGGCCCGTGCCCTTCCGCGGCCCACGCTGCCGTGGCGCTCAGCAACGCGACGGCGGCCAAGGGCGCGACGGCGACGGCCGTACGCACGCAGCGAGATATGGCGTATTTTTTCCGGTTCAAAGCCCACCCCCTCTTTGGGTCACTCACAAACAGGCTCTCAGGCCCGCACCCCCAGACCAGTTCGCGCTCCGCAGGGCGGGCGCGCGCCGCCACGCTCCGCTAGCCCAGGACGCGGGCAGCGGCCTTGTCGGCAAATTCGTCAATCCGGCCGCGCAGTTCCTTCAGGGTCGCGTCGGCTTCGGCCCGCAGGGTCTCGCGAGCCTGCGTCATGATCGCCTGAGCTTCCTTCTGGGCGGCGCCCACAAGGGCGGCCTGCTCGGCGGCGCCGGCCTCGCGCGCCTCGGCGCGGTTCCTGCCCGCTTCCTGACGGGCGCCCTGCAGCTGCGCCTCGTAATCGGCGAGACGCCGGGCGGCCTGCTCTTCAAAGGAGGCGGCCTCGGACCCCATGCCGTCCATGACGGATTTGCGCTGGCGGATGATATTCCGGATCGGGCGAATGAGCAGCACGTTCAAAAGAATGAGCGCCAGAAAGAAATTCGCCAACTGGAAAAGCATGGTGATGTTGAGATCCAGCATTCCCGCCCCCTCCTGTAAAAAGACAAAATGTTTGTAAGAAGCATATGGAACGTAGCCCGAAGAAGAGGTTCTGTCAAAGGGTCTGTGACAAAATTCCCAACGTTTTTTGCCGCGACAAAGGCAAAATTCATTTTTCACCAATAAATTCAGCAGGAAACAAAAAAATAAAAAATCGGGTCTACTCCAGCAGGAGAATGAGCCCCCCCGCCGCCGGCGTCAGAACCACGCAGGCGCGCAGCAGCCCCAGGGGCGCCAGGCGCGTGAACTTTGCCCCGAGGTAGGCCCCCAGCGTCTGGCCCGACAGCACCTGAAGGAAGAGCGTCAGATCAAGATGCCCGTGCCAGAGGTAACCGAGACCGCCCATGGCGGCGATGGGCAGGATCACCATCATGGTCGTGCCCACGGTCATGTACAGGGGGGCGTGAAAGACGATCAGCAGGCCCAGCTGAATGAAGGACGCGGCCCCGATGCCGAACGCGCCGGACAGCAGCCCGTTGCACAGCCCGAAAAGCGCCATGCGCAGCCAGCGGCGCGCGGCGCCCCCCTCCTTCAGCTTCCAGCGGAACAAAAAGCAGTCGGTACGGAATATCTTCAGATAGAAGAGGAAGGAGGAAAGCAGGAGTATCGCGCCCGTGAGGGGGCGCAGGGTTTCGCCGTCGACGCCGGAGGAAAAGCTGGCGCCCGCCAGGGCGCCCAGCGCTCCGAACAGGCCGATGGGCGCGCCCAGTTTCCAGAGGACGTTGCCTTCCCGGAAATGACTGAACGAACCGGAAAGGGTCGTGAACATCATGCCCGCCAGCGACGTGCCCAGCGCCGTATGAACGGGAACTCCGAAAAAGGCCGTCAGCAGGGCGATGGTCACCCCGGCGCCCCCGGCGCCCACAAAACCCACGATGGCTCCAAGAACAAGCATGGCAAAAAAGATCAGCATGGCTTCGCCTCCTCTTTCCTGCGGCTCGCGCCGCCATGCCCCTTCATAAGCTCCCGCCGCCCCGTCTTGCAAGGCCCGGACGGGGGCGCGGGGCAAAAGGGTCTTTGAGTTGCGGGGATATTCTGGTATACTTCCCCCCGTCGCGCGCTCTGGGCGCGCAGCCCGCAACGACGCGCCGCCCCCGCGGCGCGACTCACCGCGGCCGCCGCCCCGGCGGATGCGCCGCGCAGACCAGCGAGGGAGACTGCTATGGCGGAACTGAAGTACAAGCGCGTCCTGCTCAAACTGAGCGGCGAGGCCCTGGCCGGCGAACTCAAGACCGGCATCAATCCCGACACCGTGGCCGCAATCTGCACCGAAATCGGCGGCCTGCTCGATCTCGGCGTGCAGCTTGCCCTCGTCATCGGCGGCGGCAACATCTTCCGCGGGCTCTCCGGTTCGGCCAAGGGCATGGAGCGCTCCTCGGCCGACTACATGGGCATGCTGGCCACGGTGCTCAACGCCCTTGCCGTGCAGGACATGCTGGAAAAGCAGGGCTACCCCACGCGCGTGCTGTCCGCCATCACCATGCAGGAAGTCTGCGAGCCCTTCATCCGGCGCCGCGCCCTGCGCCACCTGGAAAAGGGGCGCGTGGTCATCTGCGCGGCGGGCACGGGCAATCCCTATTTCACGACGGACACCACCGCCGCCCTGCGCGGCATGGAACTGCAGTGCGACGCCGTCATCAAGGCGACCAAGGTGGACGGCATCTACGACAAGGACCCCGCCATCCACGCCGACGCCGTCAAGTACGACAGCCTGACCTATGACGAAACCCTGAACCGCCGCATCGGCGTCATGGACGCCGCCGCCTTCGCGCTCATGCGCGACAACAACGTGCCCATCATCGTATGCCGCATGTTCGGCGGCTATATCCGCCGCGTGCTTCTCGGCGAAGCCGTCGGCACCATTGTCCATAAATAGAAACGCGAACATCCAAGGAGTATCTGATGGATATCGACGGCATTCTCCTCGATACGGAAGAGCGCATGGAAAAGGCGCTGGCGTCGCTGGAACGCGAATTCGCCAAGCTGCGCACCGGCCGCGCGACGACCGCCCTGGTGGACGGCATCAAGGCCGACTACTACGGGACCCCCACGCCCATTTCGCAAATGGCCTCCGTGGCCGTTCCCGACAGCCGCACCATCACCATCCAGCCCTGGGACAAGGGCGGCATCAGCGTGGTGGAAAAGGCCATTCTCAAGTCCGATCTGGGCCTGACCCCCGTCAACGACGGCCGCCTGATCCTCATCAGCATTCCGCCGCTTACCGAGGAGCGCCGCAAGGAGCTTGTCAAGGTTTCGCGCAAGTACGGCGAAGACGCCAAGGTCGCCATCCGCAACGTGCGCCGCGACGCCAACGACAGCCTGAAAAAGCTGGAGAAGGACAAGACCATCACCG
>CALUWU010000147.1 GCA_944324555.1 uncultured Desulfovibrio sp.
CGCGCATGTTCGCGGAAGGCCCCCTGCAATGCCAGAACGCCGATGAGCGCCATTTCTACCAGCCCCGTTCCTGCATGCGTTCGGCAGCCGGAATGGTGGAAATGTCGATGCCGACCATGGGCTCGCCCAGATCCTTGGAGATTTCGGCCAGCAGCTTGTAGTCATTGTAGTTGGTCACGGCCTGCACGATGGCCTTGGCGCGCTTGGCGGGATCGCCGGACTTGAAGATGCCCGAGCCCACAAACACGCCGTCGCAGCCGAGCTGCATCATCATGGCGGCGTCGGCGGGGGTCGCAATGCCGCCCGCGGCGAAGTTCACCACCGGCAGACGACCTTCCTTGCGCACCAGCATGCAGACTTCCAGCGGCGCACCGATTTCCTTGGCGTAGTTGGCCACTTCGTCTTCGGGCAGGCAGCACAGGCGGCGGATGTCGTCCAGCACCTGACGGCAATGGCGCACGGCTTCGATGACGTTGCCGGTGCCGGGTTCGCCCTTGGTGCGGATCATGGCCGCGCCTTCGGCAATGCGGCGCAGGGCTTCGCCCAGATTGCGGCAGCCGCACACGAAGGGCACCGTAAATTCGCGCTTATTGATGTGATACTTGTCGTCGGCGGGCGTCAGCACTTCGCTTTCGTCAATGTAGTCCACGCCCATGGCTTCAAGAATGCGGGCTTCCACAAAGTGCCCGATGCGGGCCTTGGCCATCACGGGGATGGTCACGGCCTTCATGATGCGTTCCACAATGGTAGGATCGGCCATGCGGGCCACGCCGCCGGCGGCACGGATGTCGGCGGGCACGCGCTCCAGCGCCATGACGGCGCAAGCGCCCGCATCCTGGGCGATCTTCGCCTGTTCGGGCGTGGTCACGTCCATGATCACGCCGCCTTTCAACATTTCAGCCAGACCGGTTTTCAGGCGAAGGGTGCCTTGTTCCATCGTATAACCTCCATGACACCGCAGCTGCACGGTATCGCTAAAGAACGTTGCCCGACACGCCCCGGAAATTCCCCCGGGGCGCGTCGCAGGCTGGTTATATGCAATTCCTGCGCCCCTGACAATCCCGGCAGGCCGGGCTTTGGCGGGGGAACGGGCGGCGCGGGCCTTAGCTCCTTTTCAGTTTGAAACACTGTGTCGCTGTCTCGCGTGCCTCTTTTTTCAAAGGCAACACGCTCCAGGGTCAGAACTCATTATCAAGAACTGTTCTTCTGTGGATTAATATACAAAAAATAAGACATAACTTTATGTTATGAAAACATCTGTCTTTGCCTGCCAGTATGCTGCGTGCGGGTTTTGGGGAAGATGGGGGAGTTTGAGGGGGAAGGAACCCCTTTTTGTCGCAAGCAAAAGGGGTTCCTTCCCCCTCAAATAAACGAGGCAAAGGGGGTCTTTCGTCCTCAAGATAAGCAAGCGCAAGGTTCGCGGCGCCGGTCAGCAGATTCTGGGAAGCTGGGCGCCCTCAAGCATGCCGAGCAGACGCCGGCCGCCGATGGCGGTGGTCAGGCGAACCTGGGGCGCGCCTTCCTCCACGCGGCCGATAATGGCGGCTTCCCGTCCGAAGGGGCTTTCCCGCATGGCGGCAAGGGCCGCTTCGGCGGCGCTTTCGGGCAGGATGCAGATGCATTTGCCTTCGTTGGCAAGATAGAGCGGATCAAGACCGAGGAAGGAGCAGCCGCTGCGCACGGATTCGTGTATGGGAATGGCGTTTTCCTCGATCTCGATGCCGACGCCCGACTGCTGCGCGATTTCGTTGAGCGTGGTCGCCAGCCCGCCGCGCGTGGGATCGCGCAGGACGTGGATTTCTCCGGCCGCGTTCAGGATGCGCCCCACCATGTCGTTGAGCGGCGCGGAATCGGACTGCACGTCGGAAAGGAAGGAAAGCCCCTCTCGCTGCGCCATGACGGTCAGACCGTGATCGCCCAGGGCGCCGCTGACAAGCACGACGTCGCCGGGGCGGGCGTTGCTCCCGGAGGGGACGGGATCCGCCACGATTTCGCCTATGCCGGTCGTATTGATGAACATGCGGTCGCATGCGCCGCGCTGTACGACCTTGGTGTCGCCGGTCACGATCCGCACGTCGGCGGCGCGCGCGGCTTCGGCCATGTCCCGGACGACGCGTTCCAGCGTTTCCAGGGGCAGACCTTCTTCAATGATGAAGGCGCAGCTCAGAAAGCGGGGACGCGCGCCGAGCATGGAGACGTCGTTGACCGTGCCGTGGACGGCCAGCGTGCCGATGCTGCCGCCGGGGAAAAAGAGCGGCGTGACGGTATAGGAGTCCGTACTCATGGCCAGCCGGCCGGCGCCCAGGGGCAGCAGGGCCGCGTCGTCCATGCGATCCAGATAGGGATTGGAAAAATGGCGTTGAAAGCAATCGGCGATGAGGCGCTGCGACGCGCGGCCGCCGCTGCCGGCGTCCAGCAGGATACATTCTTCCATAAGCTGTTTTCCTGAAAGTAGTGCTTTAAGTTATGAGGCGTCACGCACGAAGGGCGTACTTGAAATAGGCGGCGCAGCTGCCTTCTGTGGAAACCATGCAGGGGCCGACGGGGCTGGCCGGCGTGCAGGCCTTGCCGAAGAGGGGGCATTGCGGCGGCGCGAGGCGCCCGCGCAGCACGTCGCCGCAGCGACAGCCCGGCAGGGGCGGGACTTCGGGCAGAGAGACGTTCAGACGCAGGGCGGCGTCCCGGCGGGAGAAGGCCGGGCGCAGGGCGAGACCGCTGCGGGGAATGCGGCCGATGCCGCGCCAGAGCGCGTCGGCCGGCATGAAATATTCCTCCAGCAGGGCGCGGGCGCGGGGGTTGCCGGCGTCGCCGACGGCGCGGGGGTAGGCGTTGACCACGGCGGGCGCGCCGTCGCGCAGCTGTTCGGCCATGACGCAGAGGGCAAGAAGGATATCCGCCGGTTCAAAACCGCCCACGACGGCCGGAACGCGGTATTCCGCCGGGAGAAAGGCGTAGGGCTCCAGTCCGAGGATGGTGGACACATGCCCGGGGAGGAGAAAGGCGTCGATGCCGCAGGGAGAGGCGCTTTCGTCGCTCCTGCTTTCGTCCAGAAGGGCGCGCAGGGCCGGGGGGACGAGCTTGTGGAGCGAGAAAATGCAGAAATTGTCGAGCTTGCGCTGATCCGCGAGCATCAGGGTTGCTGCCACGGTGGGCGCGGTGGTCTCAAAGCCTATGGCAAGAAAGACGACCGTGTCGGAGGGATTGGCGGCGGCCAGGGCGAGGGCGTCGAGAGGCGAATAGACGATTTCGATGCGCGCGCCCTGCGCCTGCGCGTGCTTGAGGGAACGCCCGCCGGGGCCGGGCACGCGCAGCAGGTCGCCAAAGGTGGCCAGAATGACGCCGTCGCGGCCGGCCATGTCGAGAAAGGCCGCCACTTCGGCGTCATGCGTTACGCAGACGGGGCAGCCCGGGCCGGAAAGGTGTTCCACGCCTTCGGGCAGGAGAGAGCGCAGACCGCTGCGGAAGATGGAAACGGTATGCGTGCCGCAAACTTCCATGAAGCGCATACGTCCGCCGGGAATGCCGGCCAGCGCCTGTTCCAGCCGCGCCAGCAGACGACGGCAAAGGGCGGGATCGGCGAAGCCCGCAAAGGGATTTTGATTCATGGACATCCTCGACCGAACGTTGCCGGGGGCGGCGGCGTCGATGCTTTTTTCTGAAGTGAAGGGCGGGGAAGAAGGCGCCTTCCGAGGAAGGGACGCCCTCTTCCCCCTGGAGCGTTTCACCTTTGAAAAAGGTGAAACGCGAGGCGGCGGGACAGCGCCGCCCGGCCAGAAGCGAGCGGAAAAACCGCGCTTTTTCCGCGAAACGACAGGCCGTATGGTTGGAAACGCGCAGCGTTTCAAACTGGAATTGCTCTGGAAGAGACGTTTCCTTGAACGGGCGTTACGGCATCAGCGGCGCGGATTCAAGACCTGTTTCCACAGGCAGCCCGCACATGAGGTTAGCGTTGGCCAGAGCCTGACCGGAGGCGCCGCGGCAGAGATTGTCAATGACCGAGACGATGATCAGGCGGCGGGTGCGGGGATCGACGACAAGACCTATGTCGCAGAACATGGAACCGCGCACATGGCGGGTTTCGGGCAGCTTGCCCTTGGGCAGCACGCGGACCCAGCGGCTGTCGCCCCAGGTTTCCCTGTAGGCGTCGTGAACCTGATCCAGCGTGACGTCGGGGGAAAGCAGGCGGGTGTAGATGGTGGCGAGAATGCCCCGGTTCATGGGCGTCAGATGCGGGTTGAAGGACAGGGTGACATCCTTGCCCGCCACCAGGGAAACCTCCTGCTCGATTTCCGGCGTATGGCGATGCTTGCCCAGCCCGTAGGCGCGGAAGGTGTCGCTGACCTCGCAGTAGAGGGAGGGGACGACGGCCTTGCGGCCCGCGCCGGTCGTGCCGGACTTGGCGTCGATGACGATGCCGTCGGTTTCGATGAGACCGTGCTTGAGCGCCGGATAGAGGCCGAGAATGGAAGCGGAGGGGTAGCAGCCGGGGTTGGCCACGAGCGAGGCCCGGGAAGCCTCGGCCGCGTAGAGTTCCGGCAGTCCGTAAACGGCCCGGTGCAGCAGATGCTTGCGCGTATGGGGGACATACCAGTCTTCATAGACGTCGGCGTCGCGCAGGCGGAAGTCCGCGGACAGATCCACGACCTTTGTTCCCGCTTCCAGCAGCTCGGCGGCCATTTCCATGGCCTTGCCGTGAGGGACGGCAAGGAAGACGAGATCGCAGTCCTGGGCGGCGGTGCGGGCGTTGAATTCGCTGATGACGACGTCGGCCCCGGGGAGCTTTTCAAGGAAGGGGTAGAAATCCCCGAGACGGCGTCCCGCTTCCGCGCGGGAGCAGGCTACGGCAAGGCGCATACGGGGATGCGCGGCAAGCAGGCGCGCCAGTTCCATGCCCGTGTAACCGGTGACGCCCACAAGGCCTACATTGATGGTGCGTTCTTCCATGCTGTCTTTTCCTGTCTATTTCTGTTTGCAGCAATCGTTATTGCCGCAGCGGATAACGTATTTCATGCGGAGTTCGTACAGGATGCTGTCGAGGAGCTGGCTTTCCTGACGATCAAGATTATTGGCCGTCTTGCGGCGCAGCATTTCTAGGATGTCGATGCTGTGGCGCGCCATGCAGGGGTCCGTTTCGGTGGCCCCGGTCTCGGGGTTGGGAACTTCTCCCAGCTGCACCAGCGCGGACGAGGCCAGCGAGATGATGAAGGTCGAGAAGGTTACTTCCGGCATGCCGGGGAGCGGCGTCTGGCTCATGACTGGATCTCCCGCGGCTGCTCTAGGCGTGCGTCAGGGGCAGGGGAGCGCCCGGCGCGACGGCAAGGGCGGCGTGATAGGCGGCCAGACCCTGTTCGAGATAGTCGCGGGAGCCGATGTGTCCGCCCGCTTCCTGAATCGAGGCGGCCAGGGCATGGAGACCGGCCATCACGTCCGCCCAGTCAACCCAGCCCATGTGCCCGATGCGGACAATGCGGCCCTTGAGATGATCCTGACCGCCCGCCATGTAGACGCCGTGACGTTCGGCGGCAAGGCGCACCACTTCGACGCCGTCCACGCCGGCGGGCAGGAGAACGCTTGTGATGCCCCAGGCGAAATTCTTCGGGGCGAACAGCTCAAGTCCGAGCGCCGTCGCGCTTGTTCTGGTCATCATGGTGAGCGCCCACTGCTTGCGGTAAACGGCGTCGAGCCCGTTTTCAAGCAGGATGCTCAGGCTTTCCTGAAGGCCGACAATGAGGCCGACGGGCGAGGTGAACAGGGTCTGACCCTTTTCCAGATTGGCGCGTTCCTTGGGAAGGTTGAAATAGAAGCAGCCGGACGGCGTGTTTTCCGCCCTGGTCCAGGCGCGCGGGGAGAGGGCCAGCAGCGCCAGCCCGGGCGGCAGCATGAGGCCCTTCTGGGAGCCGGTCAGCAGACAGTCGATGCCCCAGGCATCCATGGGACAGGGGGAAAGGCTCACGCCGGAAATGCCGTCCACGACAAGCAGAACGTCGCGGGAGCGCGTCAGGGCGGCCAGCGCCTCGACGGGATGCAGCACGCCCGTGGACGTTTCGGAAAGCTGCACCAGAACGCCCTTGATGGAAGGATCGGCGTCCAGCGCCCGGCGCACGTCTTCGGGCGCGACGGCCTGCCCCCAGGGAACTTCGATGGAAACGACCGTCAGTCCCCGCTGTTCGGCAATGCCGCGCCAGCGCTGGCCGAACTTGCCGCCCTCGACGACGAGGACCTTTTCGCCGGGAGCAAAGAGGCTGTGCGCGGCGGCCGTCATGGCGCCCGTTCCCGAGCAGGACAGCGGCAGTACGGGCCCCTCCGTGCCGAAGAGAACGCGCAGTTGTTCCTGTACGCGCCGCATGACGGCCTTGAATTCGCTTTTGCGGTGGTGAATCATGTCGCGGGCGAGCGCCAGACGCACTCGTTCCGGCAGGGGAGTGGGGCCGGGGGTAAGCAGACGGACTTTGTTGAGCATGGGGAACTATCCTTGCGATAAACAGGAAAGGGGCGGTGCCGCCCCGGGGTTTCGGGCGGCGCGGCGTATCCGTGCCGCCCGTATGCCAGCAGCATATTTTTCTCGGGCCTAATCGTCAACAGCGGGGGGGCGTTCCTCCGGGCGCCGTTCGCGCCTTTGCGCCCGGCGTCGCGCTATTCCCGGGGCTCGTCCTGATCCATCCGGGCGATGAAGCACTTGAGGTAGGCCGTTTCGGGCATGGCGCAATGCACCGGGTGATCTTCCGGTTGCCCGCCCGCGTGGAGTATGCGCCCCTGCCGGTTGTTCCTGGCGGCGGCGAGCGCGACCAGACCGCGCAGGGTCTCGGCCGGCAGGTGGTGCGAACACGAGCAGGAGACAAAGACGCCGCCCGGCTCCAGCAGACGCACGGCAAGCGCGTTGGCCTTGCGGTAGGCGGCCTTGCCCTGTTCAAAATCCTTGCGGCGCTTGATGAAGGCGGGGGGATCGAGGCAGACCAGATCAAAACGGCGGCCCTCGGCGTAAAGCTGCTCCATGCGCTCGAAGGCGTCGCCGCACAGGCCGGTCACGGCGCCGGCGTCGGCAAGGCGCGGCGCGTTGCGGGCGGCGTTGCGGACGGCGTAGTCCACGGCGGTCTGCGAGGCGTCTATGAAGGCGACCGAAGCGGCCCCGGCGCGGGCCGCCGTTCCCCCGAAGCCTCCGGCATAGGAAAAGATGTCGAGAACGTTCGCGCCCCGGGCGTAGCGGGCGGCCTCCGCGCGGTTGCGGCGCTGATCGTAGAACCAGCCGGTTTTCTGGCCCGAGCGGCAGGGCGCGAAGAAGCGGCAGCCGTTTTCGGGCACGTCCAGCTCTTCCGGCGCGTCGCCTTCCATTTCGTTTTCGCGCGTCAGTCCTTCGAGTCCGCGCGAGGCAAGATCGTTGTCCCAGAGGATGGACGTCGGCCCGAGCAGCGAACGCAGCTCTTCGCGCAGCGTATCCTTGCGGGCCTCCATGCCCGCCGTGCCGATCTGTATCGTGAGATGATCGCCAAAGCGATCGATGACGAGGCCCGGCAGCATGTCGCCCTCGCCGTGGCACAGGCGGTAGTAGGGAACGTCAAAACAGCGTTCGCGCAGGGCAAGAGCCGTTTTCAGGCGCCGGCGCAGCAGGTTCCCGTCCAGGGATTCTCCCGGTCTGGAGCTGTAGATGCGGGCGCAGATCAGGGAGTGCGGATTGACAAAGGCGCTGCCCAGCGCATGGCCGCGCGCGTCGCGGATCAGGGCTTCCTCGCCGGGGGCGAAGTCGCCCAGGGGGCTCTTGCGGACGTCCGCCTCGTTGCCGAAAACCCAGAGATGCCCGGCGCGCAGGCGGCGATCTTCCCCCTTGCGGAGCCAAAGTTCTTTCATGCGGTCTTTTCCTTGTCTGTATTCAATAGGTTATTGCAGTAAATCCGCTTTCGCCCTTTCGGCGGCAGTGTGCGGGTTTTGGGGAAGATGGAGGAGATTGAGGGGGAATTACTCCCCCGGGACAGTTAGAACATCTTTAGTTTGAAACGCTGCGCGTTTCAAACCATACGGCCTGTCGTTCCAGGCTCAGGACTCATTATCAGATGTTGGTTCCCCGGCATACTTACCCATCAACGGAGAAAAATAAAATATTTTGCATGTTACAAAAAACATCCGTCTTTATCCGCCAGACACGGCGCGCGGGTTTTGGGGAGGGTGGGGGAGTTTGAGGGGGAACTACGGGAACGCCTTTTCTTGCTTCGCTGCGAAAAGGCTTGGCCTTTTTGCCGCGAGCAAAAGGGGTTCCCTCCCCCTCAAGACAAAAACTGATGCGTCCTGAGCCTAGCGCCGCGGCAGGCGGAGAATCTGCTCCCTGACGTTTTCCTTGCCGGGGGTCGCGGTAGCCTCGACCTTGCTGGACAGCGCCGGAATATCCTGAAGATCGGTCAGGCTCAGAGTCGCGCCGTCCTTCAGACGGAGTTCCAGCGTGCCGGGAGTGAGGAGCGTCGTCCGCAGGGCCGCGATATGGGATTGCAGCGGCTGATATTCCGGCTGCGAAGCCAGAGCGGCCAAATCGCTGGACAGGCGTTCCAGAAACGCGTCCGTTTGCCGCTCGTCGCTGCCGCCGCGCAGCTGGGAGTCCAGCAGGCGGGCGACGCCGCCCTTGTCTTCATAGCGGAGAAAGGCCTTGCGTATCTGCGCGAAAAGAATCGCCCGAAGATCTTGACTGGCGGCCAGCGAGCCGAAATCGCAGGAATGCTCGATATCGGAGTCAAACCGTCCTATATCGGCAATATCGAGGGTGAACTTGTCGAAGAACCATTCTTCCTGTTCCTTCCGATCCGCGTCAAGATCCACAAGCAGACGTTCCATTCCCGGAATATTGAACGTCAGCTCGCCGACGGGCAGGGACAATTGCCGTATGCGGGTGACGGTATGCAGGGGAGCGTTGCCGAGCCAGTCCAGGGAAAAGAGCCGCAGCGTGATGTCCTGCTGTTTCGAAGCAAGGTTTTCCAGCGTCATGTTGCGGAAGAGCGGGGCGGAGGCGAGGATAAGCTGCCGCAGGATTTCGGGAGTGGGCTGCGTGGAGGCCACGGTCTCCATAAGCTGGGGAGGAAGATTCACTTCCGATATGCTGAGGCGTCCGAAATTCAGGGACTCGCCCTCGTCATGCAGCGTTGCGCCCGAGATTTCAAGCAGGCCAATCCTGCCGTCCAGGTTCACGTTGTTCATGCGGAAGACGTCGAGGGAGCAGTCGAATGTCGGCGGCGTCGTCTGGAAGCGCAGCTGCCGGCCCTCGATCCGGGAGAGCTTGAGCTTGCCTAAGAAATCCTTTTCGGCGAGAGGCTTCTTTTCGAGCAGCGCGGCGTACAGGGGAGCGTCCATGTCGATGCCGGAGAACTGGAGGGAGGCCGCGGCGCCGTTGACGTACCTTGGGTTCGCCTGCGACCTCTGGTCCTTGATTCGCTGCGTTATGTTGCGCGCTTCGATATCGCCCAGGGCGATAAAGCCGGAGGAGGGGAGGACGATATCGCGCAGAACGGGAACGCTGCTCAGGGCGGCGACGAGACCGGGGCGCAGGATGACTTCCTGATAGGCGATCTCTTGCGCCGGGCCTTTCAGGCGCAGGTTGGAAATGCGGATGGTGCGAAGCGGCAGGGAAACTTCCACGGCGTCGCAGACGGCCTTGTCGTAGGCGGACATTTTTGACGGCAACGCCTCGATCTGGTCGCGGACGGCGCGTTCCGCCATGCTGGAGAGCAGGTAGCCGCCGGCGATGCCGAGCGCAAGCACGCCGCCGGCGATGCCCGCGATAACAGTCTTTTTCATGAGAACCTCCTTTACATGCTTATTGCTTCCGCAGACGAAGGATTTGATCCTTGACGTTTTCCTTGCCGGGGGTTGCGGCGGCGTCGAGCTTGCGCCCGAGTTCGCGCGCGTCCAGAAAATCAAGCGCGGTCAGGGCCGCGCCTTCCTTCAGGCGGAGGCGCAGCGTTCCGGGGGTGAGAACGGTCGTTCGCAGGGCTTCGACCAGCGGCCTGTTGTCCCTGCCGGGCAGCAGGGACGGCAGGCTGGAGGCGACGAGATCGATTTCCCGGGAGACGTCGCCCCCCGGGAGGACGGCGAGCAGAAGGCGGGCCATGCCGCCCTTGTCGACGTAGGAAAGTTCGGCCTGTTCTATCTGCGCGCCGAGGAGGGCAAGAGGGTTGCTGGAAAGGAGTTGCGGGAACGCGACGTTATGGGCGACGACGCCTTCGAGGCGCCCCAGATCGACGGCGTCAAGAGCGAAGGTTTCATGGAAATCTTTGCCCTGTTCCTTGTGTTCCCAGTCGAGATCGGCAATCAGGCGTTCCATGCCGGGAATGGGTTGCGGAAAATCGTCCGAAATGCGGGCCGGCCCGGAAATCCCTTTTGCCTGGACAATGATATGAAAAGGTTCCCTGCCGCGCCAGTCAAGGAAGAGGCGATTCAGCGCCACGCGGCCTGTCCAGTTGGAAACCTGTATGTTTTCCAGCGTCAGGGTCCGAAAGACGGGCGCGGCCTGCCGCATGTCGCCGGGAGAGAAGGGGGCGCCGGCGACGACGCTCTCCGCGAAGCCCGGAGGGACGGCGATGTCGGTCATGCGGAAGCGGTCGCCGCGCAGGGTTTCGTTGTCGTCGCCGGGCGACGCGAGGGTTATGCCGTCCATTTCAAGCTGGGCGATTTTCCTGCCCATGACGGCGTCTTTCAGGCGCAGGGCGTCCAGCGAAACGTCGGGCAGCGCTGTTTCCGGCCGCAGGCGAAGCCCGGCGACGTCGACGCGCGCGGCGCCGATATTGCCGACAAGATCGGGAAAGGCGACCTTCCGGCCGTCCAGGAGGCGCGAAAGCAGGGCCGCGTCGATATGGGCGTCCGTCGCCGCGAAAGAGGTCGCGGACGCCTCGCCGTCGAGCGCGGGCACGCCAAGCGCGTCTTTCGCAAGCGGGGAGAGATGCAGGCGGGAGACGGCGCCGGAAACGTCCCGCAGTTCCAGATCGCCCGCAACGACGGGGCCGGAAGCGGGCAGGAAGAGATCGCGCAGGGAAGGAATAGCGCCAAGGGCGGCGGCGACGCGGGGGCGCAGCGTGACCTCCCCGGCGCTGATGGCGCCGGCCGGCCCGGTCAGGCGCAGTTTGGAAATGCGGACGGTCCGCAGCGGCAGGGAGACGCGCACGTCGTCCAGACTCGCCTCGTAGCCGGGCATCCGCGAGGAGAGTTCGGCAATCCGGGCGCGGATGGTCTGTTCGGCCATGTTCGAGAGCAGAGAGCCGCCGCCGATGCCGCCAAGCGCCAGAACGCCGATGACGATGGCGGCGAGAGAACCCTTTTTCATGTTTTTTCTCCTTTCCGGCGCATGTCCGGAGCATCGTTTGCGCGCAGCCCCTGCAACCTGTCGAGCAGCCGATCATAATAGGGATCGTCTTCTTCCAGATGCAGGGGGCGCTGACGGCGCATTTTGGCGCGCGTGACCAGAAAGCGCAGGCGCTGCATGTGGCGGACGCGTTCCCGTTCGTCTTCGCAATGCTCCAGCAGATCCACAAGATTGTTGATTTCCTTGCGATCGGCCAGTTCCGGGGGCAGGCAGCCCGCGTTCTTCAGAACCTTGTAGGCCATGCGGAGTTCTTCGGGAACGGCGCTGTCGTCTTCGAGTTGCAGGGGTTTTCCCGCTCCCGGAAGATTGTCGAAGTCGCCGCGTTCCTGGGCTTCGGCAATGCGGCGTTCCGCAATGCCCTGTATGACGGACCAGGGATTGGCCTCACTCATGCTCTTCCTCCTCGTCGACGGCGTCGACGCCTTCCAGCGGCGGGGGCGCGTCGGGGTCCGTTTCGGGGGCTTCGCCCCAGAGCTTGCGCCACTGGCTGATGAGGCGCCGGGCCTCCAGCGGCGTCAGGCTGTCGGGGTCCACCTCCCGCAGCAGGCGCACCAGCGGGTGTTCGCCCTGCGGCGGCAGCGCGGAGATACGGGGAACGGCCTTTTCCGCCGGGGGCGCGGCCGGAGCCGGCATGGCAAGGCCGGGAAGGGTCATGGTCGTGGTCTTGTTGCCGGCGGGGCGTTCCCCCTCCCTGCCGCGTTCCAGTTCGGCCAGAATGGCGCGGGCGCGCTGCACGACCGAAGCCGGCACGCCCGCCAGCCGGGCGACCTCGACGCCGTAGCTGCGATCGGCGGGGCCGGGAACCAGCTTGTGCAGGAAAAGAATGTCGTTGTTGTATTCGCGGATGGCGATATTCATGGTGAAGACGCCGGGAACCTGCCCTTCAAGGGCCGTCAGTTCGTGATAGTGGGTGGCGAAGAGGGTCCGCAGCTCGCCGTTGGAGCGCGAGGTCAGGTCTTCGACCACGGCCCAGGCAAGGGCCACCCCGTCGTAGGTGCTGGTGCCGCGCCCTATTTCGTCCAGAATGACGAGACTGCGGCGCGTGGCCTGCCGCAGGATGCGGGCGGTTTCCATCATTTCCACCATGAAGGTGCTTTGCCCCTGCGCCAGATTGTCGGACGCGCCCACGCGGCTGAATATCTTGTCCGTCATGCCGATGACGGCGGAAGAGGCCGGGACCATGCTCCCCATCTGCGCCAGCAGGCAGATGATGGCCGTCTGACGCAGCACGGTGGACTTGCCCGCCATGTTGGGGCCGGTAAGCAGGCAGAGGCGCCGTTTCGCGTCAAGCGTGATGCTGTTCGGCACAAAGGACGCCGCGCCGATCATGGCCTCGACGACGGGGTGGCGTCCGTCGCGAATGTCAAGATTGGCGCTGTTGTCGAGCGTCGGGCGGCTCCAGTCGTTGCGGCGCCCCACATGGGCCAGACTCTGCCAGTAGTCCAGATGGGCCAGCATGTCCGCCATGTGCACAAGGCGCTCGCGCTGCGCCGCCATCTGGGAACGCAGCTGCTGGAACAGGGAATATTCCAGAGACTTGCGGCGGTCGGAGGCGGAAAGGATATCTTCTTCCAGGGCTTTCAGCTCGGCGGTCGTGAAGCGTTCGGCGTTGGAGAGCGTCTGCCGCCGGATGAAGCGATCCGGCATGGGGCCGGAATAGGCGGCGCGGCTGACTTCGTAGTAGTAGCCGAAAACGCGGTTGTAGCCCATTTTCAGCTTGGCGATGCCCGTGGTCTGCTGTTCCTTTTCAAGGAGCGCCTGAAGTTTCTGTTCCCCGTGTTCCGCAAGGTCCAGCAGCTCGTCCAGCTCGGCGTTGTAGCCGGGGCGGAAGAGACCGCCGTCGGTAATGATCGAGGGCGGCGCGTCCACGATGGCCCGGGACAGCAGATCCGCGCAATCGTCAAAGTTGTCCCAGCGGCGGACGATATCCGCCAGCGCGGCGGGCAGTTCGTCGCCGCGCTGGCGCGCGGCCGTGGGGTAGGTTCCGTCTGAGGAGGCGGTCAGGCTTTCGCGAATGCGCGGCAGGGCCGCGAGGCTGTTGCCCAGCGCGAGAAAGTCGCGCGGCATGGCGCGGTTGAGCGTGATGCGCGTGGACAGCCGCTCGATATCGTAGACGAGGCGCAGGGCTTCGCGCAGGGCCTCGCGCCTTGCGTCGTCGTCGTGAAAAAAGGCGACGGCGTCCTGTATGCGGGCAATGACGGCGGCGTCCCGCCAGGGGTGGCGCAGCATGTCTTCCAGAAGGCGGCCGCCCATGGGCGTCACCGTGGCGTCGATGGCGTGGCGCAGCGTGCCCTTGCCCTTGCGCCCGTTGAGTCGCCGGAAAATTTCAAGGTTGCGCTCCGTCATCTCATCGATGATCAGGCGCTTGCCGAGATTGAGCGGGCGGAAGGGCTGGAGCTGGCTGGGGCTGCATTTTTGCGTTTGTTCGAGGTAGGCGAGAATGCCGCCGCAGGCGCGCATGAGCGCGTTCTTGCCGCCGAGCCCCAGGGCCTCGGCTTCGAGCACGCCCTGAGCCGCGAGGACGCGCTCGGTGGAACGGCGCAGATCGAAATGCTGATCCGGCAGGCGCACGAGGCGCGCGCCTTCCAGCAGGCTCGCGGGGGGCGCGCTCTGGCGCTCGGCAAGCACCAGTTCGCGCGGCGTAATCTTCTGCACCCACTGCCAGATATCCACGGCCTTGCGAAACTCCACGCCGGACCACTGCCCGGTGGAGATGTCCGCCCAGACAAAGGCGCCCATGCCCTCTTTCTTGCCGTTGTCCTCTTCGAAGAAGACAGCGCCGAGGTAGGTATGGCTCCCCGCCGCGAGGTTTGCGTCATCAAGGACGGTTCCGGGCGTGACGACGCGCGTGACGGCGCGCTGAACCAGCCCCTTCGCGGCGCGCGGGTCTTCTGTCTGTTCGCAGATGGCGACGGAATAACCCTTGTCCACCAGCTGGGAAATATACGTCTGCGCCGCATGCCAGGGGACGCCGCACATGGGCACGGGGTTCGCCGCGTCGCGGCTGCGGCTGGTAAGGGCGATTTGCAGTTCTTTGGCGGCGGTGGCGGCGTCGTCGAAAAAGAGTTCGTAGAAGTCGCCCATGCGATAAAAGAGCAGCGCATCAGGGTATTCTTCCTTGATGCGCATGTACTGCTCGAACATGGGCGTCATTTTGACTTGAGGTTCCGGCATAGACGTAGGGGGCAGAGGTTGGGAAGAGAGGATGGAAAAGCGGCGTTTTTGTGGGGCGCATGGTCCGCCAGCAAAAACGCCGCTTCGGAAAACAGATGGGAAAGAGGGCTAGCGATTGTCGGGATCGGGAACCAGTTCTTCGGCGGCCATGGGCGCGGCGGCCGGAGCCGCGGCCGCGGCGGTCTGCCGGGGAGCCTGTTCCGCCGGAGCGGGGGCGGCTTCGATGGCGGGGGCCGCCTGCTTTTCGTCCCTGGCGATTCTGGCCTTCATGAAGGCTTCCTTCTTGTCCTGATTTTCAAGGGCCTTCCGCGTCTTGATCAGCTCCTTTTCAAGGCTGCGCACGCGCCACTTGCTGGTCATGAGGCGCGTGGACATGCTGACCTTGTTCCACCAGAAGAAACAGGTCGCCAGCACCGCGCCCACGACAAAGGCGCTCGCCACCACGAAATAGAGCGGCAGCGATATGGACGACATGGGCGGAATGAAGAAGAGATTGAGCGTAAGCACCATCTCCTGGGACAGGGGCTTCTGGTTCTGGAAGAAGAAGACCAGTGCCAGGAAGATGAGAAGAACCATCAGGAGCACTTTGATATAGCGCATGTGAACCTCCTCGCGCTAGGAATGGGCGTTGTGCTTGAAAGCCTCGCGAAACAACGGGGTGAGCGCGTCGTAGGTCTCCAGCAGATGCTGCGGTATGGTGCGAACCTCATCCAGAACCGCCATAAAGGACGAATCCCCGTTCCAGCGCGGGACGAGATGAAAGTGCAGATGTTCCCTGATGCCTGCGCCGGCGGCTTCTCCCTGATTCAGACCGACGTTGATGCCTTCGCAATGAAAGTGTTCCTGCAGGATAGGCATGCAGGCTTGCATGATGTCCATGACGTCATGCGCCTCTTCCCGCGTCAGGTCGGCCAGCGCCATGACGTGCCTGTAGGGGCAGACAAGGAGATGACCGTTGGCGTAGGGAAATTTGTTCATGACCACAAAGGCGTGGGTTCCCCTGTGCAGAATGAGGCGTTCCCGATCTTCCTGTTGTCCCTCGGGAAGACAGAAAACGCAACTGTCCGGCTTGGGGCCCAGAATATACTGTATGCGCCACGGCGCCCAAAGTTGTTTCATGGCATTGACCATACACGGGTTCAAAAGTGAGGGCAAGGGCAGAAAGACTCCCGGCCTTTCCGCCGTTGTCGCGCGGGGAAGGAGACCGGGAAAACGGCTCTTGCGGACGGGATTCCCGGCCTGTTCTCCGCGTCCGTTCCCGGAGGAGGTTCGGAAACGGAGAGCCGCCGGGGGCGGCTCTCCGAACGGGAGTTTTCGGCCGGGAGCGTCAGGCCCTTTTTTCCAGAACGCGCCGCAGCAGCGAAACCGGGTGCAGGCTCGGCCTGTTCGCGCCGTGGACGAGCTGAATGCGGCAGGTGCCGCATTCGGAGCAGGACAGATCCGCGCCGCTGCGCCGCACCTTGTCGAAGAGGGGGGCCCCAACGGTCATGGCGACGTCGTATTTTTCCTTCTTGAAACCGTAGCTGCCCGAGATGCCGCAGCATCCGGCGTCGGCGTTGTCGACGCGGAGGCCGGGAAGCAGCCGCAGCAGTTCGTAGCCCGGCAGGCCGCCGCCCTGCGCGCGCAGATGGCAGGGAGCATGATAGATGATCCGCTCCGCGACCTCGTTTTCGGGCGTCAGCGACAGTTCGCCGCGCTCGACGCAGTCCAGAAGGAAGGCCTGGGCGTCGAGAACCTGCGGTCTGCCGTCCCGGACCAGTTCCGGGAAGAATTCCGGCACGTCCTGATTGTGCATGAGGACGCAGCTCGGGCAGGAGGAAATGACGGGAATGCCTTCCGCCCGCATCCGTTGCAGGGCGCGGAGGTTGCGTTTCGCGTTTTTCTCGGCGTCCTTTCTGAAGCCGTTGGCGATCATGGGCAGGCCGCAGCAGGAAAATTCCTTTGGAATGATCACTTCGTAGCCCGCGCGGTTGAGCGCCCAGACCAGATCGAAACCGGTTCCGGGATCATAGATGTCTATGAAGCAGCCGGGAAAGAGCGCGACCTTGCGCGGCTGCATGCCTTGATAGGTTTTGGCCAGACGGTCGCGGAAGCGTTCGGGCGCAAAGGCCGGCATGGGCGCCCTGGCGGAGATGCCGATCCTGTCCAGCGCCCTGCGCGTCAGCGGGTTGAGCATGCCGAAGTTCTTGAGGCCGGCGGGCAGCGGACGCAGCAGTCTGGCCAGCAGCTCGCCGTGCCCGAGCACCCAGTCGCGCAGGGCGGGCTTGTGGGCGAGGCAGTATTCGGCGCGGGCCGTCATGTTGATGGCCGATACCTGCACGCCGTGCGGGCAGGAAATGTCGCAGTTCTTGCAGTTGGAACAGTAGTGCAGCGACGCTTCCTCTCCCAGACCGAGAAGGCGAAAGCGTTCGTAGGCCGGGCCGACAAGGCGCGGGCCGAGATAGTTGGGCGTCGCCCTGGCTACGGGGCAGTTGACCACGCAGGCGGTGCAGGCGATGCAGGCATCCGGTGTGGGATGATGTATGCTCATGGCAAAGTCCCCTAGCATTGGGCGCAAGCGGAAAGAGCGGCGCGCCAGGCGGTGGCGACGGCGACGCCGTTGCCGCTTTTTTCCGCGGCGAAGTCGTAGCCGCCCACGGAGCGGCCCGCGAAAAAGACGTTGTTCAGCGCGGGCGCGCCGTCCGCGCGCAGCGGCTGCATGTCGGCGTTGACCATGACGCCGGCGGAGGCGAAGGCGTGACTGCCGAAGATATCCTTGTCGGACCAGTCTTCCGGCCGCTGGGGCAGGGGAGCGCCGTCGGCCTGAAGCACAGGCAGGCCGAAGACGGCTTCGCGCGCCTCTCCGGGCGAGGACTGGAAGCCGCCGCCCATGAATCCGCCCGTGGCCATGACGAACGCCCTGGCCTCGAAGCGGCGGGAGCCGCAGGCCGTTTCCGCGACAAGCGCGCGGCAGCTTCCGCCGTCGCATTCGGCCGCGACCGCGCGGGCGTTTTCAATCATGTCCACGCCCAGGGAACGCAATTCTTCCAGCAGCGCCGTATACAGGCGCAGTCCGCCCACGCCCGGCGGGAGGGCGGCCATTTCCACCAGCGGAACGGGAACGGCGGCGGCAAGGCCTTTCCAGGTCGTGCCGCAGAGGCCGCAGACCGGCGGCAGCAGCACAAGATCGGCGGGCGTCGCGCGCAGGGCCTTGTGCAGGCCGGAAATCAGCCAGGCCGCGCCTTCGGCGGTTTCCACAAGACGGGCGATGTCCAGGGGCGAAAGATTGCGGTGCGCTCCCGGCATGGGGTTTTCCAGATGCGTTTCATGCCAGCGGATGCGGGCAGGGTGCGGATAGCGGCGCAGCTGCGCCGTTACCAGCGCCGGATGGCTGTCCTTGAGCCCCCGGATACCGGCGACAAGGACGGTTTCGGCCGTTTCCAGCCGTTCCGCCTGAAAGGACGGCAGGGTCAGCCAGGTCGGCTTGAGCGTGCCGAGGATGGTCGGCACGCGGCGGTTGCCCGTCGCGGCGGCGTTCAGCGGCGCGTCGCGCCGCGCGCAGACTTCGCGCAGCAGGCCGAGCGCCGTTTCCACTCCTTCCCGCCCCACGAGCCGGTAGGGATGACGGGGGGGCAGGGCGTCCAGGGCGTCCAGCGGATTTCCCGCGACGGCCCGGCCGTCGATATAACCGAGAACGTCCACGCAGCCGCTGCCGATGTTCAGCGAGCCGCAGCCGCGGGAAAGCAGGGCGACGCGCTTCCCCTGGGAGCGGGCGACGATGGCCGCCGCAAGTCCGGCCATGCCGGAGCCGACGACGAGAATATCAGTTGTTCTGCTCACGGCAGGCTCCATCAAGATTGAGCGTGGCAAGATAGACGGCGCGGCTCAGTTCGCTTTCCTTGAGCTGCGTATCCCACAGGGCCGGACGCAGGCCTCGCCAGCGTTCCTGAAGGAAGTTCTGCACGTCGCGGCCGGGAGAAAGGGCGAAGTCCACATGACGTTCCGCCAGCGCCGCGGCCGCCCGCAGGGTGCAGAACGTGCCCTGACAGGTGCCCATGCCCAGACGGGTGCGCAGGCGCACGTCGTGCAGGGAATGCGTATCCGGGTCCCTGGCCACGTATTCGATTTCCGCGGCCGTGACCATTTCGCATTCGCAGAGCATTCCGTTGTCGGCCTCGCCGGCGGTATTCCCCACCACTTCGGCAAAGGCGTCCCCGAGGCGGTCGGCGACGAGCTTCACGCCGTGCGCGGGGAAGCTGCGCGCCGCCCGTTCGAGCGTTTCGGGAGAGGGATCGGGGATGATCGGCTCTTCCGCCGTGCGGCAGGGCGTGGTCACGCCCAGACGGCGGCAGACAAGGTCGCTCATGCGTTCGGCCATCAGGCGGTACGTCGTGAGCTTGCCGCCAAAGATGCTGGCCATGCCCCGCAGGCCCTCGTCCATATGATCCACAATGTGGAAATTGCGGCTCGCGGCGCGTCCGGACGCGTTGCTGGGCGTATAGAGCGGGCGCGTTCCGGCGAAGGCGCGAAGGATGCGGTAGCTTCGCAGATCGGGGAACAGGGGTTCGCCGATATCCAGCAGGCGCACGACGTCTTCGCTGGTCGGCGCGCTGTCGGCGGGATCGTCCGTGGGCGTGGACGTGGTGCCGAAAATGGTCACGGAGCCGTGGGGCACGAAGATATCCCCGTCCGAGCTCTTGTGCAGGCGGTTGACCACGCGGGACGTGAAGCGGTGATTGAAAACGATGAGCGTGCCCTTGTCCGGCGAAACGCAGACGTCCAGACCGGCCATGCGGGCCACGACGCCCGACCAGGAACCGGCCGCGTTGACGACATAGTCGCAGGCGATGTTCACGGTTTCGCCGGTCATGCGGTTGCGGGCTTCAACGCCGACGACGCGGCCCTGTTCCGTGCGTATGGCGGAGACCTCGTGATACGTCAGCGCTTCGCCGCCGTAGCGGCGGGCGCTCAGGGCGTTGTGCCACACGAGGCGGAATCCGTCGACGCAGGAATCGGGAACGCGATAGACTTCCCGCACGCGCGGCGACAGTCGCGGTTCAAGGCGGCGGGCTTCTTCGGGATCGACGGCTTCCGCCGCGATGCCCGCTTCCCGGCAGGCCGCGACCCAGCGCGCGGCAAAGGCCGGATCGTCTTCCGGCAGCGCGGCGAAGAATCCTTCCGTCTCTTCCACGCACTGTTTGCCGATGCGGCGCATGATAAAGTTTTCTTCAATGCATTCGCGCGCGGATTCAGGGTCGCCCACAGCGTAGCGTGCGCCGCTGTGCAGCAGGCCGTGAAAGCGCGAGCTTGTGCCGTGGGCGAGGCCGCCCCTTTCCAGAAGGACGGCGTCGACGCCGCGCATGCTCAGATCGCGCAGGATGCCGATGCCCGTCGCGCCGCCGCCGATAATGACTACCGAGGTCTGTTTCACTCTGCCTCCACAATCCCCGCGCCCCTTGCGGCGCGGTTAAAGGGCATATTTTCTCCTGTCTACCCGCGCCCATTGAGGACTGTCAAGACGGGCTTGCGTCCGCCCCTTTCCCGTTGTATCAGCAGTCTGGTCGCAAGAACCATGATAATGCAAGCGTCGCGGAGTCGGCGCGGTATGCGGGAGCTACGCGAATGGTCAGAAAACGCTGTTACGTCCTTGATATGGACGGAACCATCTACCTCGGTTCCATACCGATTGCCGGCGCTGTTGATTTTGTGCGCCGTCACTGGAACGACGCGGATTTCTACTTTCTCAGCAACAATACTTCGAAATCGCCGTCGACCTATATCCGCAAGCTGAACGGCATGGGCATCGCCGCCCGGCCCGAACAGCTGCTGTCGCCGGCGACGCCGCTGACGGCCTTTCTCCGGCGTGAGGGCATAACGTCCGCCTATATCGTCGGCAATACGGACTTTCGCGGCCAGATGCGCGAGGTTATGCCGGAGCTGCGTCAGGCGGGCGAGGACGGCCCGGCGGAAGCGGTCATCTTGGCCTACGACACGGAACTGACCTATGCCAAGCTGGCGCGCTCGGCCCTGCTGCTGCAACAGCCGGGCGTCCGCTTCCTGGCGACGCATCCCGATCTTGTCTGCCCCTCGCCGGAAGGACCCCTGCCCGACGTCGGCAGCATGCTCGGGCTGTACAAGATTGCCACGGGCAGGGAGCCGGAGCGCATCTTTGGCAAGCCCGATCCCGTCCTGCTCTCGCCGCTGCTGCAACGCTATGACAAGGATGAAATGATCATGGTCGGGGACAGGCTCTCCACGGACAAGAAGCTGGCGGAAAATGCGGGCATCGACTTTCTGCTTGTCCTGAGCGGGGAGGCCCGGCGCGAAGACCTCGCCGGTCTTGAGCGGCAGCCCGCCTACGTCTGCGAGGACCTTGGCGGGTTCGAGCGCTATCTTGCGGAGGAGAACGGCCGGTGAGGGAACACGTTTTCTTTGATCTGGACGGCACGCTGACCGATTCGGCGCCGGGTATCCTCAATTCCCTGCGGCATGCCTTCGCCGGCTTCGGCCTCGCGCCGTCCGAGGAGGTTCTTCGCTCCTATATCGGGCCGCCGCTGCGGGAAAGTTTCGCCCGGCATTTTTCCTCCGCCGCCGACGTGGAGAAGGCCGTAAGGCTCTACCGCGTTTACTTCAAGGATCGGGGCATCTTTGAAAACGCCGTATACCCCGGCATTGAGGATATGCTGCGCCGCCTTGCCGGGGAGCGCCGGCTCTATCTGGCGACGTCCAAGCCGGAAGTCTTCGCCCTGCGGATCATGGAGCATTTCGGGCTGAGTCCCTTCTTTACGGGCATCCACGGCGCGGAGCTTGAAGGCCCCCGGCACGACAAGGCCGACGTCCTGCGCCACGGGCTTGCCTGTCACGCGATTTCTCCCGCCGCCGCCGTCATGACGGGCGATCGGCGGCACGACGTGGAAGGCGCGCGCGCCGCGGGGCTGCCCTGCATCGGCGCGGCCTACGGTTACGGCGGCCGCGCCGAACTGGAAAGGGCCGGCGCCGCCGTCGTCGTCGACGACGTTCCTTCGCTGGAGCGGGCGCTGCGGGAATTCTGAGACCGATCTTTTCCGGCTCGCCGCCCCCGGACGCGGGGCGCAACAAGAAACAGGGAGGGCAATCATGGATGCTCTTGAAACGCTGTTCACCCGCCGCAGCATCCGCAAGTATACGGAACAGCCCGTTGCGGACGCCGACGTGGAAACCATGCTCAGGGCGGCCATGCTGGCGCCCAGCGCGAACAACAGGCAGCCGTGGCAGTTCATCGTCGTGCGGGAGCGGGAACGGCTGAAGGCCGTCGCCGGCATGCATCCCTACGGCGAGATGGCCGCTCAGGCGCAGCTGGCCATTATCGTCTGCGGCGAAGCCGCCGAACCCGGATACTGGATTCAGGACTGCGCCGCCGCCACGGAGAATCTGCTGCTGGCCGCCCGCGCGCTCGGTATCGGCAGCGTCTGGTGCGGCCTGCATCCGCGCGAGGAGCGCAAGACGCCCTTCAAGGAATGCTTTAATATTCCGGACGGCATCGAACCCTTTGCGATGGTCGTGCTGGGCTACCCTGCTCAACCGTTTTCGGAAGCCGGCAAGCGCGTGCAGCCCGCAAAGATTCACCGCGAGCGGTGGTAGCCGCCGGAACGGCGTTTTCCCGCGTCCGCGCCGTTTCTCCGCCGGGCAGAGAACTCTTCACCCTTGAAAAAAAGTGAAGCGAGAGGCGGCGGCGCGCCGTCCGGCCCGAGCGGAAAAAACGCATTTTTCCGCGAAACGATCAAACCGTATGGGTTGAAACGCAGCGCGTTTCAAACTGAAAACGCCCAGTAGAGAACAGAGGCAGCAAAAAAGCCGGAGTCTCCTTGCGAGGCTCCGGCTTTCGTCGTCTGTGAAGCCGCCCTTTAAATGCTCAAGGGCGCGCGGGAAAGGAAGAAGCTCCCCAAGGGGAGACCCTCCTTTCCCGCGGAAAGGGACGTCCGCTACAGAACGCCCTGGGCGATCATGGCGTCGGCCACCTTGCGGAAGCCGGCGATATTGGCGCCGAGCACAAGGTTGCCGGGCTGGCCGAATTCCTTGGCGGTTTCGGAAGCGTTCTTGAAGATGTTGCCCATGATATCCTTGAGCTTGCCGTCGACGGTTTCAAACGTCCAGCTCTGCATGCCGGCGTTCTGCTGCATTTCAAGCTGGCTGGTGGCCACGCCGCCGGCATTGGCGGCCTTGGCGGGACCGTAGGCGATGCCGGCCTTGAGGAAGGCGTTGGTGGCGTCGAGGGTCGAGGGCATGTTGGCGCCTTCGGAAATGCACTTGCAGCCGTTCTTGAGCAGGGTTTCGGCGTCGGCAAGATTGAGTTCGTTCTGCGTGGCGCAGGGGAAGGCGGCGAAGCAGGGGACGCTCCAGACGGCGTTGCGCCCCTGCGGATAGGCGCTGACGGGCGTGTAGGTCGCGCCGGGCGCCAGTTCGGCGTAGCGGGTCAGGGAGGCGCGTTCCACTTCCTTGACCTGCTTGAGCACTTCAATGTTGATGCCCCGTTCGTCGTGAATCATGCCGCGGGAGTCGGAGACGGTAACGGGCGTGGCGCCAACGTGATAGAGCTTTTCGCAGCAGTAGGTGGCCACGTTGCCGGCGCCGGAAACCGCGCACTTCTTGCCTTCGAGGCTTTCGCCGCGATCTTCCAGCATCTTCTGGGCAAAGTAGACGGCGCCGTAGCCGGTGGCTTCCGTGCGGGCCAGCGAGCCGCCGAAGAGAAGATTCTTGCCGGTCAGCACGCCTTCATAGCTGCGGGTGAGGCGCTTGTACATGCCGTACATGTAGGCCACTTCGCGGCCGCCTACGCCGATGTCGCCGGCGGGCACGTCGATGGTGGCGCCGATGTGGCGGTACAGTTCGGTCATGAAGGCCTGGCAGAAGCGCATCACTTCATTTTCGGACTTGCCCTTGGGATCGAAATCGGAACCGCCCTTGCCGCCGCCGATGGCCAGACCGGTAAGGGAGTTCTTGAAAATCTGTTCAAAGCCCAGGAACTTCAGCACGCCAAGATTGACGCTGGGGTGGAAGCGCAGGCCGCCCTTGTAGGGGCCGATGGCGGAATTGTACTGCACGCGGTAGCCGCGGTTGACCTGAATTTCCCCCTTGTCGTCCACCCATTCCACGCGGAAGGAGATGATGCGCTCGGGCTCGACGATACGCTCCAGAATCTTGTTCTTTTCGTAGCGGGCGTCCTTGTCGAGCGCGGGCTGCAGGGAAGACAGCACTTCCTGCACGGCCTGAAGGAATACGGTTTCGTGCGCGTAGCGCTGTTTCAGATCTTCGAGTACCTTTTGAGCGTAGGACATGGGTAGTTTCCTCTCTGGCTTTCGCGGAGGGGGGGATTCCGCGCACGCCTCGTTGCTGTTGAGGGGGGAGCGAGGATCAGGCCTTGATGGATCGCGCGATGAAGAGCAACGCCTCGTCGTAGAGATCCGGGGGGGCGTAAGGCGAGAGCACCCGCGTACGGTTGGCGCCGACCATGAGCGACATGATGACATGGGCCGTCGTCTTGCAGTCCAGCTCGACCAGGCTGCCGTCGCGCACGCCGCTTTCCAGCAGGGCGGTAAGCATGGCGGGCACTTCGGCGAACTTGGCTTCCATGAGCTCCCTGTCCGTCTTGGTCTTCATGTCGCTGTAGGGCGAACAACGCACCAGCACCAGCCAGTTGGACGACGGATCGACGGAAAAGTCAAGATAGGCCTTGCAAAAGCGCATGACGGCGTCAAAGCCGTTGTTGGCGTTGGCCGTCGCCTCCTTCAGCCGGGCCAGAAAATGCTCCAGCACGTCCAGTCCGGACGCCAGAAAGAGCTTTTCCTTGTTGCCGTAATGATGCGTCAGAAGGCCGAGGGCGACGCCGGCACGGTCGGAAATTTTCTTGAACGTCGTTTCCACGTAACCGCATTCGCCGAAGAGTTCCTTGGCTGCCTGAAGCAGGGCTTCCTTCTTGTTCTTTGTGTGCATGGCGTCAACTGATGAGGGGTGACACGGCAGATTTTTTCCTGTCGAGGCTGGGCCGCGACGGCGTTGCGCCGTCTCTATTCCGTCTATGTTTGATTACGCAGTCAGCCAAACCAAGTCAACCGTCTTGCGAAAAATTTCCTCATCAGTTTTCGCCGGCTTCGGGAAAGGGAGGCGCCTTGCGCGCGGCGGCCCAGGGCATCCCTCCCCCTCCCGGAAAACGGCCGGCCCGTCCTCAGCCCCGGCGCCGTCTGCGCTTCCTGGCGTCAAAGGCGTTTTGCGCGTATTCGCCGAGCTGTTCCAGACGGCGATCGACAAGGGCGTAGAGGCTGCCCGGGGTGAAGGTGTCGTCCTTGCGCCGCTTGCCGGCGGGCAGGCCGGTCAGCAGGAGCAGGGCCTCTTCTATGCAGGTTATGGGATAGATGGCGAATTTCCTGTCTTCCACGGCCTGGAGCACGTCGGGCGCGAGCATCAGGTGATCCACGTTGTCGGCGGGAATGAGGACGCCCTGCGTGCCGGTGAGCCCGTGCCGCGCGCAGACCTTGAAAAAGCCCTCGATCTTGCGGGTGACGCCGCCCACGGCCATGATTTGCCCCGTATGGCTGACGGCGCCCGTAAAGGCGAGGTCAAGGCGCACGGGCACTTCGGCCAGGGCCGAGAGCAGGGCCGCCAGCTCCGCGCCCGAGGCGGAGTCCCCCTCGATGCCCGCGTAGCTCTGCTCGAAGTAGAGCGAACCGGACAGGACCAGCGGCTTGCGGCGGGCAAAGAGATTGGTCAGGCAGCTTTTCAGGATCATCATGGCCTTGGTATGGATGGGGCCGCCGAGTTCGGCCTCGCGCTCAAGGTCGATGATGCCCTCGTGCCCGACGCCGACGGTGCAGGCGATGCGATGGGGCAGGCCGAATTCAAAATCGCCGTGACTCATGACGGAAAGACCGTTGACCTGCCCCACGGCATGGCCGGAGGTGCGGACCTTGATCATTTCCCGGTCGTATTCCTCCATGAAGATGCTTTCCATGAGATTGACGCGATAGGCGCGGGCCGCGTAGGCCTCCTCCAGCAGTTCGGCGCCGATCACGGGCGTTTTCCGCATGACGGCCAGCGCGTTGGCTTCGAGCATCATTTCCCGCAGCTGGGTGAACTTGAGCGAAAGGCGGCGCTGATCCTCGCAGATATGCGAGCCGAGATCCACCAGCCAGGCCAGCGCCGTGCGATCGAAGGGCTGGAGCTTCTCGTCGTGGATGATCCGGGCCATGACCGAAAGATAATAGCGCACGCCCGCGGCGTTGCGTTCGGTCACGTCGTCCAGCTGCGCCTTGATGCGGAAGAGCTTTCCAAAGCGGTCGTCGTTGATGAGAAGGCTTTCGTAGAGGTCGTCGCAGCCGATGAGAACCACCTTGAGATCCAGCGGCAGGGCCTCGGGAGAAATGCCCTTGGTGCGCATGCCGGAATCCGGGGCGTCGCCGTTGTCTTCCATGCGGGCGGAGTTGGAGCGCAGGGCGCGCAGGAGTCCTTCCCAGGCGGCGGGATGCTGCAGAATGTCCTCAATGTGCAGAATCAGATAGCCGCCGTTGGCCCTGTGCAGGCTGCCGGCCTTGATGAGGGTGAAGTCGGTGACGAGCGCGCCCAGTTCCGATTCCCTTTCGATGCAGCCGAGCAGGTTGGCGACGGTGGGGTGATCCTCAACCACGATGGGCGCGCCTTCCGCGGCGCTGTTGTCCACAAAGACGTTGACGTCGTAGCGGTACAGCGGCGGTTCCTGCGGCGGCTGGGCGTGCACGGCGTCGCTGGCGCCGGGCTGGGGCGGCGCGCTCTCGCGCGGCAGGAAGGCGTCGGTATTCCGCAGGATGTCCTCGTGGAGGTCGTCGAAATAGGCGGCGAGGCGGGGGGCGTCGCAGGCTTTCAGCATCTTCTGCCGCAGGGGCGTCAGCAGGCTGTGCAGCACCTGCGTCATGACCTCGCGTTCGAGATCGCGTTCCTCGTCGTGAAAGGTTTCCTCGACCTTGCTCAGCTGGCGGACAAAGACGGATATGGCGCGGGCCACGTCTTCGCCTTGCCGCTTGAGCTTGAGACGGACGGCGGCGTCAAGCTGATCGAATTCCTCGTCGGCCAGACGCTTTCCGCCAACCAGCGGATACAGGGTCAGGCTGCCGGAATCGTCCGCTTCAAGATGAAAGCCCTTGTGGGCGGCGACGTTGTTCATCTTGTGCAGAAGGCCGGTGCGGGTCTTCTGGTAGCTGTCCATGAGCTTGGCGCGCTGCTTGACAAAGGACCCGGCCTCGAAGCGACGCGGCAATTCCCTGCCGATGGCCTCCATGAGGGAGTTCAGCCCCTGCTTGAGCTTCTTGCCCATGCCCGCCGGAAGGGAAAGAAGCTGCGGACTGTCCTGATCCGCGAAGTTGTGGACGTAGATCAGATCGGGAGGCGTCGCGGCCTTGCGCGCCAGAGGGCGGAGGTAGTTGAGCAGCATGTGGCTGCGTCCGAGGTGGGGCTCTCCGGCCAGATAGATGTTGTAACCGACGCTGCGGATGTGCAGGGCCAGATCCAGCGCCTGCATGGCGCGGGGCTGGAAGGGGTTGCGTCCGTTGCCGCCGTTGCGGGGCAGGGGGATGGCGCTGCTGTCGTCCCAGGGAATCTTGGCGGGATCAAAGGTGGCGTGCAGGCGGCTTGTGGGAAGAGGCTGAATTTGGGGCATGGCGTGTCTCGGACGGGAGCCTTTCTCGGGGTTGCGGGGAACGGACGCCGCGCGTCCCGGCCCGGCGGGCGGGGCGCGCGGCGGAACCTGTCGCGCGGCGCTAGTCCGCCTGTTCGGGCGAATAGAGGCGGCGGAGAATGTCGTCCGCTCCCTGCGCCAGAATTTCCTCGGCCATACGCAGGCCGACGGCGCGCGCGTCCTCGGCCGCGCCGTCCCGTTGCAGGCGGATCAGGCGGCTGCCGTCCACCTCGCCCACAAGGCCTTCCAGATGAAAATGATTTTCGTCGAGCATGACGGCGTGGGCCGCGATGGGAACCTGACAGCCGCCGTCCAGACCGGCGAGAAAGCCGCGTTCGGCTTCCACGCAGACGCGGGTGGGGCGATGCTCCATTTGCGCGAGCAGGGAAAGCAGCTCCGTATCCGCGGCGCGGCACTCGATGCCTATGGCCCCCTGACCCACGGCGGGCACAAAGCGATCTTCCGGCAGATGGGCCATGAGGGCGGCCGAAAGGCCGAGGCGCTTCATTCCGGCCGAAGCCAGCACGACGGCGTCGAATTCGCCTTCCTTCAATTTCCGCAGGCGCGTTTCCACATTGCCGCGCAGGGGCAGAATCCGCAGATCCGGGCGGGCGTGCAGCAGCTGCGCCTGCCGCCGCAGGCTGCAGGTGCCCACGCGGGCGCCCGCGGGCAGGGCGTCAAGGCCGGCGAAGGTTTCGGAGGCCAGACAGTCGGTGCAGACCTCGCGTTCGGGCACGGCGGCGAGGATCAGCCCCTCGGGCAGTTCCATGGGAACGTCCTTGACGCTGTGCACGGCGAGATCGGCGCGCCCGTCCAGCAGCGCCTCCTCGATTTCCTTGATAAAGAGCCCCTTGCCGCCGACCTTTGACAGGGGCACGTCAAGAATGACGTCGCCCCTGGTCTTGATTTTCAGCAGTTCGACAGAAAGCTCGGGGCGCAGTTCAAGCAGGCGGCTCCTGACGTGTTCCGCCTGCCAGAGGGCAAGTTGGCTGCCGCGCGTGGCAATGACCAGCGACGTTTTCATTGACATTCCTTAAAGAATCGGTTGAAGTTTTTAACGTTCCGGCGCCGTCGTCCTCGTCGGGGCGCGGCGGCGTTCCGGGCCGTCCGGGGGAGGGCGGCGGGGCGTCGCCTTCCGGCATGAAGAGGCTAGCGGCCGCAGGAGGCGCAGTTGCCGCCGGAGCAGCCGGCGCAGCCGCCGGAACCGCCGGAGGAGCTCGGCATGGACATTTCGCCGTCGCCGCCTCCGGCGGCAAAGGCGCAGCAGGACATCAGCTTGCGCGTCGCGGTCGCGCCGCAGTGCGGGCAGGCGGGCGCCGCGTCGCCGAAGACCAGTTCCTCGAAATCCTTGTTGCAGGCGTCGCAATGATACTCATAGATGGGCATGGCTGGATTCCTTTTCCTCTTCCGTTTCCGGCAGAAGGGCGGAGGTATTTTCAAAGAGATGATATTCCACAAGGCGGGCGACCCTGTCCGTCATGGCGGCAAGGCGGGTCGTCAGGGCAAAGGGCGGCAGGTCGGAGAGTTCCGGCGGCGCGGCGGGCAGCGGCGCGACGTCCATGGCCGCGGCCCGCGCCGCGCGCAGCAGGGGCGCGATCTCGCGTTCCGGCGTCGTATGAAGGACGACGAGAACGTCGCCCTCCATGCCGAGGCTTTCCAGACGGCGGACAAGGCGCGCGGCGTCGCCTTCAAGGCAGACGACGGGGAGCGGGGGGCGCTTCAGGGCGTAGCCGTCGCCGACGGCCTCCGCCAGCTGCGAGGCCGCGCGGCGCGCGGCTTCGGCGCCGACGCCGCAGAAGAAGACCGTTCCCTGTCGGGCAAGGGCGCGGGCAAGACGCAGGGCCGCGTCGTCCAGTCGCGACCGGCAGGCGGCGAACAGCGTTTCCCGCGCCTGGGCGCAGGCGTCGTGATGACGCTCCAGCGCGTCGGTAATGGAATTCGACATGTCTTTTTCCCGGAAGTCTGTTTGTAAGCCAAAGCGTACCGCCTGACAAGCAGGGGAAAACCTTTGCCGCGCTGGACGCCGGCCGCGCAAGCGCCGGCCGCCTGACGGGCAGGGGAAAACGGCTTGCGGTTCCGATGGGGATATCGTAAGAAAAAGAGATGGAACAGCGCCAATCTCGCCATATACTACTGGTATGCAAGGCTCACAACAGCCGGGCCGCCGTCCTCGAACGGGAAATAGCCGAATGGCTGGAGCAGCAGGGACACCGAGCCTCCTGTCTGGAGGCGGGGGAGGAGAGTTCGGCCTTTGATCTGCCCGATCTCGACTTCGCCGTCGTTCTCGGGGGCGACGGCACCATGCTGGGCGTGGCGCGCCGTCTTGCCCGTCGCCGCCTGCCGCTTCTCGGCATCAATTTCGGGCGCGTCGGCTATCTTGCCGACGTGCAGCCGGAAAACTGGCGCCAGGGTCTGACGGAATGTCTGGACGGCAAGGCGCCGATCCGTTCGCACATGGCCCTTCACTGGGAATTGCGCCGCAAGGGCGAGGTCGTCAGCGAAGGGAGCGCCATCAACGACGTCGTGCTGAGCCGCGCCGCGCTGTCGCGTCTCGTCAACATGGATATCTGCGTGGACAAGCGCCACATGTGCACCCTGCGGAGCGACGGCGTCATCATTTCCACGCCGCTCGGCTCCTCCGGCTACAGCGTTTCCGCCGGGGGGCCTCTCCTGCATCCCTCTCTGGAGGCGTTGGTCTTTACGCCCATCTGTCCTTTCCTCAATACCATCCCGCCCATGGTCTTTTCCTGCGATCGCCATTTTCGCATGCAGCTTCTGCCCGGAACCACCGAAAGTTATCTGACGGTGGACGGTCAGGAAGGCGAAATGCTCGAAGTGGGCGATCTGCTGGATGTGACCGGCGACGTCGGGGCCGTGCGCTTTCTCGGGAGCGGTACGCCCTTCTTTGAACGCCTGCGTACGCGCGGTTTCGTGACGCCGGTCGGCACCGGGGGCAAGCTCTAACCCTACCTCTTTCGGGAGACGTATGCGCGACGATATCCCTCGGGGCATGCCCCTGCGCGCGGCCGACATCCGCCACGGCGCGGACGCCGTCCTTGACGCATGGCTGTACGGCCTGCTGATCGACAACAATCTTGCCTACCGGATGAACCCGGACCTCATCGCCAGCCCCGAACAGCTGGATTTCATCGTGCAGCGGCGGCGGGATTCTCAGGTGTATCTGCCCTGTTCGGACGCTACCTTTGCCGTGCTGTGCAAGGGCGGCGCGGAACTGCGCGCCCAGCAGGGGCGCGTCTGGCGGGTCGTCATGCGGCTGGTGCGCGAGGTCGCGCCGTCGCGGGAGATGCGGCGGCGCCTGATTGCCTTCTGCCGCAATCGCTTCCGCCATTACCTGCGGCTGGAAACCCTGCTGCCGACGCGCCTCATGAAGCGCATGACCAACCTTGTGCTGGCGCAGGGCGAATGGGGCGATCTCTGGCGGGATCGCCGTCTGGCGGCCAACGCCGCGCAAAGCGCCTTGCTTGAATCGCCCGCCGTGCGGAAGAAGCTGGACGCCATGCCCGAACGCCTGCCGGGCGACATGCCGTCGGCAAGGCGGGAAATGCGCCTGCGCGAGCTGGCGCGGCTGCTGTGCCTGTCGGCCTTTTCCCGGCGCATCAACGAGCGCGGCCTGCCGCCGGACGAGGAATTCGACAGGGAACTTGCCCGGGCGGAAGAGCTTCTTTGCCATCTGAGAGGCTCGCTGCCCGACGAAACGAGCGAGCGCATCGTCCTTTTCATCTGCGACGCCGACGGCGGCATCGTCTTCGATCTGGCGGCCACCCGCTGCCTTGTCAGCATGGGCTTCAAGGTCATCGTCGCCCTCAAGGAAGATTTCTATTTTTACGCTCCCACGCTGGACGATATCGAGGGCGATCCCGTGCTTGAACGCTGGGCGCGAAAGGCGCACATCGAGCGGGAATCGCGTCTGAGCAAGAACGATCTCGTGCGTCTGCTGCGGGAAAACGACGTTCTTTTCATCAGCGACGGCACGCGCGAGCGCCTCAACTTCTATCGCACGTCCATCACCTTTGCCCGCGCCTGGAAGGAGGCCGACATCGTTCTGAGCAAGGGGTGGCGCAACGCGGACATGCTGCTGGGCACCAGCCACGAGTTCACGCGCGACATCTTCTGCTTCTGGCAGGACGAGGAAGGCTTTCAGGCCAGTTTCCGCCGGCGCGCGGCTGAGGCGCACAAGTTCAGCGCGCAGGACATTGCCGACCGGGCCGACGCCGTCATCGCCGGCATGCGTCAGGCCCATGCCGAAAACAAGACGGTCATGTTCTACAGCTGCATCATCGGCAGCATTCCCGGTCAGACGGCGACGGCCATCGCCCTTGTCCGGGCCTTTCTGGATTCCCTGCGGGCCTCGATGGACAATGTTCTTATCGTCAACCCGACCGAGTATTTCGCCGAGGGCATGGACGGCGACGATCTCATGTTCATGTGGGAGCGCGTCCAGCGCAGCGGCTATATTGACATATGGCGCTTCCAGACCGTAGACGACATTGAACGCAGCTTTGCCCTGCTGGGCCGCAAGGTACCGCCGGAATGGGTGGGCAAGGACGCCACCTATTCCACGGGCTGCACCAAGGAAATGCGTATCGCGCAGGATGTGCAGCGCGTCAATCGGGAAATGCAGATTATCGGTCCCGCGCCGTCGCTGTTCCGGCGTCGCGGCGAGTACGGCGTCGGGAAGTATTTTGACGCTTCCATCGTCCGGCGCTGATCCTGTTCGCCCGAAGTCCGGGAAGCCGCGAACGGAACCCCGCGCGGAAATTTTTTAAAGTATCACTTGAAATATCGGCAATGGAGTAGAGAGCATGGCCGCTTATGAAGCCGTTATCGGTCTGGAAGTGCATGTGCAGCTTTCCACCGCTTCCAAACTGTTTTGTTCCTGCCCGACGAGCTTCGGGCAGCCCGCCAACAGCAACGTGTGCGAAGTCTGCGCGGGCATGCCCGGCGCGCTGCCTGTCGTGAACCGGCAGGCCGTGCATTACGCCGCGCTGGTGGGCCTCGCCACCAACTGCGAAGTGCGCCGGCGTTCCGTGTTCGCACGCAAGAACTACTTCTACCCCGATCTTCCGGCCGGTTATCAGATCTCCCAGTTCGACATGCCCATTTGCGAACACGGTCATCTTGACGTTTCCGTGGACGGGCAGTCCAGACGCATAGGCATTACCCGCATTCATATGGAGAACGACGCCGGCAAGAACATTCATGCCCAGGGCGAGAACATCAGCTATGTGGATTTGAACCGCGCCGGGACGCCTCTGGTGGAAATCGTCTCCGAGCCCGACATGCGCTCGTCGCAGGAAGCCGTGGCCTACCTGAAGGCCCTGTACGGCATCGTGACCTACCTCGGCGTCTGCGACGGCAATATGGAGGAGGGGAGTTTCCGCTGCGACGCCAACGTGTCCATCCGTCCGGCCGGATCTACGACCCTTGGCACGCGCACGGAACTCAAGAACCTGAATTCGTTCCGCAATGTGCAGCGCGCCATTGAATACGAGATCGCCCGGCAGCAGGACGCGCTGGCCGACGGCGAGGCGATTGTGCAGGAAACCCGGCTGTATGACGCCGTGAAGAACGTGACCGTTTCCATGCGCGGCAAGGAAGAGGCGCACGACTACCGCTATTTCCCGGACCCGGATCAGCTGCCCGTGGAAATTTCGGCCGAGGAGATGGAGCGCTGGCGCGCGGAACTGCCGGAACTGCCGCAGCAGCGCATGGCGCGCTTCTTGGAAATGACCGGCCTGCCCGAAGCCGAGGCCGAAGTTCTGGTGCAAAGTCGCGCGCTGGCCGATTTCTTCGAGAGCGCGGCGCGCGCCTCCGACGCAAAGAAGGCCGCCAATTTTGTCCTTGGGCCGCTCATGCGCGAGCTCAACGCCCGGGGCGGCGATTTCTCCCAGTGCGCCATGACGGCCGAAGGACTTGCCGAGCTGGTGCGCCTTGTGGACAAGGGCGTCATCAGCGCCAAGATCGCCAATGATATTTTCCCCGATCTCTTCGCTACCGGCGCCATGCCGGAAAGCTACGTCAAGGAACGCGGTCTGGCGCAGATTTCCGATTCCTCGGCTCTGGAAGCCGCGGTGGACAAGGTCATTGCCGACAATCCGGCGGAAGTCGAGGCTTTCAAGGGCGGCAAGACCAAGCTCATGAGCTTCTTTGTGGGCCAGATCATGCGCGCCACAAAGGGCAAGGCCAATCCCGCGATGGTCAACGAACTTTTGCAGAAAAAGCTTTCGTAGATTCTTCCCCCGAGAGGAACGGTGGGCCGCGCAGCCCTTTCGCTCCGTCTTGCAAACGCTGTAAAAAAAGCCCTGATCCGCCGCGGCGGATCAGGGCTTTTTGTATAAACGAAAACCTCCCGCTAGGCGGGAGGTTCAAAAAAGCTTACAGCTTTGCACATGTCATAAAAACTCCTTTTGATTTGTTAGGGTTCTTGTGCGGTCTGGCAACTGCACTCGAAAA
>CALUWU010000148.1 GCA_944324555.1 uncultured Desulfovibrio sp.
CTGCTAGCGCGAGAGGTGTTTCCCTTCCCCCCGGGCCCCCCATCCCTTCCCCAGCGCGCTTTTTCAAAGGAACGCGGAAGCATGGGAAAACATCCGCCTGCGACCGGGGGCGCCCCTGCAAACACGAAGAACAAAAACAAGAAACGCATATCCAGATACATGGATATGCGTTTCACTTTTCCAGAGCATTTTCAGTTTGAAACGCTCCGCGTTTCAAACCATACGGCCTCGCCGCCCCCGGATGGAACAGAAAAAACTTTCCGGGCGCGCCGCCGGGGGACGCCGGGGAATACGGAAAGCCGCCGCGCCTTCGCACTGCTCCGCCGACCAGATTGAAAGTTTTCGGTAGAGGGATGGGGGGTTCGGGGGGAAGGGAGACCCCCTTTTTCAAAAGGGGGTCTCCCTTCCCCCCGGCCATTCTAGAAAGAATAAATAAACAGCGTGCTGATATTCCAGGCATCGCGGATCTGACAGGAGCCGCCGCCGGTATCGGCCCGGCCCCAGACGTCGTCGCTCTTGTCAAGGCTCAGGACGACGTAGGAAATATCAAGATTGAATCTCAGATTGTCGTAAATCTTGAGCTTGTTGGCAAGGCCGACTTCAAAGGCGCGATCCTTGTCGGTCATGTAGACGTTATCGCGGCCGACCAGAGAGTCGTCCGAGGGATTGTTGGGCGCCATCCAGACGCCGGTACGATCATGCAGACGACTCAGGATGCCGGAATCGCTGGTTCCCCCGAAAAGGCTGACATGAAGGGTGTGGCGAAGATTCTCAATGAAACTCACGTCCCTGAGCCGCACGCCGACGCCCCATGTGCCCGCAAGATTGTTGCTCATGGCGCGATCGCGCTCCAGACCATTTTCATTAACGCCGGAAAACGTGCTGGAAAAGCTGGAAACGCCATAGTCGTTGCTGACGACGGGCAGCCGTTCGGAACCGTTGCCGAGGTTGTCGTCGTCGCCGGAAGCATACCAGCCGTAGAGGCCGGGAATACCCCAGTCCGTCTTGTATTCCAGCAGCAGGGCGGCCAGCCAGCCGCGACGGTCAAGGGCGGGGTCGTCTTCCCAGCGCACGCTGCCCCAGGTAAATTCCCATGCGATGCGGAAGGGGTCCCAGAGGGCGACGTCGCCCGCGAGACCGGCCCACCAGGCATTGCCATAGGAGTCAAGAGGGCGGTCGGTATGGCGGACGACATTGCCCTGCACGGGCAGCATGCCGCTAAAGAAATAATTGCCGTTGACGCCGTTGATTCGGTTTGCCACGTAATCGTCGGCCTTGCGGATGGCGTTCGGGCCGATTGCGCCGTACATGGCCCAGGGCGTCAGGCGCAGCCCGTCGAAGGACAAGGGCAGAAACAGCCCGGCAAGATCCATATTATCCATATAATTTGCGCCCTTGCCATTGGCGTCGCCCGTATAGTTGTCATTGTAGGGGCGCGCCCAGAAGGCCGTCAGGGCGACATTGTCGCCGACGGCGTAACTGGCCGTCAGGGCCGCGATATCCGTACTCAGCACCGTGGGGCCGTCCAGCGCGGAAAAGGGCGTCTGCAAGCCCTGCACGCCCATTCGCAGACGCAGGTCCGTATGCGGCACGGTCCAGTCGAGAAAGGCGCGCTTGACCTTGACAATGGTTCCGTCCGCGCCCATCGCCGCGCCGCCCTGGGGATTGGCTCCCTTGCCCCAGATGCTCTTTCCTATTTCAAAATAAACTTCGCCCATAAGATTTTCCGAAGCCGCGGCGTCCAGTTGCAGACGCACGCGCGAACGCGCCTCGAATTCGTCTTCGGAATTATCGTATCCGGCATGGCCCTTGCTGGTAAAATTGCCGTTCTGACCGTACTGGAAATTCGTCAGCCAGACGCCCTTAGCTTTGAAATCCACGGCGGCGGCCGGCCGCGTCGTTCCCAGCAGAAGCCCCGCCGCCAGCAGCGCCCATGCAATCCTTTTCATAACCATCCCTCTTTTTAGGTTCAGGACCCATTACGGTTTTCTTCCCCCTCAAACTCCCCCATCTTCCCCAAAACCCGCGCATAACGTACTAACAAGTAAAGATGGACGTTTTTCGTAACATGTAGCCGATATTTTATTTTTTACATGTTATCCCGCAGGAAGACAGCTTTTCATAATGGGCCCGCCCCCAGGAACACAGTTTACAGAAACAGAAGAACCGGCCTCGCGACCCCGGAAGGGCCGCCAGACCGGTTCTTTCCGGCGCCGCTACACCTGCATCCGCAAGGGGAAGGTGAAGCCGATGGCGCCGCAGGGGCAGCTTGTGCGGCAGTTGGCGCAGTGCCAGCATTCGTCGCCGTGCATGACCTCGGGACGCTCGGCGTCGCCCCAGGGGCGCAGCTCCAGCACATAGCCGGGGCAGTCGTCCACGCAGGTACCGCAGGCCTTGCAATGCCCGCAGTGGAAACAGCGGGCGGCCTCGCGCATGGCCTGTTCGGCGGTAAGGCCTTCGTTCAGTTCCGCGAAGGGTTTCGGGCAGTCGCCGACGGCCTCGATTTCCGCCGGAGCGTCTTCGTACTGATCGACGCCGTAGATATCGGCGTACTGCACGACATAGGGCGCGGTATCGCTGCCCATGCCGTCGCAAGCCTCGATGGTGTTGTCGTCGCCGAGGACGAAGACGCGGGCGTCCTCGCCGGTCAGAAAGGCGTGGACGGCAAAGGCGGCGCGGCGGCCGTCGCCCACGGCCCGGGCAATGGAAGCCGGCCCGGCGGACACGTCGCCGGCGGCAAAGACGCCTTCGAGGCTGGAGCGCTGGCGCGCGTCAACCTTGATCCAGCGGCGGGGCGTGAGCTCGATGCCCGCGCCGCCGTCGCCAAGAAAGTCAAGGCTGGTCTTCATGCCCACGGCGAAGATGACGGTATCGCAGTCGAGGGACTTCTCGCCGCCGGGCACGGGTTCAAGCACGGGCCTGCCCGTTTCGTCGAAGGAGCAGGAGGCCACTTCATAGAAGTCCACGCCCCGGACGGCGCCGTTTTCCACCCGCACGGCGGACATGGTGCAGGAATTATGGATCACGACGCCTTCCCGCGCGGCGAGTTGCAGGTCTTCCTCGGGGGCGCGCATTTCGCCGGCCTTTTCCAGACAGATGACGTGCACCTTTTCCGCGCCCATGCGGCGGGCGGTAAAGGCGCAGTCGAAGGCCACGCCGCCGCCGCCCATGACGACGACCGTTCCGCCCACCCTGGCGGTCTGGCCGAGGGCGGCGGCGCGCAGGAATTGCATGGCCTTGACGGCATGTTCCGCGCCGGGCACGGGCAGGCTGTTTTCAGCGGGCGCCCCGGCGGCGACGACGACGGCGTCGGCGCGCGAGCGGATTTCCTCGAACGAAATATCCCGGCCCACGCGGGTATTGACACGGGCGCGGACGCCGGCCTGAAGGATCATGCCCACTTCGCGATCCACGACGTCGCGGGGCAAACGGAAGTTGGGCACGCCGTAGCGGGGCACGCCGCCCAGCACGGGCTCGGCCTCGTACACGGTCACGTCATGCCCCAGCAGGGACAGGAAGTAGGCGGAGGTCAGGCCGGCGGGGCCGCCGCCGATGACGGACACTTTCTTGCCCGTGGCGGGACGGCGGTGGAAGACGACCTTTTCCTGTTCGGCAAAGGAGGCCGCGGCGCGTTCAAGGGCGCGGGTATTGACGCAGCCGTCCTTGTGATTGCGGTTGCAGGCCCCCATGCAGAAGTGGGGGCAGACGCGCCCGGTCACGCCGGGGAAGGGGTTCTTGGCGCGCAGGTAGCGCAGGGCTTCGGTAAACTCGCCCTTTTCCACCAGCGACTGCATTTTCTGAATGGAGTTGCCGGCAGGGCAGGACGCTTCGCACGGGGAGGTGCGGAACTGATCTTTCAGGGCCGCGCCCAGCACGACGGGGCGCGTGATTTCACGACTATATCTCGGCGGCATGACGGATTCTCCTTGCTATGCGAGCGTATGACGGCTTCTAGAGCAGCGGCGCCTTGCCCCACTGGAAGCGCGGCAGGCCGTTTTCACCGCGCGCAAGAAGCAGCGGCCTGGCCATTTCGGGATTGAGTTCGGGGTAGTCGCGCAGCTTGTAGACGCAGCGGCCGGTCTCCTTGCGTTCCATGGTGGCCAGAATGGCCAGCTCGCAGACGGCAAGAATGTCCCGGGACTCATGGCAGCGCATGAGCTCGCGATAGTTCCCGGCCTGAAGGAGCGAAGCCTTGCCGGACAGGAAGCGGATCTTTTCAAGGGCGCGTTCCATGCCCGCCATGGAACGGCGGAACCCCATGTAATAGTTCATGACGTTGCGGGTCGCCTGTTCCAGTTCGTGGTAGCTGACCCCGTCTTCCACGGCGAGGGGCGCGAAGACGTCGGCCTTGACGGCGGCGGCAAGATCCTCGTTGACCGCGCCCGCCGCGCTCATGCCCGAGGCGCGCATGGCGGCCTGGCGGCCGGCTTCGTAACCGCCGCACATGGCCCCGGAGCAGTAAAGGAAGATGCTGCCGCAGAACAGATTGGGAACGCTGCTTTCAAAGGCGTCGTTGACGGCGATGGTTCCGCCGAAAATCAGCTCGCCGATCTCCACTTCCAGCAGCTTGTGCTGAAAGTCCGTTCCCGTGCATTCGGCCCAGTCGCCGAAGGTGGCCTTGTCGCCGGGCATGAGAACATACTGGAGTTCCCGCACTACATGCTCGTCCACGTGGCGCATGTCCATGTAGAACGGCGGGCCGGAACCCTCCATCTGTTCCTGGAACGTGCCCTGAATCTGATTGTTGCGAACGCCGTTTTCCATCATGGGATCATATTTGCCCATGAAGCGCTCGCCCAGCGCGTTGAGTTCGTGCGCGCCGGAGCTGTTGATGCCGTTCATGCCGGGGCAGCCGTAGCCCTTGGGCAGCATGGTGGCGCGCTGGTAGGTATCCAGTTCGGTCACGGCGGCGCCGCAGTCGTAGCCGAGCACAACGCCCGCGCTGGTGTTGTAGGGGTACATCCAGACGTTATAGGGGTTGTGCGTGGAGTTGTCGGTGCCGCGCGTGGCGGAGCGGCCCTGAGCGGAGACGACCGTCCGGGCGCGGATGATGTAGAATTCGCCTGTACGCACGTGCCAGGCCAGCGCGCCGCAGGCCTTGCCGCCGTCGGTCAGAATCTTGACCGCCATGACGTGATCGAGCACGTTGACGCCGCTCTTGCGGACAATGCGCGCCAGCACGCGCTTGATGGTCATGCCGTTGGCGATATGCACCCACCAGCGGCCCGGCTGCCCAAACCCCTGCGTCCGCAGGTAGGAGCCGTCGGCCTTTCGGCTGAACTGCACGCCCGCCTCGCCCAGAATGTCGAGGAAATGTTTCATGTGGGCGTACCAGCCGTTTTTCAGCATGGCGGGCGTCAGCCCGTTGAGCGGCTTGGCGTAGAACTTGACAAGGTCTTCCACGGAATCGTGGGGTTCGCCCGGTTCGTCGAGCACGGCCATGTAATGGTCGTTGCCGCCGCCGATACAGCCGGAACTTTCCAGCTTGCCCTTGTCCATAAGCAGGACGTCAAGGCCCTGATCGCGCGCGCCAAGCGCCGCGCCGCAGCCCGATGCCCCGGAACCGATCACCAGCACGTCGGTTTCGATCAACGTGCCGAGGGGGTGTTTGCTTGTCTTCATACGTACCTCGAAAAAGAATGCGGACAACGCAGTCGCCGGCGCGCCTTGGGCAATCCGCGAAACGGAGCGCGCCGCTTGTGAATAAAAAATCATGAAAAGCACGTGTATTGTCAAATCAATAAAAAACTTTTATTGTTCGATTTAATCAAACACACTGGAGACGGACATGCTCGAAGAGCTCAACGGCGACTTTCTCCAATGGCTGCGCGGCTTCTATTACGTCGCCAAGACCGGCAGCATCCGCAAGGCGGCCGAATTCATGCACCGCAACCCCTCCACCATCAGCTATCAGATCCGGGCGCTGGAGCAGGAGCTGAACACGGTACTCTTCGACCGTTACAAGAAGACCCTCCGCATCACGCCGGAGGGCGAGAAACTGCTTACCTGGACCATCACCACCTTTGAAACCCTGCAAAGCATGCGCTCCGCCGTGGGCACGCAGGGCTCAAGCCTTCAGGGACAGGTCCGCATGGCGGCAACGCTCCCCTTCGCCGCAATCAGCACCCCGGAAATCGCCGCCTTTCTGAAGGAATTTCCCCGCGTGGACATGCAGCTCATCCGCGCCCTGCCCACGGACGTTGAAACCGCCGTGCGCGAGGCGCGCGTCGATTTCGGTCTGACGGGGCTGCCGCAAACGCCCCCGGATCTGCGCATGGACGTGCTGTTCAAGTCCCGGCCGCTGCTGGTGGCGCACAGGGATCACCCGTGGCGCATCCCGCCGGTGCCCTCGCTGGAAGACCTGCAAAAACTCCCCTTCGTCTCCTTCCTGCCCCGGCAGGAATTCCAGAACCGCGATCCCTTCTTCGGCGACGAGGCCGCGGCTCTCGACTACCGCCGCAACGTCGTGCTGAAAGTCAACAATTTCCACCTGATGCTCCGCTTTGTCCTGCAAAACGTCGGCGTTGCTGTGCTGGACGAACTCAGCCTGAACGCCTCCGTTTTCGGCGCCGACTGGAGCCCTCTTATCTCCTTCCCGCTCGACCATCTGCTGCCGAACATGCTGTACGGCGTCATCGTGCGCCGCCGGAAGCTCCTCAGCCCGCAGGCCAATACCCTCATGGAGCGCCTGCGCGCCCATTTCTCCGTTCTCCAGCTGCCCGCCAACATCACCTCCCTGCAGCCTCCGCGCTTCCCGGGGCGGGAGGGGTAGAAGAAATCCCCGGACCAGCCGCCGGGGGACGCCTGAAAACAGAAAAAGGGGGCGTCGAAACGCCCCCTTTTCACAATTCCGGTTCTGCGGGGTCTTCTCAGGAAAAGAGCGCCTTGCCGACGGTGACGACGACAACGGCCGTCACCACATAGGCCATGAGGATAGCCAGCGGCGCCGTCTTCCATATGGCCCTGGTGTCGGACCATTCGTTGCCGTGCAAAAGCGCGGCGCTGGCGCTGGCGGCGGGAGTAAGAAAGGCGAAGTGAACGCCGAGCACCACCATGATCAGGGGCAGTTCCGGCGACGTGCCGGAAGCCTGACAGTAGCTGAAGATAATGGGCATGAAGGCCACGCCCACGGCGCCGTTGTTCATGACCTGCGTCAGGGCTGTGGCGGCAAAGCCGATGAACAGGGCAAAGAAAAGCGGGGAGCCGCCGCCAAACACGGGTTCCAGAATCTGCATCAGAAATTCGGTGATGCCGCTCTCCGGGGCGGCCATGGCCCCGGACAGGGGCTGCACAAAGGCCAGCAGAAGCACAATGCCCCAGGTAACGCCGGAATCCACCATTGTCTTGAAGCCGAGCAGCGGCTTGCCCCCCACCTTGATACAGGCCATGAGCGTCACCAGCAGAATGACGATGCCGGTATTGCCTATGGACCGAAGGAAGCGGGTCAGGAAAAAGTCCGCGGGCAGGAAGTTCGGCGCCAGCAGCAGACCCACCAGCAGGAAAAGAAAGACCAGCACCGTCTTTTGCACGCCGTTCAGGTCAAGGCTGCCTTCGGCGTCCAGCCGGGAGGCGTCCAGATCCTTCAGCTTGCTCATGTCGGGCCGGAAAATATACTTGCCCATGAGAATGAACAGGGCGCTGCACAGGGCGCAGATAATCAGGGCAAGCAGCATGTACCGGGCATAGTCGATGCTTACATGCGCCATGGTCTCGTAGGCGCTGAACACGGTCAGCGCGGCCTGCTTGAAGGGAATGAGCGCCATGCCCACCTGCGCGGCGAACACGATGCCGAAGACCATCATGGTCGGATAGCCTTCTCCCTTCTTGTAACCGCAGACTTCGCAAACGCCGTAAAGGATGCTCCAGCCGATAATGGCCGCCGGAGAAGCGCTGGTAAGGCCGCCCAGAATAAAGATGGAACCAAGAAAGACGTATGTGAACAGCCACGGCCTGCCCGCCACGCACTTGCGCGTAATAAACCACAGGGAAATGAAACGGGACAGGCCGTAATGGTTGATGGTGGCGCAGAAGACGAAAATAAAGAACATCATCTGCACAATGGGATCGCCGAAACTCTTGTTGAGCAGAAGCGCCGGCTTCATCCCGCCGACAAGCATAAGTCCCAGAAGACCGGCAAGGCTGGGCCAGACAATTTCAATAAAAACCCAGCCGTACAATACGCCCAGAAAGATGCCGACAAGATTCATTCCCAGCGGCGTCAGGGGTTCTATGGGAGCAAGCTGTCCAAAACCGAACATGATGCCCAGACAGACGAGCGTATGAACGTAATACGACACGGAAAAGGAAAGCCCTGGGGCTGTGGTCGTTGCGGCCATGAGAAAACATCCTGCCTCGTGCTGTTGCGTATGCGACGCGCATCGCGACGGGGACGTCCCCGCCGTCACGCCGCGTCGTCGGCCTCGGGCGCCTGTCCGCCTGCGCGCTTTCGGCCTGCTGCGCGGATTGCCCATCCTTCCAGCATGTGAAAAAGATTGCATGACTTGCTGATGTTCTGTCAAATTGAAAGTTCTTTCCTTATTGTTTGATTTAATCAAACAACAATAAAAAGCGCCCTCTCCTCCCGCCTCCCGCGCCGCAATCGCGCCGCCGGAAAAGCAAAACGGCAGCGGCGCTTCTCCGGCCGTTCCGACGCGCCGCCGGAAGAAAGGGCCATGCCTGATTTTTCACAGCGGACAGCCCCCCTTTTTCGACGCGCCGCCGGGGGACGCCGGGGAATACGGAGAGCCGCCGCGCCTTCGCACTGCTCCGCCGACCCGACTAAAAGTTTTCGGTAGAGGGATGGGGGGTTCGGGGGGAAGGGAGACCCCCTTTTTCAAAAGGGGGTCTCCCTTCCCCCCGACGCATCGCCCCTTCCGCCATAACG
>CALUWU010000149.1 GCA_944324555.1 uncultured Desulfovibrio sp.
CCAGCCCAGCAGACGCGCCGCCAGCTTGACGTTCTGGCCCTTGCGACCGATGGCGTTGGTCAGCTGATCATCGGGAACAATGACTTCCAGCAGATTTTCCGCTTCATCCACCACAATGCGCGAAACGGTAGCCGGAGCCAGCGCATTGCGGGCATAGGTGGCGATGTCCGGGCTCCAGACCACAATGTCGATGCGCTCGCCGCGCAATTCCTGCACAATGTTCTGAATGCGGGAGCCGCGCACGCCCACGCAGGCGCCCACGGGGTCCACATCGCGCTCGCGCGAAAGCACGGCCACCTTGGCGCGGCTGCCGGGATCGCGGGCCACGCCCATGATCTGCACCACGCCGTCGTCCACTTCGGGCACTTCGCGGCGGAACAGCGCGGCCATGTAATCCCGGTGCGAACGGGAAATGACAACCTGCGGCCCGCGGCCTTCCTTGCGGACTTCGATAATCAGGGCCTGCACGCGATCATTGCGCTTGTAGTGCTCGCGGGGAATCTGCTCTTCGCGCGGCAGAACGGCTTCGGTGCGGCCCAGGTTGACGACCCAGCCGCCCTTGTCGCGCCGCTGCACGATGCCGGAGACAATCTCGCCCACGCGATCCTTATATTCCTCGTAGATGATTTCCTGCTCGGCGTCGCGCATGCGCTGGATGATCACCTGCTTGGCCGACTGGGCGGCAATGCGCCCCAGGTCTTCCACCTTGACGCGGAAGCCCATTTCGTCGTCCAGCTGCACCGAAGGATCATGCTCTCTGGCCTCGCTGAGGGCAATCTGCATATCCTCGTTGGCAACGTCGTCGTCTTCCACTACCAGCTTATACTGATAGACGTCGATGTCGCCCGTATCATCATTATAGGAAACTTCCACATCCATATCTTCGCTGAAGCGGCGCAATACCGAGGTGCGCACGGCGTCTTCCAGCGTATCGATAAGCATGTTGCGATCGAGACCCTTGTCCTTGCTGATCTGGTCAATGGCCTTCTTGAGTTCAAGGTTCATGATGCCTCCCGCTGCCGCGCGCGCGGCGTGGAGTCACGTTGGCCGCGCGCTCTCGGCGCCGCAATGCGTGGCGGCGCGTGACACGGCGTTGCTTCCGGCGTGCCGGAATTCAAAAAATGTGTACAGACGGGTCCTTTCTGCCATCCGGCAGTCGACGCCCCGCATCCTCTGTTGCCTGAAAATCAGATATCCAGCCCGTCCAGCGCCTCGTTGGGCATGGGCGCGCGTTTGCGCTCCCGTCCGCCGCGCGTCTCGTCTCCGCGCTTGCGCTGCCTGCCGCTCCCGCCCTTGCCGGGACGCGCGGGCTGCTGAAAGACATACAGCCGCGCCACGCGCCGCGTCGCCTCCCAGGGAATGCGGACTTCGGGCAGATTTTCGGGCGTTACTTCTCCCGAACCGCTTACCGTGGCCGGAGCAAGCACAAAGGCGTCCTCCGTCACGGCCGTCAGTCGGCCGCGCCAGACCCGGCGCGCCACATCAAGCCCCTCCGGCGTGAAGCCGGACGGCATGCGCGCCTCGATCATGTCGCCCATATAAGGACGCATCTGGGCAGGCGAGAAGAACAAGCGATTGAATCCGGGAGTGGAAACCTCCAGCACATAGGCCTGAGGGAAAATGTCTTCCACATCCAGCGCAAGACCGATGCGCCGGGAAATTTCTTCGCACTGGGCGATAGTAGCGGAAAAGGCGGACGGATCCGGCGCTTCCTCCGGAGAACCCTCGGCAGCCTGCGAAAGCATGCCGTCGGCCGCCTGTTCCGGGGCGAGCGGCGCTTCCACAAAAAGGCGCACCACGGGGCGGCCGGTCTGGGTAATCTCCACCCCCCAGATCTCCAGCCCAAGAGAACGAACCACCGGTCCGGCAATACGAACAAGGGCATCTTTTATGGCGGCGTCACTCATGCGTCTCCCTCCCTTGCCCGATGCGGGGCAAGCATAAAAAAAAGGGGGCCCTTGCAGGCCACCCCGTTGTGAACTCGATGTTCGTCATCAGGATGTCGCGCGCCGTTACCGGCTTCGCGTCACGCGATGAGCAATAGCATTTTTTCGCCCAATGTCAAGAAAAATCGCCTCTCACGCCGCTTTGCGCGGGAAAGTCACACAAATTTGAAAAATTTTCTTGACACTTCCACCCCCTTCGCCTAGAGTGAGCATCTCGAAAGGGTCGTTAACTCAGTAGGTAGAGTATCTGCCTTTTAAGCAGAGAGTCGCAGGTTCGATCCCCGCACGACCCACCATGCCTGCACAGGGGCTTGCGCATGAGCGTTCAGGCCCCTTTTTACAGCAAAACAAAAAAGTCCGCACTTTTTTGTTGACAGAACGGCGTTGTTCAGGCAAAGTCCGTTCTTGCCGTGGGGCTGTAGCTCAGTTGGGAGAGCGCTTGAATGGCATTCAAGAGGTCAGGAGTTCAATTCTCCTCAGCTCCACCAGAAAATTTTCGATCGTAACGATCGGCAGCGACATGAACGCCCATCTTCATGTCCGACAATCACATCCCGTCATGGGGCTGTAGCTCAGTTGGGAGAGCGCTTGAATGGCATTCAAGAGGTCAGGAGTTCAATTCTCCTCAGCTCCACCAGAAAGTAGAAAGGCTGTCCGCAAGGACAGCCTTTTTTCTTGCCCGCAGCGCAAAAAAACTCTTCTCCTCCGAGGCCGGACGAGACGCGCTTCCGCCGCATTCGCGAAACGCGAGGCCCGGCGTAAGCGCCGCCTACGGCCCAAAGCGAGCGGAAAAACCGCGCTTTTTCCGCGCAACAACAGGCAGCAGGGCTTGAAACGCAATGCGTTTCAAGCTGAAGAAGCTCGAAGGGAGAGCTTCGCCGCCCTCCCCGCCAGACACGGCGCGCGGGTTTTGGGGAGGATGGGGGAGTTTGGGGGGAACTACGGGAACCGCCTTTCCTCGCTTCGCTGCGGATAGGCTGGGCCCTTTTTGCCGCGAGCAGCGACCCGACGGGCGGCCGCGGGCCGCGCCCGTCAGGCACTCTGGCGCCTGACGGGCATCGACAGCAAAGCAAAGGGGTTTCTTCCCCTTCAAAAAAAACGTAACGCGAGACGGCGCGGCGCCTATTTCGGCAGGGAATCCCGCAAGACGTCAATCATCTTGTCGTTCGGACGCTGCTTGCAGGCCTCGATGAAATTCTGAATATCCTTGTCGCTGTCCAGAATGGACTTTTTCGTCACGCTGTACTGGCGATTGTAGCCGTCCAGCCAGACAATGAAGCCGCTGCCGTCGTCGGGATTGGCGTTGAGCTGGCTGCACAGGCTGGTATCCGCGTCCCAGGTCTTTTCGACGGGTTCCTCGACGACGCGCCTGATCTGCTCCCAGTGCACGGCCACCGGTTCCGTGGGATGCTGTTCGCACAGGGGGTAGACGGCGGACATCACGCCCTTGACGGTGTCCGGATCAGCCCAGGTCGTACCAAGTTCCGCGCTCACGAAACCGTCGATCTGCAACGCCTGAAACAGGGGGCCCGTCGGCGACGTGGAGGCCAGCGCCAGATACTGCGCGCAGATATAGTCGGGATTGATGCGTTCGTTGTCATCCGCCGCAAGGACGTCCTGTCCGACCAGCAGCGCGAGCCCGAGCAGGGCGCCGGCAAGATGTCTTTTCATGCAATATTCTCCCCGCTCCCCTTCCCGGCGGACGCCGCGCCGGCATCGCCGGCGCTCCGGCCCTTTCGGCGCGGGGCGCTCCGCCCGACGGAAAGAGAACAAAAGCTGAGTGCACATTTAAAAAAGGAGAGGGAACCGCCCCGGAAGGGGCGTCCCCATTCCGGCAGGTCCCTCTCCCGTCCTGTTCAGGAAAAACGCCGCCCGGAAGCGTCGCTTTCAGGGGCGCGCCTATTCAAAGCGGCTGGCGCCGGTAATCATCACCAGATCGACGGGCACGTTTTCATGAACGCCCACGCTCTTGGTCTTGACCTTGGCGATCTTGTCCGCCACGTCCATGCCGTCCGTCACCTTGCCGAACACGCAATAGCCCCAGCCGTGCACGGTGGGCTCGCTGAAATCCAGAAAATCATTGTCCACAAGGTTGATGAAGAACTGGGCGGAAGCGCTGTGCGGCTCCATGGTGCGGGCCATGGCGATGGTTCCGCGCTCGTTCTTCAGGCCGTTGTCGGCCTCGTTCTTGATGGGTTCGCGCGTTTCCTTCTCGTCCATGCGCGCGCCCATGCCGCCGCCCTGAATCATGAAACCGGGGATGACGCGATGGAAAATCGTATTGTTGTAAAAGCCGTCATCCACGTATTGCAGGAAATTCTTGACGGTCTCCGGCGCCTTGTCGGGATAGAGCTCGATCAGGATATCGCCGGAAGTCGTTTCGAGCAGCACAATGGGATTTTCAGCCATGAAGGGTCTCCTAATAAGTATTCCCCCGCGCGCCGCGCGGCCTGCGGGCGGGATCGGCGCGCGCCCGCCGTCAACGGGAACGGGAAGGACAGTATAGGCCAAGCCGCGACGGATGACAATGCGCGCCCGCCGGTGTAGTCTGGGGGGCATGAAACGCCCTTCCCTTCTTTCCGTCCCCGGCCCCCGCATCGAACCGGAACGCGTCCCGGCCCGGCCCCCGGCGGCCGTCCCCGGCGGCGCCGTGCCCACGCCGGGCTTTCTGGAGCCCGAAAGCCATATTCCCGAGCTGCGGCGCGCCCTGCTCGACTGGTTTGCCGCCGCTGGCCGCCCCCTGCCCTGGCGCCAGCGCTATACGCCCTATGAGGTGTGGATTTCCGAGGTGATGTTGCAGCAGACGCAGATGGAACGCGGCGTCGCCTACTTTCGCCGCTGGATGGAGCGTTTTCCCGATGTGGCGACGCTGGCCGCGGCCTCGGAAGAGGACGTACTGCGCGCCTGGGAGGGGCTGGGTTATTACAGCCGGGCCCGCAACCTGCACAAGGCCGCCCGCCGGATCATGGAAGAAGAGGGCGGGGTCTTTCCCGCCGCGCCGGAATCCATCCGCGCCCTGCCCGGCGTCGGCCCCTATACGGCGGCCGCCATTGCCAGCATCGCTTTCAAGCAGCCGATCGCCTGCGTGGACGCCAACGTGGAACGCGTGGTCTCCCGTCTTTTCGACGTGGACAGCCCCGTCCGGCAGGAACCCGCGGCCTCGGCCATCCGCGAATGGGCGCAACGGCTGCTGCCGCCCGAGCAGGCGCGGGAACACAATCAGGCGATGATGGAGCTTGGGGCGCTGATTTGCGGCAAGAAAGCGCGCTGCGAAATCTGCCCGCTGGAGCGCTTCTGCACGGCGCGCCGCCTGGGCATTGTCCACGAGCGCCCCGTGCCGGGGCGCAAGACCCCCGTCGTGCCGCTCAACGTGGCAAGCGGCGTACTCTTCTGCCGCGGCAAGGTTTTCGTGCAGCGGCGGCTCAATACCGGCGCCTGGGCCCGGCTGTGGGAATTTCCCGGCGGGCGCGTCGAGGACGGCGAAAGCCCGGCGGAAGCCGCGGTTCGAGAATATCGCGAGGAAACCGGCTTTATCGTGCGCGTACGGCAGGAGTACGGCGTCATCCGGCACGGCTACACGACCTTTCGCGTTACCCTGCACTGCTTCAGTCTGGAGCTGGAAGACGAAAGCGCCGCGACCCTGCGCGACGCGGAAAACCGCCCCCTGCCGGAAGTGCTTACCGCCGCCACGGACTGCCGCTGGCTCGCGCCGGAAGAACTGACCGGCATCGCCCTGCCCGCGGCGCACCGCAAGCTGGCGGACATGCTCTTTGGCGCCGGGCAGGCGCGCCTCCCCGGGCTGTAGGCCGTCGGCAGAGGAGGCCGGAGCGCGAACGGGCGCAGCGCTATTCGCTCCCCTCTTCCAGAACCTTGCCCATATACAGCGCCGGGTTTCCCCCCATGACGCTCTGATTGCCGCACCCCTTGTAAAGACAGGCGGCCGGAGCAATCTTGTTTGCATCGCCGACCCGCACGTTTGCGAGGATGATGGAGAACACGCCGAAGGTATTGCAGGAGCCGATGCGGGCGCCGCCGAGAACCATGCCGAAAGGCCCCCAGAAATTGTAGCTTCCCACATGAACGTCATGGCCGAGCACGACGCTGCCATTCAGATAATTGGCGTCTCCAAGCGTGCTGTTGCAGGAAATATACGAATTGCACGCAATGATATTTCCTTCGCCGATGGTTGAATTTCCAATAATCTGCGCCTGAGGATGGATCAGGTTGATAAAACGGGCGCCCTTGTCCTTCCACTTGCAAAAAGCCTTGCGGCGCAATTCGGGAATGCCGATGCCGATGACGAAAACGTCTTCGTCGTCGGGCTGATAGGCGTCGTCCACGCCCAGATCCAGCGCCGCCAGCTCCTGCAGATCCCCCTTGTAGCCTTCAAAGGACAAAAATCCCTTGAACTCGACGTCCAGCCCGGCGGCCATGCAATCCCGGGCAAGCCAGTAACACTCGCGCGCGGCCCCGGAATTTCCAAGAATCACAAGCTTTTTTTTCATCCGAGCCGGCCTCCGTCGACAAGCAGATTCTGTCCGGTCATCCAGCGCGCGGCGGGCGACAGCAGAAACGCCGCCAGTCCCGCGATATCTTCCGGGTCGCCTATGCCCAGAGGATACCGCGCCGCCTCCTGATTCAGGAAATCCTCTCCCAGAAGAGCGACCGTTTCGTCGAACATCGCCGTCCTGACAAGACCGGGGGATATGCAGTTGACGCAAATCCCGCGCGGCGCAAGCTCCTTGCTCATGCAGCGGGCGGCGCAAGCCAGCGCGGCCTTGGCGGCCCCGTAGACTATCTGCCCCTTGTTGGGGGCAATGGAGGCGGCGGCGGCTATGAAGACAATCTTCATCCTGCCCGGCAGGCAGTTGCGCCGATCCACGGCGGCTTTGGCTATCTCCAGGGGAACATGGAACAGCAGATCGAACAGGGCCAGCGCCCGGGCGCGCTCGTAGGCGGCAAAGGGGATTGTTTCCGTCTTTCCCGCGGCGATGGCCAGACCGCTCAATTTGCCGTGCCGCGCGCAGAGTTCCTTCACCCATGAAGCGAGCTGATCAATATCCGCAAGCAAATCCCTCGGAGCCAGATGAAATCTGTCGGGATGCCTTGCCCGCTCCCTTACTGCTTCAAGACGAGGGACGTTCGTGCCGTTCGCAATGACGGCGGCGCCAAGGGCGTTCAGCTTCAAGGCAATGGCGGCGCCGATGCCGGAGCTTGCGCCCGTCACGAGCACAACCGAATCGGCGTCAAAGGAACAAATACCAGTATCTTGATCCTGCATAGCGTACCCACCAGAACGGGAGAATCCCGCCAGTCCGAAGGTCAAGACGCCCCGGGCGGCGCTGCGCCGCCGCCTCGCGTTTCACCTTTTTCAAAGGTGAAACGCTCTAAAAAAGCGCGCTGGGGAAGGGATGGGTTTCCCTTCCCCCGGAGAACACAAGTAGCGTTGACAGCCCTAGGCTACGCCCCCGTTCGTCAGGGAGATCAAATCTTCGGGGGTGCGGCACTTCTTCAGCATGTCGAAGGTGACGCGCAATCCAAACGATTTATCAAAGAAGGCGATCAGTACCATGAAGGCCAGGGAGTCCCACTCTTCCATATCGGCAAGAACGGTATCGGCGCTCAACGCGGATTCGCACTGCAACATGCCCTGCAATTCTTCCAGAAATTCTTCCCTAGTCATAGATATCCACCTCTCCTTTAAAAATCTTCTCCCAGCGGCTGATCCACTGTTCGCGCGACAACCTTTCCGGGTCCGCCTCGAAGTCGAGCACGGGCGCGCAGGCGACATTCTCAAGCCGGCAGATGCAGGAGGCCCACGACAGACCGATGCCATAGCCGCACAGGAGCATCTTTCCGGATATCGGGGAAGAACCGAACTTGTCGCACAGCGCGATGGGAATGGACGCCGAGGCCGTGTTGCCGTAACGGCTGAAGGATTCCACGGGCGTCTTTTCCAGAGGGAAGCCGGCCTTCGCGGCAAGACTGGTTACAATCTGCCGGTTCGCCTGATGAAAGACAAACAGATCAAAGTCGTCGATGCCGGCGCCGGCCCGTTGCAGCAGCCTTTCAAGATGGGGAGGAACGACATCCATGGTAAAGTTGAAGACCTTTCCTCCGTCCATGTACGTTTCGCACATCTGCCAGGGATTGCCCTGCGGATCGCAATGCGTGGCGATCAGCGCCTCGTTGCGCTGCTGATCGCGCACGAAGGGAATCCGCGCCCCGCCTGCGGGAAGAATGATGTTTTCAAAGCCACGGCCGTCTGTTCCCAGGTCAAAGACCAGCGGCGGGGCGCTTTCGTCGCGCGTCAGCAACGTGGCGCTGCCCCCGTCCCCAAAGACCGGCGCGGTGATGCGATTGGCCCTGTCCCTGCTGAAGGACTGGGCGTCGCCCACAAGAAGCAGAACCTTGCGCGCCGACCCCGAGGCGACGAGGCTGCCGGCCAGCCAGAGTCCGTAGACATAGCCGGCGCAGCCCTGATTGACGTCAAAGGCGGCGCACTCCCGCGAAAGATGAAGACGATCCTGCAACTCGCAGGCTGTCGCGGGCTGAATCCAGTCCGGCATCTGACTGACAAAGACGAGGCAGTCAATGGAATCTCTGTCTTCCCGGCATTCCCGCAACAGGGCGTTTGCCGCATGGGCGCACAGATCGGACGCCGTGACGTCCGCCGGGCAGACGCGACGCTTGCACATCCCCAGCGTATCCTGAAGCCGCTTGATTTTCTTGAGGCTCCCCCCGTAGAACTCGACTTCATCCTCAAGGGCGATTTCCTGCGAAGGCACGGCGGCGCGCACCGCGACTATTCTGACATTGGATAAGGTGGCGAACATCCCTCCCCCCGGCGCGTTCTCGGATGCGGCAAGGGACGGATTCCCCGGCGTCTCCGAATCTTGACTTTCAGACACTAAGATAAAAGCTCAACGGGCGTCAAGCAAGCCAACATGGCGAATTTTCAGAAGAAAAAGCTCAACAAGACGCTACTCCGCCCCCGGGGCGACGCCCCTCCCCCGGCCGGCGGGATGCGGACGCGGGAAACCGCTCCGGGAAACATGCTTCCAACGGCTAGCGGCCGCCGCGCACGCGCATATCCCGCTTGATACGCGACAGGAAGGAACGCGTAAAGTTCGGGTATTTTGCCGACGCCAGCTGCAGCAGGGAATCGTCCCCCGTCGCCATATAGGCTTGCATGAAGTCTGCCAGAACGCCCATGGCAAGACGACAGAGGGAACCGTAATAGCGACCGTGAAAATGCCTGTTGAGAACGTCGTAAACATGAAGTTCCTGCAGGCCGTGCACCTTTCTGTGATCGACATGGCTGCCCTCGGCCGACGCGTAAAAGGACGCCGTATGCCGCCAGTAGACGCTCATATGATCTTCAAGATAGGCGATTTTCCCTGTTTCCGCATGCAGCACATGCCAGTACCAGTCCCCCGGCACCAGATCGCACGCGAACCAGTCGGGCAGGCCTTCCCTGAAACGCCAGCGATAGACGGCGGCGTTTGTCTGTATGAAATTTCTTGAAAGCAGATCTTCCAGAGTATACGTCTCGCGAACGCCTCCCGGCAGAATATCTTCCGTCGGATAAACGCGCGAAGGGGACCCGTCCTTGTAAATCACGTCCACAGGATGGAAACAGATGGAAAAATCCGGGTGGCGTTCCAGAAAATCAACCTGTTTCTGCAGTTTAAGCGGGTCGCTGAAATAGTCGTCGCCGTCGCACAGCGCCGCGTATTTCGTGCGGCAATGCCCGAACAGCATCTGAACGTTGGCCGCGACGGGCTTGTAAAAACGATGCAGGAAAAAGGGTTTGATCTGCGGATAGCGGCGCGCATAGGAGGCTATGATATCCTGCGTGCCGTCGTCTGATCCGTCGTCGACAATGATGTGCTGCACCTTGTAAGAACATTGCTGCGCCAGAACGCTTTCTATTGTTCTTGCAATGTATTCGCGCTGATTATACGCCATCGTCAGCACGGAAATATCGTATTCTTCATCGGAAAAGGCCGGCGTTACGGGCTGCTGAAGCCTGCTCCTGATCTCCCGCTGCTCTTCCGTCAGCTCAATAAATTCATTATCGAGGCAATGCGCGACCCATGACCGCTGCTCCCGCGACAGCAGATCCAGACAGCGATCAATGCGTTCCCCGTTCAGCTCATGCGGTTCTTCTCCCGCCATATCCGCCGGATATCGGGGCGGTTCCTTCATGACGTCCTGAAGTTCAGGGAACCGCCGCCCGAGCTTCTCGTTGCCCTCCCGGCCAAGTTCATGCGCCCGCCGCCGCAGGGCGGCGTCGCTGAGGGGCCGGAGAGAGAACGTCCCCCGCCTTTCCCCTTCCTGCAAGGCGGCGCAGCAGGCCCGCGTCTCGTCGGTTTTCCAGAGATTGCCGGGGAAACGGGGGCGAACCCCCAGAGTGTGGAATGCCCCCGTATGCGCGGCGGGAAACGCAAGCCCGGAAAAACGCAACGTATCGTAGGCGCGAAGAAACAACGAATCCGGCGGCAGCGTTCCCCACGACGCGGTCATGCCGCAGCACTCCAGAACCTGTTCCGCGATGCGCCGCTCGCCATCCTCCGCCGGCGATTTCCAGAAGACGCGCTCCGGCTCCAGAGCGACGCCGTGCGCTCCGGCGCGCTCCCGAAAGGTATCGCACATCAGGGCGTAATCGCAAATTTCCGCCCGCGGCTGCAACGGCGCCGCCGTCGCATGATGCCACGCCTGCCCGCGATAAAAGCTTTCCATATAATCTTCCTGCGGCAGAAGCGTTATCAGCGGCTGCACGGCGAACCGCGAAAAGTCCAGCACGCCGGCGCCAACCTTCCAGAACATGTCCCAGGAAAAGGGAAAGCACCCGAGGGAAAGAAAGATCTTGTCCCGCTCCTTGAAGGCTTCCGCAATGCGACGCCAGAAATCCGTCAGAAGCGAAGTAAAGAACCGGCGCTCTTCCTTGCTGTTTACCGTAATGGCGCGAAAGACGATATCCTTGACGGCGACATGGAACGGCAGACCGGAAACGAAATCGTTGATCGCAAAGGGATAGACGCCGCCTCCTGTCTGAAGGGCATTCTCATGCAAATACCGCAGCAGCGTCCTTTCCCCGCTCCCTTCGACAAAGACATGAAGATACAGCGAAGGTCTGGAAGACGCCAGAGAAGATCGAGACATGAGCGAACCCTCTTCATCAGAGCAATTTCAGTTTGAAACGCTGCGCGTTCCAAACCATACGCCTGTCGTTTCGCGGAAAAAGCGCGACAGGCGGCGCGCTCTCCTTTCCCGCGTCCGGAGCGCTTCGCCCCGGACGCGCGCGAAAGTCGCGGGACACAAACCACGGCGCGCCCCGAAAGAACGTTTCCATCAGGCGAACCGCCCCTTCCGCAGCCGCCCCGGGCGCAATGCGAAAACGCCCCTGCTGCGCGTCGCAAAACGCAAGGGAAAGTCTTCCGCGTCCGCATTGCGGCGCTTTCGCGCCGCAATGCGGACAAGACGCGGTTGCAGCCGGTCCTAGAGCATTTTCAGTTTGAAACGCGTTGCGTTTCAAACCATACGGCCTGTCGCTTCGCGGAAAAGCGCGGTTTTCCACTCACTTTTGGCCGGGCGGAACCGCCGCCTCGCGCTTCGCCTTTTTCAAAGGCGAAGCGCTCCAAGACCGAAAGCATGGGACAATCAGAACTTGATCAGGCAACGCCCTTCCATTTCTCCCGAACGCATGCGGGCAATGGCGGTGTTGATTTCTTCCAGCGGATACACCTCGGAAATCAGTTCTTCGAGCCGCATGTTCCTTGCCTGCACGAGGCGCAGATAACGGGGAATGTCCTCCTGCGGCACGGTGTTTCCGCCGTGCGATCCCGTAATGCTCTTTCCGAAATGCAGGGGGAGCGTATAAAGCGTTGTGGCGTCGCCCTTGGCGGGCACGCCGACGCAGACCACGCGCCCCCTGGCATGGGTCAGATCATAGGCCATGGCGATGCAGGCGCTCAGCCCCGTATTATCGATGCAGATATCGGCGCCGGGCAGGCCCGCCTCCCGCAGAATGGCCATGACCGCTTCCCGCGCGTCGGTCTTCGCGCTGTTGACGATATGCGTAGCGCCGAGGCGCTTTGCCA
>CALUWU010000150.1 GCA_944324555.1 uncultured Desulfovibrio sp.
AAAGTGAGCGGAAAAACCGCGCTTTTTCCGCGAAACGACAGGCCGTATGGTTTGAAACGCACAGCGTTTCAAACTGACAATATTTCAGGAGGGGTGTTGGGGGGTTCGGGGGGAAGAGGGGAAACCCTTTTTCAAAAGGGGGCCCCTCTTCCCCCCGACAAAAACCCTCCCGCCCCGCCGACGCCCGCGACACGCGGACGGACGGCGAACGAATACCACGGCCCCGCCGGGAGACGCGCGAACGGGGACAGCCTTTCGAGGCCCCGCGACGCCGCATCTTCCAGAATAAAAGTTTTAGGAGGGGTGTTGGGGGGTTCGGGGGGAAGAGGGGGAACCCTTTTTCAAAAGGGGTCCCCTCTTCCCCCCGACAAAACCCCTCCCGCCCCGCCTTCACCACAAAAGGAGCAACTATGAAAACCATGCTATCGCGCCTTGCGGCGATCCTTTTCTGTTTGAGCGTATGCCTTGCGGCCGGGACGTCGCAGGCGGCGTCCCCGGCGCATCAGACGCTGGAGCGGACGATCGACAACGTGCTGAATCTGATCAAGGACCCGGCCTACGCCAACCCGGCGACGCGCGGGGCCCAGCGCGCCAAGATTGAGAAGGAAGCGCGCACCATCTTTGATTTCAATGAATTTTCGCTGCGGACGGTGGGCCGCCGGTGGAGTACCTTTACGCCGGCGCAGCAGCAGGCGTTCAGCGAGGCGTTTGCCAACCTGCTGATCCCGACCTACGTCAACAAGATTGACGGCTACAACGGGGAACGTGTGCTGTATCTGGGCGAAGCGAGCAGCAGCGACGGCAGCAAGGTGGAAATTCGCACCGAAGTCGCCATGAAGGACGGCCGCAAGATTCCGGTGCATTACCGCATGCTCCAGAAGGGCGGCAAATGGTGGGTTTACGACGTGCTGGTGGAGAACCTCAGCCTTGTCAAGAACTACCGGACGCAGTTCCAGGACATTCTGAACACGGGCACGCCGGACGAACTGATCAAGCGCATTGACGAAAAGGCGCGGGAAGTGCGCGCGCAAAAGGGATAGACGTATGCGCTGCGCCCGTTTCGCCGTCATGGCGTCGGCGCTGCTGGGGCTGTGCCTGCTGACGACCGCTCCGGCGGACGCGGCGGGCCCCACGCCGCCGCCCGCGCCTTCGAGCCTGTACGACGCCGAAAGCGCCGCCCTGCCGCCCGGCGCGATTAACGTGCGGCCCGCGGGCGGCGCGGCGACGATATCCGACGACCTCGACAACTACGACGACACGCCGGTAACCGGCATTTACGATCCGCTGGAGCCCTGGAACCGCTTCTGGTTTGCCTTCAACGACATTTTCTATGTGCAGATCGCGAAACCGGTTTTCGAGGCCTACCAGTCCGTCATGCCGCGCCAGATTCGCGAGGGCGTCCGCAACGTATGGCATAACGTGGGCTTTCCCAAGCGCTTCATCAACAACCTGCTGCAAGGCAAGGGCAAGGGGGCGTTTGTGGAGCTGGGGCGCTTCTGCACCAACATTACCGCCGGTTTCGGCGTGATGGACGTCGCCGCGGGCAAGAAGGTGCTGGTTCCGCACGATCCCGGCGGCGAGGACTTCGGCCAGACCCTGGGCCGCTGGGGCATTGGCCACGGCGTATATATTGTCTGGCCGTTTCTGGGGCCGAGTTCCCTGCGGGAATCGGTGGGTTTTGCCGGCGACTGCGTGGCCGATCCCTTCTTTTACGTCTACCCCTGGGAGCTTTCCACGGCCAGCGAACTCTATTTGCGCTTCAATGATCTGGAAGACACGCTGTCCACGTACACCAGCTTGCGCGGCATAGCGGTAGACCCGTACATTTCCGTGCGCGAGGCCTATATTCACTATCGGAATCAGCAGGTTATCCGCTGAGAAACCATTGCGACCCCTGTGGCAAGCCCTTTTGACCCCGCGCCAAAAGGGCTTGTCTTTCTTTCGCCCCCAACCTTCGGAGCCCCGCCCGTGACCGACGTCCTGCGCCTTGAACATCTCAGCATCGACTTCAGCAGCGAAGACGGCCCCCTGCGCGCCGTACACGACGTATCCCTTTCCGTGCCGCGCGGCGGCATCGTCTGCCTTGTGGGGGAATCCGGCTGCGGCAAGAGCCTTACGGCCCGGGCGGTCATGGGGCTATTGCCGGAGGGGGCGCGCGCTTCCGGCCGCATCCTTCTGGAAACGCCGCGCGGCGCGTCGGACCTTCTTTCCCTGTCGCCCCGCGAGCTGCGCCGCCTGCGCGGGCCCGGCATGGCCATGATCTTTCAGGAACCCATGACCGCCCTCAATCCCGTGCTGCGCGTCGGGCGGCAGGTGGACGAGGCGCTGCGCCTGCATCTGGGCCTGAGCGGACCGGAAGCCCGGGCCGAGACCATCCGCCTCTTTGGCGAAGTGGGCATTCCCGCCCCGGAAAGCCGGTATGCGGACTATCCGCATCAGCTTTCCGGCGGCATGCGCCAGCGCGTGATGATTGCCGCCGCGCTGGCCTGTTCCCCGGCCCTGCTGCTGGCCGACGAGCCTACCACGGCCCTTGACGCCACCATTCAGGGGCAGATCCTGCGCCTGCTGTACGAGCAGAGCCGCAAGAACGGCATGGCGGTCCTGCTGATCACGCACGATCTCAGCGTGGTGGGGCAAATGGCCGACATGGTGGGCGTCATGTACGCCGGGCGGCTTGTGGAATGGGGCGACGCCGACGCGCTGCTCGCGGCGCCGGCGCATCCCTATACGCAGGGGCTGCTGCGCTGCGCCCCGGACAGGGCGCAGATGGGGGCGCGCCGCCTGCCGGCCATTCCCGGCACGGTTCCGCCGCTCTCGCGCGCGCCGGAAGGCTGCCTTTTCGCTCCCCGCTGTTCCCGCGCGGGGGACGACTGCCGTGCCGCCGCGCCCGCCCTGCGCGCCATCGGGCCGCGCCACGCCGTCGCCTGCTTCCGCGAAACGACAGACCATTACCCCCCCAGGGCCTGTTGACACTATTTGTAAGTTGTTTGGGGGGAAGGGAAACCCCTCAGCGCTGCTGTCGATGCCCGTAGCTTCCTTCGTCGCAACGGGCACGGCCTGCGGCCGCCATCCGGTCGCTGC
>CALUWU010000151.1 GCA_944324555.1 uncultured Desulfovibrio sp.
GTGGTTGAGGGGGAAACCCCCTTTTGCTTGCGGCAAAAAGGGGGTTTCCCCCTCAAAAAAGAAAATAACGCAATAAAAACAAAATAAAAAACGCAACCTAGAAGCGCAACCAGTGCTGCGCCGCGCGTTCGATGGTAAATATGGTATGGCGCAGTTCCGGCCCAAGGAGGGCGACGAACACCAGCATCATGGCGCCGAGAAAGACGTATTCGCCGAGGCTGCCCGTGGAGCAGAGCTTGAGAGAGAGGGTCGGCTTGCGGGAAAAGGGCATGATGGGCACGCCGTGCGGATTGAGCATGTCCAGAATCACATGGGAAAGCCCGCCGAATCCCAGGCCCATGATGACGGCATGGGCGAAACCCGGCAGCTTTGCCAGCGCCGGCACAAGCCCGGCCGCCCCGCCCACGAGCAGCAGGGCCAGCCACCAGCCAAACCAGTGCGTTGTGCCGCGATGAATGCGGTTGAAAGTTTTCTGACGATTGGGCGTCATGGCGGCGACGCGCATGTCCAGCTTGTCGGGCAGGACGCCGCCCACGCATGAGGCTATGACCCCTTCAAGGGGCAGCTGCATCACCAGGGCCGCCCCGACGGCGGCGGTCTGATGGGTAATCCACTTCATCGGCATTTCCTTTTTTTCAAGAAAGCGGGGGCTGCCGCCCCCGCAACAGGGATTTCCCCTCAAAACAAGACGTTGTTAGAGCGTTTCACCTTCTTTACCCGTCAGCACAATATGCGCGGGTTTTGGGGAAGATGGGGGAGTTTGAGGGGGAACTACCCCTTTTTTCCGCAAGCAAAAGGGGTAGCTCCCCCTCAAGAAAACGTAATGAGTACCGAGCCTAGCCGCAACGGGAATAACCGCATTGCGGACAAATCAGACACCCTTCCTGAAAGATGAGTTCCCCGCCGCATTCATGGCAGCGGTGTTCCTCCAGATCGGGCGCAAGCATGCTTACGGGCTGGTCCTTGAGGTAGCGCCGCTCCAGAACCCAGGCGATGGCGTCGGGAATGGAGAGCAGCAGACCCTTGCCCCTGAAAACGGGATGCTCGCCGCCGATGCCCTTGATCTGGGTAACGATGTCGCGCACGCTCACGCCGGAACGCAGGGCCAGCGACACCAGCCGCCCGATAGCCTCGGCCTTTGCGGTGATGGAACGGCCGGACTTGCCGATGGTGGCGAAGACCTCGAAGGGCTTGCCGTCCACCTCGTTGACGGTGAGGTACATGGCGCCGAGACCGGTTTGCACCTTCTGGGTAAAGCCTTGCAGGATATCCGGGCGCTTGCGGACGGTGGACACGACCTCTCCGGCGGGCGCGGCCTCGCCGGAAGCCGCGGCGCCGTCCATTCTTTTCTGACCTTCGCCCGTGGCCAGCACCTGCAGATTCTTGCAGCCGTCGCGGTAGACCGTCACGCCCTTGCAGCCTTCTTCGTAGGCCATACGGTAAATGGCGTAGATGTCCTCGCGGGTTGCGCTGCCGGGCAGATTGACCGTCTTGGAAACGGCGTTGTCCGTATGGCGCTGGAATGCGGCCTGCATGCGCAGATGCCACACGGGGTCAATGTCCATGGCCGTCACAAAGACCCTTCTCAGGGAAGCGGGCAGGAACTCCATGTGCTGAATGGAGCCGGTGCGCGCGACGCTTTCCAGCAGTTCCGGCCCGGTCTCGCCCAGGCGGCGCAGGGCCGCCTCGAAATGGGGATTGAGTTCCACGAGTCGTTCCCCGTCCAGAATGTTACGCGTGAAACACAGGGCAAAGAGCGGCTCCACCCCGGACGAGCAGCCCGCGATGATGGAGAGGGTCCCCGTAGGCGCAATGGTGGTCACCGTGGCGTTGCGGAACGGCCCCAGCCCCTGACGCGCATAGGTGGAAGTCGGGTAGGCCGGGAAGGGGCCGCGCTCCTCGGCCAGACGCGCGGAAGCCGCGTGCCCTTCCGCATTGATGAAACTCATGATCCGTTCCGCCAGCGCCGTGCCTTCCGGGGAATCGTAGGGAACGCCCAGCAGGAAGAGCAGATCGGCAAAGCCCATGACGCCAAGGCCGATCTTGCGGTTGCGCCGCACGGTTTCCGCAATGCGATCCAGCGGGAAACGCGAGGCGTCGATAACGTTGTCGAGAAAGCGCACGGCCAGATGGACGACGCGCCGCAGCTCTTCCCAGTCAATGCCGCCTTCAAAGGGATCGTCGTCCTGTTCATGCCCGGGCGCATAAAAGCAGGAAAGATTGATGGAACCCAGATTGCAGGCCTCGAACGGCAGCAGGGGCTGCTCGCCGCACGGGTTGGTGGATTCGATTTCGCCCTGATCGGGCGTCGGATTGTCCCTGTTGATGCGATCCAGAAACACGATGCCGGGATCGCCCGACGACCAGGCCCTGTCCACCAGCAGATTGAAGATCTCCCGGGCGCGCCGCCGCCCCGCAATCTCGCCGCTGTGGGGCGAGCGCAGTTCGTATTCCTCGTCTCTTTCCACGGCCTGCATGAAGGCTTCCGTCAGGCCGACGGACAGATTGAAGTTGTTGAACTCGCCGTCCTTTTCCTTGGCGCGGATGAAATCCTCGATATCGGGATGATCCACGCGCAGGATGCCCATGTTCGCCCCGCGCCGCGTGCCGCCCTGCTTGATCTGCTCAGTTGCGGTATTGAAGATGCGCAGGAAGGAAACCGGCCCGGAAGCCACGCCGCCGGTGGAACCCACGCGGCTGTCCTTGGGACGCAGGCGGGAAAAGGAAAAGCCCGTGCCGCCGCCGGACTTGTGGATCATGGCCGCAAATTTCACGGCGTCAAAGATTTCCTCGATGGAATCGCCCACGGGCAGCACGAAGCAGGCCGACAACTGCCCGAGTTCCGTTCCCGCGTTCATCAGGGTCGGCGAATTGGGCAGGAACTTCCACGAGGTCATGAGATCGTAAAACTCGCGCGCCAGCTGTTCCGGCGCATACGGCGAGGCGGAGTAGGCGCGCTCGCTTTCCGCCACGGCGGCCGCCACGCGCCAGAACAGCTCGCGGGGCGTCTCGACGGTCTTTCCATCCAGACTTTTATGCAGATAGCGCTTTTGCAGCACGATATCGGTATGGGGCTTGAGCTGCGGCTCGGGCAGCTCCACGGGCATGGTCAGCATGAAGACCTCTTTTGATGGACGCTGAAGGGGAAAGGCATCCTCCCGGACGCCTTCCCCGATGAAGCGTGATTGGGCGCGCCGACAGAGACGCGCTTTTTACCATATAATCCTCAATGTCCCTTCTGAAAAGAGGACGTTCGCTTTCCGGCGGCATGAGAACCGGATGGCGCGGACCGCGTCCGGTCCGGCGCGGCGTGTCCGCGCCTGTCCTCTCCCGGGGCGCGGCGCGCGTCGCCGCGAGTCCCGTCGCGCCCGGGGCCGTCTTCACGGGGCCGCCGCGCGCCTTCGGGAACCTTCGGCCGGGCGGAGCGCGGCGCGGGCGCCCGCACGATGCGCGCGCCGCTTCTGCCGTCCACTGCGGCGTCGTCAGGCGCGCGACAGGTCAGGAAGGCTCCCGACGGCAGATCCTCGGCCTGTTCCAGCAGGAGCAGACCGCTCGCGCCGCAGGCGTAGCGCGCTTCGCCGCGCAGCCCCGGAACCCGGAAGGGAGCGGACAGCACGCGCGCGCCCGCATCGGGGCGTTCTCCGGCGCGATCCCCGGGGAGCAGCAGCAGCGGCGCAAGGCTGAGGCTGCTCTTTGCAAGCCCGGCCTGCTCGGAAAGCGCGCGCAGCCAGGCGGGCGCGCCCTCGCTGTCGAAGGTAAAGTGACACCAGCCCCGCCGCCTGTCGGCCAGCAGGGGACAGGTTTCGTCGTGCGGACAGGGCGACAGGGCCGAAAGCCCGCCCTCCAGCGCCAGCGCGCGCAACCGCATGACGGTCTTGCCGCCCAGCCGCGTGCCCGGCTCCACAAAAAGCGTCGCCGGGGCGGGAGCGTCGTCGCCTTCCGGCCCTTCCCAGAGCAGGGGAGCGAGCGCGTCCAGCACGCCCGCGAGCCGGCCGCCCGGCGCGCCGCCGTCTTCGCCATCCTCGCGCGCGTCTTCGTTCTCGACGGTCGCGGCGGCCTCATGTTCCGCGCCCTTGCCGTAAAGTTCGTTCAGCACGTTGGCGGCGCCGACCAGCCAGATCGATGCGGCGTTGTCGTCCCGCCTGTCGCGCAGCAGGCGCGCCGCATGACGCGGCAAGTGTTCCAGCGGGCCGCGCGCCGTCTCGACGCTCCACGCGACGGGCTGCCCGGAGAGATCGGCCCAGACGCGCAGCAGACGCCGCCCGAGATCCAGCGGCTGGGCGGCGGCGTCCAGCGCCAGCACGCCCAGCGGCAGTTCCCGCCATTCCGGACGGGCCAGCCAGAGCGCCAGCGGCAGGGTCAGCGGACCGGAACCGGCGTCAAGCAACCACGGGCGCAGTCCGCGCCGGAGCCAGAGTCGCGGGTCCGGCAGGGGCAGCGTTGCCAGCAGGCGCGCCAGCCGGACGATGTTCCACGGCAGAAAGTAATGCATGTAGGCGCTGGCAAGGCCGGGCGTTCCCCAGTAGGGGCGGCGCAGATCGGCGCGATCCACTGTCAGCAGGCGCGAAAGATCGGCCACGTCGCGCGGCAGCGCCTTTCGGTGCGCCGCCTTGAGCGGGCGCACGACGGCCAGCGCCTGCGACAGCTTGTCCAGCAGCCGCCGGGCGTCGTCGGACAGGGGGGCGAGCAGGGGCGTAAAGGAAGGGCGCGGCGAAGGATACGGCGGACGGGCAGCTCGGCGTCCGGCAGGGGGACGGGACACGGGACACATGGCGGGAACATCCTTTGTCTGAGAGGAAGAGGGAAGGGCGACGGCATCAGCGCCAGGCAAAACGCATGTGGCGCACATAGGCGGCATGGAAGGCGGGCTCGTCCGTAAGCGACAGCAGCCGGGCGCCGTCGCAAAGACGACGCAGGGCGTCGCGGGCCTGTTCGTCTACGGCAAGCAGCGCCGCGCCGTCAAGAGAACAGTTGCCCACGGCCCGCACGCGCGCGCCGAGCCCGGCGGGCAGAAAGCCCAGACGCTCAAGACAGTCGGGGCGCGCGTGCTCGCCCAGGGCGCCGCCGAGGCAAAGACAGGCCAGATCGGAAGCGGCCAGACCGGCCTCCTTCAGCAACGCTTCCAGCGCCAGCGAAAAGGCCGCCTTGACCTTGAGCAGCTCCTCAACGTCCCCGGCCGAGAGCCAGAGTCCCGCGGGCAGCGTCAGACGCGCGCCGTCGGCGGTCAGGGAAAGACGGGAAAGCAGCGCCCGCGCGACAGGCATGGCCGCGGTCGCGCGGAAACGCCCGTCCTCGCCGAGCGCGCCGGCCTGCAACAGCGCGGCCAGCAGGGAAATATAGCCGGTGGCGCTGACGCCCGACGGCCGGGGGCCGGCGGCCGCCGTCATGCCGGGGCGGCCGGGCAGGGAAGGGGCGTCGGCAAAGACGCGCCCGTCGGCCGTGCGTCCGATCAGGCCCGAAGGAGAAAGGGAAAAATCCGTCAGGCTGTCCGGTCCGGCCATATGGCCGCATTCCGGCCCGATGCCTTCCAGCGCCGGGCCCAGAGGAACGCTTGTCAGAAAGAGCCGATCCTCCGCGTCCAGCAGGGCCAGTTCTCCGTTGGTGCCCATGTCCGCCAGAATGAAGGGGCGCGGCGTCCGCTCCCGCAGCGCGGCGACGCCCGCGCTGATATCCCCGCCCACAAAGGGGGCGGGCAGGGGCGGCACATAGACGGGGGGCAGATCGGGAAGACGTTCCCACGTATCGCCCGGATACGCGCGCCGATAGGGCGCCGCGCACAGGCCGGACACGTCGCGATCCAGAAAAATGTCGGTCATGGCCGTGTTTCCGGCCAGACAGATATGGGAAATCTCCCGCACGTCCGCCTTGTCCAGCTCCCGGACAAGGGCCCGCAGGGCATCCCGCGCGCAGGCCGCCAGACGGGCCCGGCCGGCCGGCTCCCGCGCCACGGCCAGACGCGACATGACGTCCGCGCCCGCTCCGGCCTGCGGATTGAGAAAGCGCCCTTCGGCCGCCGTCGCGCCGTCGGGCGTAAGCGCCCGCCACCAGATCGAGGTCGTGCCCAGATCGACGGCCAGCGCGCCCCCGCACGAGGGGCGGACTTCGGCGCGCGAAACCGCCGGCCGCGACGCCGCAACCGGACGCGGCGCCTCCAGAGCGAGCAGCGGCGCGTCGGGAACGGTATGCCGGCAGGCAAGACGCCAGCCCCCGGCAACGGCCTGTTCGCCAAGCAGGCGTGTCTCCTCGGGCAGGGGCGGCAGCAGCCCGGGGTCGTCGACGCGCACGCGGCAGCGGCCGCAGCGGCCAAGACCGGAACAGAGGGGAGCGGGCGGCAGCAGCCCGGAAAGCCAGACGGCCCGCGCCAGATTGTCGCCGGCGCGGACGACGCATTCTCCCGCGGATTCGGACCGCGTCTGGGAAGCGTCAAGAAGACGAAGCCGCAAAAGCAAGATAAGCCTCCTTTCGGCAGGGGGGAGCGAAGCGGCGGCGGGGCGCGAAATCGGCTTGCCAAACTGGCCCCGTTTTTGCATTCTATACGTCAGTACAAGGAACGTCGGCAAGCTGACGCCCTTGAGCGTTTCCTCTTTGAAAAAGGCGAAACGCGAGGCGGCGTCGCAGCGCCGCCCGGCCCAAAGCGAGCGGAGAAACCGCGCTTTTTCCGCGAAGCGACAGGCCGTATGGTTTGAAACGCAACGCGTTTCAAACTGAAAATGCCCTTGTGACGAAGCCTGCGGCTTCGCCGCTCAGCAATTTCCCTTCTTCACAAGAGAAGGTTCAGCGTAAAAGGGAAGTTTGATGAACAAAGTACTGGCGCAAGATGAAGTTGATGCCCTGTTGCGGGGCCTTACCGGCGGCGAAATCGACACGACAAAGGATGAAACCGAGGACGAAGGGGATATTGTCGCCTTTGACCTTGCCAATCAGGACCGCATCATCCGCGGTCGTATGCCGGTTCTTGAAATCGTCAACGACCGTTTCGCCCGCCTGTGTACCAACGCCCTGTCCAATGCCGTACGCAAGCGCGTGGAACTCAACCCCATTTCCATCGACATGACGAAATTCGGCGAGTTTATCCGCTCGCTGCCCGTGCCGACGTCCATCAATATCTTCAAGATGGACCCCCTGCGCGGCAACGCCATCATGGTGGTGGACTCCCGCCTTGTCTTCGCCCTGGTCGAAAATATCTTCGGCGGCTCCGGCAGCCAGCCCAAGATTGAAGGCCGCGAATTCACGCGCATCGAGCAGGCCGTCGTGGACCATGTCGTCAAGCTGGCGCTGGAAAACATGGAAGAATCGTGGCGCCCCGTTCACGACGTGAAACTGGAACTGGTTCGCAGCGAAATCAACCCGCAGTTTGCCGCCATCGTGCCGCCCAGCGACGTGGTTGTCGTCATCACCTTTGAGGTGGAACTGGACACGGCCCTTGGCTCCATGATCGTCTGTCTGCCCTACGCGACCATCGAACCCATACGTTCCAAGCTGCACGCGAGCTTCCAGACGGAACGCCTGGAAGTCGACCATGCCTGGGTGGCCCGTCTCAAGGAACGTCTCATGGAAACGCCCGTCGAGCTGAAGGTGCATTTCGGCAGCACGACCATCACGGGCAATCAGCTCCTTCGCATGCAGGTGGGCGACGTGCTTGTGCTCGACACCGACGTGGAAGACCTGCTGCCCTGCACCGTTGCCGGCGTCAAGAAGTACGAAGGCATTGCGGGCACGGCCAAGGCCATGAAATGTTTCCAGATCGTCAAGGAAATGGAACCGCAGTACACATAACGCCGCGTTCGTCCCGCCGGCGCCGCGCGCCGGGCTTACGGTACGCGAGCGATCGCAACAACGCAATGCGCGCGCAAGGGCCGCCTTGCGACGACGGCTCCGCGCCCGGAAAAGGGGGAAAGGGAATTTTTTCCACAGGAAAAAGGCCCTTTCCCCCTTCTGGTCGAACCATTCCCACAAGGAACAGGCCTCATGTCGCTTTCCCTCATTCTTCCCGTACTGCTGGCGGCCCTGCTGCACGCTTCCTGGAACAGCATCGTCAAGGGGGGGCAGAACAAGCTCTATGAATCGGCCATGAACTGCCTCGGCGGAGGACTGGGGGCGCTCTTTCTTGTCCCCTTCGTCTCCTTTCCCGCGCCGGAGGCATGGCCGCTGCTGTGCCTGTCCTGCCTCTGCCACCTTACCTATTATATTTGTATTTCCGCCGCCTACAGGGAAATGGACCTTTCCGTGGGCTATACCATCATGCGCGGAACGGCGCCCCTGCTGACGGCTCTTTTCATGGCGATCTGGGGCGCGCCCCTGACCCTTCTCGGCTGGGTCGGGCTGCTGACCATCTGCGCGGGCATCGGCTGCCTCGCGCTGGGCCGCCGCCCCCCCGGCAGACGCGGCATGTTCCTCGCGCTGCGGACCTCGGTCGTCATCATGGGCTATACCCTGGCCGACGGTTTCGGCGCCCAGCATAGCGGCGACAGTATCGGTTATGCCTGCTGGATATTCGTTCTCAATATCTTTCCGCTGCACGCCCTGATTCTCTGGCGAAACGGCGCGGACTACCTGCGCTATCTGCGCCGTCGCGCGGTTCCCGGCATTTCCGGCGGCGTCTGCGGGCTGGCGTCCTACGGCATCGCCATCTGGGCCATGACGCAGGCGCCCATCGCACTGGTCGCCGCCCTGCGCGAAACGTCCGTCATCTTCGGCATGCTGCTGGGCGTCGCCTTTCTGGGCGAGAGCTTTTCCGCGCTGCGGGCGCTGGCCGTCGTACTCGTGGCCTGCGGCGGCATGCTGCTCCGGCTGGCCTGACGCGACGGCGCGGTCATGGCGACAAAAGGGCGACGATGCGAAGAGCATCGCCGCCCTTTTTTTCGTCGAAATTCCGGCTAGCCGCGCCAGAAGACGCGCGGGGGATTCCGCTCCGCTTCCGGCAGACGCCCCCGGGCAAAGCCGAGGCTCAGGACGCCGACCTGACGATACGTCTCCGGCACGCCGTAGCGGGCCTTGACGTCGCTCCTGTTCATGAAGGATTCGGCAAAGCCGATCCAGCAGGCGCCAAGCCCCTGCGCGTGCGCGGCCAGCATGATGTTGGAGGCGCACAGGCTGCCGTCGTAAACATGCCAGTGCGAAGTCGTATCGCCGTATATGGCAATGACCGTGTGCGCGTCGTAAAAGATATTGTAGGAATCGCGCCGCAGCCATTCCTCATATTGCTTCAGCCAGGGTTCTTCCTCCAGACGGGGCGTCAGCCATGCCTTGATCTCGTCCGAAAGGGCGCGGATACGTTCCCGGCCTTCCAGCACGACAAAACCCCAGGGCTGCATGCCGGAGCCTGTCGCGGCTTTCGTGCCGAGGCGCAGCAGTTCGTCGACAGTCTCCGCGGGCACGGGCCGATCCTCATAGGCGCGACAGGAACGACGGCTGGCAATGCAATGCAGGGCGTCCATGACGGTTCTCCTTTCCGGCGCGGCCGGGCCGCGCGACGGGCAAGACGGTTTCGCGGGGAGATCGGCCGCCCGACCATCCCCGCAAAGACGGAATTCCGAACCTGATCAATCCAGGATATAGCGCATGGGATTGACGGGCACGCCGTTCAGCCGCACCTCGTAGTGCAGATGGGGCCCGGTCGCCCGGCCGGTCATGCCCACGTAGCCGATGACCTGCCCGCGCCGCACCCATTGCCCGCGCTCCACGAGAAAGCGCTGCATGTGCGCGTACTTGGTGACGATTCCCGAACCGTGATTCACTTCCACGCTGTTGCCGTAGGCGCCGTCGCGCCCGGCCAGCTGCACCGTGCCTTCCGCCGTGGCGACAATGGGGGTGCCGCTGCGGGCGCTGATGTCTATGCCCTTGTGGAACTGCACCCGTCCCCCGCCAAAGGGCGAGCTGCGGCTGCCGAACGCGGAGGAAATGAATCCCTGCGCGGGCCAGATGGTCGGCAGAGAGGCCAGAGTATCCTTGTGTTCCCGCAGGGCCCGCAGCAGGTCCTGCTGCAGGACCTCTTCCAGGCGGGCGCTTTCCTGCAACGAGGAAAGAAACTCCTGAATCTTGCGGACGGCCAGCTCCTGCCGGTGCATGGGCACATAGGCGCGCGCGAAGGAAGAGGAGGCCGGCCCCCCGGTTTCGGGCGCATCCTTCTCCATGTTCATCATGATTCGCAGCTTGGCGTCAAAATTGCGAACGCGCTCCAGATCGTCGGAGATCTCGTCGATGCGCCCGCTGATGCCGCTGAGCTGCCGGCGCTGCTCCTCAAGCAGGCGGCTGCTTTCGGCCAGCTCCGAACGCAGATGCCGGTTTTGCAGCCATTCGCGCCAGAGCCAGACATTGCACGCCGCCACCGCCGCGACGACAAGCACGACGAAGACGCCGAACCAGCCCCGCATGCGAACGTTGCGGCTGCCGCTGGAGCCTTCCTTGAAAATGACTATGTGGTATTTGCCGAAAAGCATATCTCGCTACATATAAAAGAATGCGCCGCGAACCGCAACAGACGGGCCCGGGTTCCCGCCGCGTTCAGCGATGTTCCCAACGAATCAGACGCACGCCCCAGAGCTCCCGCCGCGACCAGTAAAACACCAGCAGACAGGTGACAAAGGCCAGCGCGTCGGAAATGGGTATCGCCAGCCAGACGCCGTCCAGCCCCAGAAAGCGCGGCGCGACAAGCACGCAGGGAATCAGATAGACGCACTGCCGCGACAGCGCCAGAAAGGCCGACAGACCCGCGCGCCCGACGGACTGGAAAAAGTTGCTGATAATGACCTGCGCGCCCACGACCGGCATGGCCAGCGCGCACAGGCGCAGGCCGCGCACGGCATGCTCGGCGAGGGGACCGCTCTCGGAAAAGAGCGACACAATGAGGCCGGGGAAGAGCTCCGCCGCCAGACAGCCCGCGCTCGTCACCAGGGTGCCGGCCGCAATGCCCAGCCGGAGCGCCTCGCGCACGCGCGAAGGCCGCCGCGCGCCAAAGTTGTAGCCAAGCACCGGCTGCATGCCCTGCGCCAGCCCCATGACAACCATGACAAAGAGAAAAAGAACCCGGTTGATGACGCCGAACGCGCCGATGGCGGCGTCGCCGCCGTGTTCCCGCAGGGCAAGGTTGATGACGCCCACCACGGCGCAGGCGCAGAGATTCATCAGACAGGGCGCAAGCCCGATGGCAAGAACGGCCCTGACCGCCTGAAGGCGCAGCCCCCAGAAGCCCCGCGAAAAGCACAGGGACGACGAGGCCGCGCAAAAATGCCGCAGCACCCAGAGCAGCCCGACGGCCTGCGCGCACAGCGTGGCCAGCGCCGCGCCGAAAATCCCCCAGCCCAGCGCCTTGATGAAGACGGGCGCAAAGAGGGCGTTGCAGACGACCGTCAGCACCAGCGCCGACATGGCCTTGTAGGGGTAGCCGCTGGCCCGCATGATGTGGGTCAGATTGAACATGCTGTAACCGATGGGCAGCGACAACAAAAAGACTTGCATGAAATCGCGCGCCGGTTCGAGAGTCCGGTCGCTGGCGCCAAACAGCAGCAGGGCGGGCTCAAGCGCGAGGGAGCCCGCAAGGCAGAAAAGCGCGCCGACGATCACGTTAAGGACCGCGACGTTGCCAAGGACGCGCCGCGCGCCGTCCATATCCTTCGCGCCCATGCGGATGGAGCAGACGGCGGCCCCGCCGACGCCCAGAAGCATGCCGAAGGCAAAGGCCACGTTCATCAGCGGAAAGGCCACGCCCAGCGCCGTCAGCGCGTCCGGCCCGACCCACCTGCCGATAAAGATGCTGTCGACAATATTGTAGAGGGAAACCGCAATCATTCCCGCAATGGCGGGCAGCGAATAGCTGAACAGAAGCCGGGGCACGGGGGCCGCGCCCAGGGCGGCGGCCCCCTGCAGCTTCGCGGAAGGCGTCGGCAAGTTCTTCATGATTCTTTCCTCGGGTTTCGTCGGCATGACCCGCATGTTCTTTCCTTGCGGTCTCCCGAACGCAAGGCCGCTCCAGAGCGTTTTCAGCTTGAAACGCATTGCGCTTCAAACCATACGGCCTGTAGTTTTACTGAAAAAACGCGGTGTTCCGCTCGCTTCGGGCCGGGCGGCGCGCCGCCGCCTCGCGTTTCGCCGTTTTCAAAGGAAAAATGCTCTACCCCCCGAAAGACGCAATGGCAAGCGCCGGCCGGGCGCCCCCGGCGGAGCTTTCATGCGTCCGGCCTTCGGGATGCAATGCACAATGGAATATTTTATAGAAGTTAGAAATATCGCTTTCCTTTTTACAAAATGTTATTTATGATATATAGAGAATGCCGATTTCTCCATCGAAAGCTCTATTTTGACAAGAGGGCACACATGAGTTCCGAAGATTTTGCACACGGCATAAGAACGCTGACGCTGGACGGCTGGGAATCGTTTTCCGAACCCCTGAACGGACGCGGCTCCTACGTCTGGCGGGGTCAGCGCCGGGAAGACTGGCCCCTGCTTTCCGCCTTTGATCGCTGTTTTCCCGCGGAAGCTCCCTATAACGAACGGGAAGCCAAGGCCTACGAACATCTGGAACGCTTTCGCTACCTGATGCGCGGTCAGCTGGACGAGGCGCTGGAACTGGCCCTGAGCCGGAGGCGTCAGGACAACGACTGGTGGGCGCTCGGCCAGCAGCACGGCCTGCATACGCCGCTGCTCAGCTGGACGGCCTCGCCCTATGTGGCGCTCTATTTCGCGGTGCGGCGCTTTTGCAGCTTTGACGAAAGCCGGGCGTCCTTCATCTGCATCTGGGGCCTGCCGCCGCTGGATCACATCAACACCCGGCTTCGCTCCCACATCATGGAGCACGACCCCGATCGCTATGCTCAGGAATGCGCCCGCAAATGCGTGGACGCCTTCTATCCCTATCAGGCCATTACCTTCCGCCTGACCAGCCAGAGCGCCTTTTTCACCAAGACGCCGTACGGCGTGACGCTGGAAGACTGGCTTATGGCCAACGGCTGCGAGGACGACGAAAACCTTGTGCGGATCAAGATTCCCTTTACGCGCCGCACGGCCCAGGACTGCCTCCGCCACCTCACGCAGATGAACATCAATCCCCTTACCTTGTGGCCCGCCCGCGAGGGCGCCTGCCTGCTTGCCAACATTGCCGTGCAGGTCGACGGGTACCATACGTTCTGGTAGCTCTCCCCGGGGCGCGCCCCGAAGAACAAAAGAAACCGCGAACATTGCTGTTCGCGGTTTCTGTGGGCCGGGCACCCGGCAACATCTGTTACCGCTGCTTTCTTTCGAACCTGACGGGGTTGGCAGTGCAGCCGCCGCCCGGCTTGGCAACACTCTAGCGAAGCGGGACGGCGCTTGTCAAGTACGACCGCCGGCGCGCGCCGTCAATTTTCAATGACGGTTCCCAGCGGCTCCCCGTCGCGCAGGCAGCGCAGCAGGGCCGAAGGCTGACGCCCGTCAAGAATCAGCGCGCGCCCGCAGCCCTTGTCCAGCGCGTGCAGGCAGGACTGCACCTTGGGAATCATGCCGCCGTTGACGACCTCGCTTTCAATCAGGCGGGCCACGTCCGCCCGGTCAAGACGCGGCAGCAGGCGCCGGTCGGCGTCCAGCACGCCCGGAACGTCGGAAATCAGCACGAAGCAGTCGGCGCGCAGCGCGCCCGCCACGGCGCCCGCGGCCGTATCGGCGTTGACGTTGAGCGCCTGCCCCTGCGCCCCGGAAGCCACCGGCGCGACCACGGGAACAAAGCCGCCTTCAAGCAGGCAGGCAAGCAGAGAAGCGTCCACCGCCTCAATATCGCCCACCAGACCAAGGGCGGCGTCCCGAATCCGCGCGCGCAGCAGGCCGCCGTCGCGCCCGCTGACGCCGGCGGCCCGGCATCCCGCCGCCGCCAGACGCGCGGTCACGTTCTTGTTGACCTGGCCGCACAGAACCATTTCCACGGCCTCCATGGTCGCCTCGTCCGTCACGCGCAGCCCCTTCTCGAAACGGCTCTCGATATGCAGACGCTGCAGGAGCGCGCCTATCTGCGGGCCGCCGCCGTGCACCACGACCATTCGCCCGCCCTCGCCCTGCAGGCGCGTCACGTCCCGCGCGAAGGCCGCGCACAAATCTTCCTTGTCCATGGCGTGACCGCCGAACTTCACGACGACCGTTTCCTGCTTCATGAAAATTTCTCCTCAATCGTGTCTTTGATTTTCCGCACGACGGGCAGCGGCGCGCCGCCGCCTCGCGTTTCACCTTTTTCAAAGGTGAAACGCTCTAGTGTTAACAGACCCCAGGGTCAGGACTCATATCAAGAGCCGTTTTCTTGCGGGATAACAGATAAAAATAAAATATTCATATATTACAACAACGTCCATCTTTACCCTCGGCGCGTTATGCGCGGGTTTTGGGGAAGATGGGAAAGTTTGAGGGGTTTCTTCCCCCTCAAAACAAAACGTAATGAGTCCTGAGCCTAATGCCCGGAATAATCCAGAACATTGTTGAGCGGCGCGACGCGGGAGCGGAGTTCGCCGTCGTGGAAGGAATGCCGCGTCAGCCGCCAGCCTTCAAGATCAATGACGTCCATCTTGCCTTGCAGCGTTCCGGCCGCCGCCCGCAGCGCGGCGACGACCTCCTCCTCGGGAAAGTAGCTGCCTTCAAAGGAAATACGCAGCATGTCGCCGACGCGATCCAGCAGGGGCTCGTCGTCGCTGTCGGGCAGGGCGTCCGCCAGGGCCGCGCGCAGGGCCGTCTCCAGAGAGGCGTCGGCGGGATACACATGGCCGTAAACTTTCACAAGGGGGTCGCGCATCAAGGCCTCGGAGAAAAGACAAAGGGATCGGGAAGAACCCGCACGCGCACGGGCACGACGCGCGAAGCGGCCCGGGCCGTCTCCGGCGTGACCGGAGGCCAGAGCGGCACGTCGCGGCGCGCTTCCACGCCTTCCGGCACGGGCAGGCGCGGCGGCGGCGCTTCGGGGAAGGTTTCGGGCGCGCCGTCGGGCGGCAGGCAGCGCCCGCGTCCGCGCAGGGCGGCCAGCCCTTCGCAGTCGCCCAGCGCGCAGGCCGCCGTCAGGTCCTCGCACATGCCGGCTTCATTGCCGCGCAGCATCCGCAGGGCGCCCCGCGCCCGCAGGATGTCCCGGCGGCGCCCGTCGTGCGCCAGAGAGCCGACCGGAGCCGGCGCGGCGCGCAGGGCGGCGTCAAGATCTTCCTCCGCCAGCGCGGGCTGCTGCAGACGCCAGTGGGCCAGAGCCCGCACATAGCGCGCCCGCGCAAGATCCGGCGCAAGCCGCAGGGCCGCCGAGGCCGCCTCCACGCACTGCTGGGGCAGACCGGCGCGCAGACGGGCTTCGGCCAGCATGAGGCGGGCAAGGGCGCTTTCCGGCGCGGCGGCGACCAGTTCTTCAAGCCGGGGCATGTCCTGCGCTCCGGCCAGCCAGCCGTCGGAGGCGTCCAGCAGCAGACGCCGCACGTCGCCAAGCAGCGCTTCCAGAGCGGACGCCGCAGCGCGCAGCGATTCCGTATCGGCGGCGGCGTCGACGCGCCGCGCCGCCTCTTCCGCCTCCTGCAAAAGCCGCCGCCAGGCAAGGGCCCGGTCGGTATCGGCCTGCAGGCGCGCCGCGCGCGCCCCGGCGTCGGGAAGCGCGCGCAGGGTAAGCGTCACGCCGTCGGGACGAAGGCGGCACATGGACGGCGCCCCGTCCAGCTCCAGCCCGCCGGCGGCTTCCGCGGGTTCGCACACGCGGTTTGGCTCCAGAAAGAAGTCGCTTGCCGCCGCAATCGGGGCAAGACCAAAATTTTCGGGGAAGGAACCGGGCAGGCGGGGCAGCGCCAGCTCCAGCGCGTGCAGCCAGCCCCGGGCGACGGCCCGCCGGAACAGCGCCTCCCGGCAGACGGCTCCCGACGCTTCCGGCAGGACGATCCGCAGGCTCACAGGCTCGAACGGCGCCGCCGCGACCGTCGAAACGGTCAGACACAAGACAAGAAGCGCAAGAAAGGCGCGCCGGAAACGCCGGCGCCCGCCGCGTCCGGCGCGCGTCGTGAAGAGGCGCGGGGGGATGCGGCGGGCGTCGGAAGCGTTCATGCGGAAACGGCGGGAAGTTCAGCCAGACAATGCGTCCCGACCCTAGCGGGCCACGGACTGCTTGATCTTGGCGGCCATGGGCTGCACGAGATCGAGCATGGTCTGACGCATAAGATCATCGGCCACGGAGCCGCCGGGCAGGCCGTTGCGGCTCTGGCCGGAGGTGAGGGTTTCGCTCATGACCTTGCCGCCGCGGCTGGCGAGGACATAGGTCGCGCGCATGCCGGTCGTCAGTTCCGTGGACGACACTTCCTTGATCCAGACCTCTTCCAGCTTGCCGGTAATGATGTAGTCGGGATTGCCGCTGCGGGCCTGGCCGGGCGTCAGCGCGTAGGAGACCTGCAGGCCGGCGCGCGTCAGCTCGTCGGCAAGTCCGCGGCTGACCCACTGGGCCACATCTTCGGTCGCCACGAAAGCGGAACCGTCACGGCGCGTGCCAAGATTGGCGTCCATGCGCTTGTCCTCGAAGGGAACAACGCTGATGCGCGGCGCATTGGGCGCGGGCAGTACCGACACGCCGGGCTGAGGCAACGGCAGCAGGCGGACGGTATTGCTCGGGCCGCAGGCCGAAAGCAGCAGGGCCAACGACAGGACAAAAAGCGGCGCAATGCGGGTCAGTTTCATGATCATCTCACACGTTGGTTTAGAGTTTATCAAAAGTCCAGAGAATATCTATATACGTTCCTTTGCCGTCTTGCAAGGCAAGGGGAGTGAATGATACCGTGCAGCGTCGTCGGGGCCGGCCGCGCGACGCGCGCGGCCGGCGACCGGACAGAAAATGCCGTAGGAGCGCATCCATGATTGACCTGAAACTGGTGCAGAAAAATCCCGAACTGCTGGCAAAGGCCCTGGCCGACCGCCATTCTTCCCTGAGCGTGGACGAATTTCTCAAGCTGGACGGTCGTCGCCGTGCCCTGCTGGCCGAAGTGGAAGCCCTGAAGCAGAAGCAGAACGCGGCCTCCCGCGAAGTCGCCCAGCTCAAGCGCGAAGGCAAGGACGCCTCGCACATGATGGCCGAACTGGGCGAGCTGTCGAATCGCATCAAGGCGCTGGACGCGGAAACCGCCGCCGCCAAAGCCGCCGTGGAAGAATGGCTCATGGGCGTGCCCAACATCCCCGACGAAAGCACGCCCGTGGGCAAGGACGAAACGGAAAATCCCGAGCGGCTGCGCTGGGGCGAGCCGCGCGCCTTCGATTTTGAACCCAGGCAGCACTGGGAAGTAGGCACGGCCCTGAACGGTCTTGACTTCGACCGGGCCGCCAAGCTGGCGGGCAGCCGCTTTGCCGTCTACATGGGCTGGGCCGCGCGTCTGGATCGCGCGCTGATCAACTTCTTCCTCGATCAGCATACGCTGCGCGAGGACTATATCGAAGTCTGCCCGCCCTTCATGGTCAACCGCGCGACCATGACCGGCACGGGCCAGCTTCCCAAGTTCGAGGAAGATCTCTTCAAGATGCCCGCATGGGACTACTACCTCATTCCCACCGCGGAAGTGCCGCTGACGAACCTGCACGCGGGGGAAGTGCTGGAAGAAAGCGATCTGCCCCGCGCCTACTGCGCGGCCACGCCCTGCTTCCGCTCCGAAGCCGGGGCCGCGGGCAAGGACACGCGCGGCCTTATCCGCCTGCATCAGTTCACCAAGGTTGAAATGGTTCGCTTCGCCCACCCCGACGACAGCATGAATCAGCTGGAAATCATGGTGGGGCACGCCCGCCGTCTGCTGGAACTGCTGGAGCTGCCCTACAGGGTCATCTCTCTCTGCACGGGCGATCTGGGCTTCGGTTCCACCAAGACCTACGACGTGGAAGTCTGGCTTCCCGCCCAGAATACCTACCGCGAGATCTCGTCCTGCTCCAACTGCAAGGACTTCCAGGCGCGTCGCGCGGATATCCGCTTCCGGCCCAAGGGCGGCAAGACGGCCTACGTCCATACGCTCAACGGCTCCGGCCTGCCCACCGGACGCACCCTGGCCGCCATTCTCGAAAATTACCAGCAGAAGGACGGCAGCGTAATTATTCCCAAGGCGCTCGTTCCCTACATGGGCGGGCAGGAAGTCATCGAACCCAGATAGGTTCCGCTTCCGGCGACGCCTGCATCAAAAAAACTCCGCTTTCCCCATGCCGCGCGGCGACGCGCAACGCCGCGCGGCATGGTTCGCGCTCCATGCTTCCGGCGTCCCCGCAGCCGGCGCGGACGCGCTCTTTCCCGCACATCCCCATTCGGTCGCCGCGCGCCGCCTGTCGCGCGGCTCGTTCACCCGTACCGAAAAAGGATGTCTCGTCATGCCCCGTCATGTCTTTGCCCCGGGAAATCGCTGGCTCATTGTCTACCTTGCCTTTCTCAGCGCCTTCGCGCCGTTGTCCACGGACATGTACCTTCCGGCCCTGCCCGGCATGGCCGCCTCCCTCCACACCACCGACGCCCTCTCCAGCCTGAGTATAAGCTGCTTTCTGCTGCTCTTCGCCCTGTCCATGCTCTTCTGGGGCCCTTACAGCGACAAGGCGGGGCGCCGGCCCGTCCTCATGGCGGGGTCCGCGCTCTACGTTGTCTCCAGCATCGCCATCGCGCTATCGCCCTCCATTGAAAGCCTGCTTTTCTGGCGCGCCGTTCAGGCCGTTGGCAGCGGCGGCGTCAGCGCCATGTCGCTGGCCATAGTCAAGGACGTGCTGCGCGGGCCGCTCATGGCAAGGGTGGTTGCCTGGATTCAGACAATCACCATTCTTGCCCCCATGCTGGCCCCGGTCGTCGGCGGGTTGCTGCTGACCGTCACCTCATGGCGCGGCATCTTCGTCTGCCTTGCGGCCTGCGGCCTGCTTGCGGGCGCGGGCTGCCTGATGCTGCGGGAAACCATACAGACGCGCACCGAGGGCGGCCCGGCAAAGATGCTCTCCCGCATCGTCTACGTCCTGCGCCAACCCGGCTTTTCCCGCCTGCTCCTGATCTTTTCCATCGTCTGCATGCCCTTCATGGCGTTTCTGGCGGTGTCCTCCTATGTCTATCAGGGCATGTTCGGCGTCTCGCCCCAGGCCTACAGCCTGTTCTTCGCCCTCAACGCCGCCATGAGCCTTTTCGGCCCCCTCTGCTACGAACGATGGTTCTCAGGCTGGCCCGGACGCCGTTTCTTCACCGTCTTCCTGGGCTGCATCGCGGCGGCCGGGGTCGCGCTGCTGCTCATGGGGCGCTGGCATCCCGCCGCCTTCGCCCTGCTGTGCGCGCCCGTCAGCTTCTGTTCCAGCGCCACCCGCCCCCCGTCCACCGTGCTCATGCTCAATCAGCTCTCCACGGACACGGGCGCCATGACCGCCCTCATCAACAGCGGCGGGCTGCTGTTCGGCAGTCTCTCCATGTTTCTGTGCGGCCTGCCCTTCTGGGGCGACGGCGTGGCGGCCATGGGGGGCGTGACCTGCATCGCCGGTCTCGTCAGCCTTGCCGGCTGGCTCCGCTTCAGTTCCGGCGCGCACTGATTTCCGCCGCCCGGCCCAAAGCGAGTCCGCGAAACGACAGGCCGTATAAACTGAAAATGCTCCAGGCTCAGGACTCATTACGGTTTTCTTGAGGGGGAAGAAACCCCTTTTGCTCGCGGCAAAAAGGGGTTTCTTCCCCCTCAAGCTCCCCCATCTTCCCCAAAACCCGCACATAATGTACTGACAAGTAAAGATAGACGTTTTTTCATAACTCATACGAAGGTCCCCCGCGCGCGAAATCCTGTTCGCACGCGGGGGACCTTCGCGCCGCAACGCGCCGCCGGAAGAACTCGCGGCGTCGCCGGCAAAAAAAGGGGGAGTCGCCTCCCCCGGATATCAGGCCTCGTGGGCCGCCAGTTCCTCCAGCAGCCCCTGCGGCACTTCAAAACCCAGCTCCGCGGCCTTGTCCGCGGCTTCGCGGGCTTCGGCAATCCTGCCCTGATCAAGATGGCACAGGGCCAGATTGTTCCAGGCCGGGGCAAAACCGGGATGCTTCTCGATGATGGCCTTGCACTGCTTTTCGCAGGCGTCAAGTTCGCCCTTCATGAAATAGGCCGTGGCCAGCGCGTTCTGGGCCTGCACGAAATCGGGGTCCCATTTCAGCGCCTTGTTGAGAGCCGTGATCGCCTTGTCGGGGTTGCCGCGCTGCAAATGGACGAAGGCGATATTGCTCCACGGCACGGGGAACTTGGCGCGGCAGTTGGCGGCCTCTTCATTGTAACGCAGGCAGCCGTCCAGATCGCCGCGCTCCAGGCAGATGCCGCCGAGCTGCACATAGGCTTCGGCAAGGTGGGGCGAATTGCGGACGGCCTGAAGCAGCGCGCCTTCCGCCCCCACGAAATCGCGCTTGCTCAGCAGGGCCAGGCCAAGATTGTAGTAGTGCGTGGCGCACTGATCGTTGGCCTCGATCTCGCTCTTGAGGTCGGCGATGTATTCGTCAATATCGTCGTAACGTTCTTTCATAGGAGGTGTCCTTCCTTTTTCAGGAGGTCGCGATACCAGAGGCAGAAGTCGAGCGTGCCCAGGTATTTTTCGTCCCGGTTTACCACCCCCAGCGCGCACTCAAGCGCGCCTCGGGCGTAATCGTTGCTGTACTGGCCTTTCCTGGCCGCCTGCTGCAAGAATTCGCGCACCAGCTGCTGCGTGGTGCGCTTGGTCACGTCCATTCGCAGGTCGAGCGGATCATTGGGCTTCTGGAAGGGGTCCCAGTTGTCATAACCGATGCGATCCACGAACTTGCGCCGACGGGGATTCATGCGCTCGTAGATCTGGCGTTTCTGTTCCGCCTGCTCGTCGGTGAGCCGCTGCGGCGTGCCGTCGCGAAAGACCGTCGCCGGAATGGAGCCGAACAGGTGCGGCATGGAAAATCTCCTTGTAGAAATCCGAAAATCGCGCCCCGCACGCGCGACGCCGCCGAGACGTCCGGGCGCGGAAGGGGAGGGCGTCAGGCCTTTTCGCGCGGGGCCGGGCCGATGCCCAGATAGGTTTCATCGTAGCTCGTCAGCAGGGCCATGGACAGGGGCACGTAAACTTCATGCAGCTCGGTGAAGCGGCTGCCGACGGCCTGCTGAATATCGCGGCTCAACGCGTCGAGGCGTTCGTATATCTTGTCCATGAACACCGTGGGATACGCCGCGCCCTTTTCAAAGGACGCCAGACCGCAGACGTGCCCGCGCCCCCCGATGGCGGTGGGAACGCCGTACACGCGGCAGGTAATGGGGCGCGCCTCGTAGAGCGCGCAGCGATCATTGTCGTCCAGAAGGGGGCAGCGCGCCTTGAGCCGCGCGGCGTCTTCCATGATCTTTTCCGGAGCCTCTCCCGCCTTTTCGGCGCGGAAGAGATCGCGCTTGATGCGGGTCAGCCGCCGATCCGTCTCCGAGGAGCGCGCCAGAATGGCCGAGCGTTCGGGGCCGTAATCAAATTTTGCGGCAAAGGCCCTGTTGACGTACATGGCCTCGACCAGCGGCAGATCGAAGAGGGCGTTACAGCAGTCGCTGCAACCTTCCTTGCAGGCGACGCAGGACGGATAGTCGCTGCGAATCTTTTCAAAAAGCGCGTCGGCGCCGCCGCGAAGACGTTCGTATTCCTGAAAGATGGGAGTGAGATCGGGTATCATGCCTTTTTCCGTGCGCCCGAGCCCGGGACGGGGGGCGCGCCGTTATGAAAGTGCCGCCAGGCGCTTCTCGCACCCGGCGGCACCGAAAACTCTCAGGAGTCCGCCCTGACGGCGCCCCTGAAGAGACGACTACTGTTCTTCAACGGAAATGGCGTTGGTTTCGCACACTTCCACGCAGGATTCGCAGCCCAGGCACTCTTCGGCGTTCTCGGGCACGGACTTGCCGTCTTCGATCTTGTACACTTCCACGGGGCACACGTCCACGCACTCACCACAGCCCACGCACTTGTCGGTATCGACATTCACATTATAGCCCATTGTCTTCCTCCAGAAGTATGATGCCGGCAAAGGTCTGACGCCCTGCCGACGCGACGGTCGTCGCACTCCCTGCATAGCGTTCGGGCTTCACGCTGTCAAGCCCCGGCAGGCGGCAGGATAGCCGCTTTGCGGCAACCCTTCGGAATGACTGGCGGCGCGCCCCGGCCGCCTGCCGGGAGAGAAGGCGGACGGCCTATGCCTGACTTACGGGCCGGCCCTCCACCATGTCGCCAAGGGCAAGAATGGTGTTGGCGTAGACGCTGGAATGGTTATAGGCCATGAGCAGCTTGTGCTGCCGGGCGCGGTCGATGCCCGCCCTCCAGCCGTGCTTGTACAGATAGTTTGCAAGGCTGGCCACGGCGTCGGGAATCTCGAAGAGATTGACGCGCCCGTCGCCGTTGCCGTCCGCGCCGTAGACGTCGATATTGGAGGGCATGAACTGGCACAGCCCCACGGCGCCATAGACGGAACTCGGCAGCTGATCGGGCTGAATGCCCTCGCGCGCCATGTAGACGAGCAGGGCCTTGGTTTCCTTGTAGGCCCAGTCCGCCCGCTTGGGCATGGTCTGGGAGAACCAGTCGCGATGCTTTTCGTGATCCTTCATCTTTGGCAGCCAGTCGTCGATGCTTTCCGGCGTCCGCGTCACGGCCATGCTCGCCAGCGTGTAGAAGGCGTTTTCCTTGACGTCGGCCAGCACCTTGCCCAGCCGCGTTTCCACGAAGAGCAGGGCGACGGCGATATGCCTCGGGACCTGGTAGACCCGTTCAGCCGTGTCGAAGGCATCGGCGTTGGCCGCGAGAAAATCGCGGCAGGCCTGCGCGTTGGCTTCCGTCAGCACGCCCTTGTAATACCTGGCCGCCGGCGCCTTCGACGGCGGTTTCGGGAAAAAACGGCGCTGGTACAGGGCGTTGATCTTGCGGCCCATGGGCGACTGGGTGGGCGTTGCGGGCAGGGTCGCCAGAAGCGCGTCGATCCTCGGCCCGGAAACGCCGTCCCGCGCCAGCCGCTGCGCCAGCGGGCGCCACGGGTCGGAGGCGGTCGCCGTCGCGGGCGTCGCGGGGGCGGCCGCCGGACGCGCGGCGGAAGTCTGCCGGGGAGAAACGGGCTTCAGCGAGCTCGCGGGCGGCGCCGCGACCGGCGCGGGCTGCCGCAGCACGGCCGGATCGATATTGGCGCCGGGCAGGTCGCGCCCCTGCACCCCGTCATCCTGCGGCGTCGCGCGCGCCGGGGGTTCGGTCAGCACCGTTCCGGGCGCGGCCACGTCGTCCGTCGGCCCGGACGAGGAAGCGGAGCAGCCGCTCCCCAGAAATCCCAGCAGTACGGCCAGAAGGAAGATGGGAGAGCGTTTCATGCCAGCTCCTGAAAGACCCAGGCGACGCGTCCGAACATGCGTTTCGCCAGGATGTCGGGTTGCAGATGCGTTTCCGGGAATTCCGTCGCTTCGGAACGGAGCAGATAGCAGGTCTGCGCCTCGTCCAGAAAGATGCGCCGGATTATCAGGCCTTCATGCGGCGCGAACAGGGCGTAGATCTTGCCGGAAACCACGCTGGTGTCTCCGGTGTCCACTCCCAGAAGGGCGCCGGCGGCCATGACGGGACGCATGTTGTCGCCGGCCATTTCCAGCACGACGGTCTTTTCGCGCAGGCAGGACATGGGCAGGCAGACGGAACGATGCGAGCTCAGAACCGGACGGGCCTTGCGGTCGCTGTAGTCGCAGCGCATGTCCTGCACGGAAACGAGCTGCCCCTTGGTGCGCGGTTCGCCGAAGGCCGCGGCCTGTTCCGAGAGGCCGGCCGAGGCGTCGAACGCTCCGTACTGGCCGTTGGCGCGCAGGTAAAGCGGGCCAACGCCCTGCTTGAGCCAGTCGGGATTCAGTCCAAAGCGATCAAAAAGTTTCATGTACCAGTCGCCGGGAACGGAATCCCGGCGTTTTGCGTCCGAAATGCTGGATTGTCGGATTTCCAGCACGTCGGCCAGCTCCATCTGGGTGCGACACCCCGTGGCCATTCGCATACGTTCATAAATATCATTGAAATCGGGCATGGGTCCCCCCGTCAGCCTGTAACTGTTGGCGCGTCGAACGCGCGTTCATTGCGCGGCACGCCGATCCGCAAGCGTTTCGATCGACATATCGCGTAAACGGAATTTTCAATGCTGCTGTCGCAACATGGGTTGTTCGCTGGAAATGACGATGCGGCTCCGCTCCCGGAAAGAGGTTTGCAGAGCTTCCAGCCAGCGCTGATAGGAATAGAATTCCGGCGCCTTGCCGAAGGCCTGGGCATAGATGCCCGCCGCGTCGGCGTCGCCCCGGCCGCGGATGACGGCGGCGTCGCGCCGGGCTTCCGCAAGGATGACGGCCTTCTGGCGATCCGCTTCCGAGCGGATGCGCGTGCTTTCTTCCTCGCCTTCGGAACGGTACTTCTTGGCTTCGCGCTCGCGGTCGGAACGCATGCGTTCCACAATGGCGCTGCGGTTCTGCTCGGGGAAATCCATGCGCTTGATGCGGACGTCCAGCACCTCGATGCCGAAAGGCCGCATCAGAGCGGTCACCTTTTCGCACACGTCCTTCATGATGGCCGCGCGATGGGAAGAAACCACCTCGGTCAGCGTATAGGTGCCGACCATGGCGTGCAGCTGGGAAAAGACCACGTCGTCAATGCGCGCCAGGGCCTGATCGATGCTCCGCATGGAGGTATAGAAGCGCAGGGGCTCCACAATGCGCCAGCGGGCGTAGCTGTCCAGCTTGATGGCCTTCTGATCGACCGTGAAGAACTGGCGTTCGCTGGCGCGCAAATCCGCGTATTCCAGCACGCGGGCGTCAAAATACACGACGTTCTGAATGAAGGGCAGCTTGGCGTGCAGGCCCGGCTTGCGGACCTCGGGCAGGGGTTCGCCCAGTTGCAGCACAAGCGCGCTTTCCGTCTGGCGCACGATGAAAAGGCATTGCGTGGCCGCCACGACAAGCAGAAAAACGACGACGACATAGGTCAGGGGATTCTTGGCCATCAGCGCTTCTCCATCTTCTGGGGATTCTGCCTGAGTTCGGGCAGCGCCATATAGGGCAGCATCTTGCCCGCGGCGCCCGCGTCCAGCAGCACCTTGTCGGCGGCGTCGCGAAGGATGTTTTCCATGGCTTCGTAATAGAGACGCTGCTCCGTCACCTTCGGGGCCTGCCGGTACTGTTCCAGCAGGGCCTCGAAACGGGCGGCGTCGCCCTGCGCCCGGTTGACGCGCGTGGCCTTGTAGGCGTTGGCCTCGTTCAGAATGGCGGCGGCTTCGCCCCTGGCCTTGGGCAGCAGCTCGTTGCGGTAGGCCTCGGCCTGATTGATGAAACGGTTCTTGTTTTCGCGGGCGTTGGTCACGTCGTTGAAGGCCGCGGAAACTTCCGGCGGCGGCACGACGCCCTGGAACTGCACCGCAATGACGTTGATGCCCGCGCCGTAACTGTCGAGAAGGCTTTGCAGCAGCACGGCGGCGTCGTTCTGAATCTGCAGCTTGCCGTCGGTGATGACCGACTCAATCTTGTTGTTGCCGATAACCTCGCGCATGGCGGCTTCGGCCGCGCTGCGGACCATTTCCGTGGGATTCAGGACGTTGAACAGATAAAGCACAGGGTCCTTGATCCTGTACTGCACGCTGAACTGGACGTTGACGATGTTTTCATCGCCGGTCAGCATGTCGATACCGTTGGCGACAGGGCCGCTGTCGCGCCGCGCCAGTCTGCCGCCACCGCCGCTGATTTCGCTCCGCAGCACGCGGGAAACCTGCGGCTTGAAGACGGTTTCAATGGGCATGGGCAAGGCGTAATGCGGGCCGGGGCCCACCGTCCGGTCGTACTTTCCGAAGCGCATCACCACGCCGACCTCGTCGGGATTGACGATATATATCCCCGACAGGAGCCACAGGCCGACCACCGCCGCCGCGCCCCAGCCGATAAGCTTGCCGCCGCCCGCTCCCAGCGAAGGCAGGCGGAAACCGTCGCCGCCGTCGTCCTTCTTGCGGAAGTCGTGCCGCCGGGCGCGGGGCTCTTCCCGGGGCGCGTCGTCGTCATCGCCGAAAAGGGGGCGCTGCGGGCGCGGCCGCCCTTGCTGTTTCTTCTTTTTTTCCTGTAATTTGTCCCAGTCCCAGTTCATCAAAGGTTCCTTATTGCGGGCTGTGCTTCTTCTCTTGTGCGGAACAGACCGCGACGCGAAACGCGCCGTTTCGCCCGGCGCGCGACGCCTTGCCGCCCGGGAAAGGCTCCATGCGCCGGCCGGCGCGAGGAGGAAGCCTGCGCGGGCAACGCGACGCTATTTCATGTCCGCCTGTTCCGGCCTTTCATCCATTGTCCGATCCGCCGCTGCAATACAGACGCGCCGCGACGCCGCCCGCCGAACGCCCGCAGTTGCAGACGAACGACGGCAACGCGCCGCGACGTCGCATTCCCGGGGCGCCGCGCTCCCGGCAACGGTTGCATTTTCGCGGCGCTCCCGTTCTCAACGTACTTCTTTTTATAGTAGGACACGAGCGCTCCCCGGTCAAGAAATCCCGTCCCGCCCCCCGAAACAGGAACGACCGGAAGCGCCTGGGCGCTTCCGGTCGCAAACTTCCGGAACGGACATTTCATTCGGGCCCCTGTCCGCGAAGAGCCCGCCGGCGCGCGGAAACGGACGCGTTACGTCCGCCGCTGGCGCCGCTCCAGCCCCAGTTCCACAAGACGTTCCAGCAGCGCGCCGAAATCCATGCCGATCGCGGCCGCTTCCTGCGGCACGAGGCTGGTCGGCGTCATGCCGGGCAGGGTGTTCACTTCCAGAATCGTCAGCCTGTCATCGGGCGAAAGGATGAAGTCCGTGCGGCTGTAGCCCGCAAGGCCCAGCGCCCTGTGGGCGGCCAGCGCAAGCCGTTCCGCCTCGTCCAGAACGGCCCGGGGCAGCGGGGCGGGGCAGATTTCCCGCGCGCCCCCCGCGGCGTACTTGCTGGTATAGTCGAAGAAATCCCCGGCGGCGGGCTCGATGAGAATGGGCGGCAGCGCCCGGTCGCCCAGCACGCCGCAGGTGACCTCGCGGCCTTCCAGACGCGGTTCCAGCAGGGCGCAGTCGCCCGCGGCGAAAATTTCGTCCAGCAGGGCGTCCAGCTCCCGGCGGCTGGAGGCCCGTCCGAGGCGCAGGGAGGAGCCGCCGGTATTGCTCTTCACAAAGAGGGGCCAGGGCAGGCGCGGCTCCCAGTCGCCGGGGGGCGGCGCGGGCAGGAACTCCCAGTCGGCGGTGGGCAGTCCGGCCAGGCGGAAAAGCTGCTTGGCCGCGGCCTTGTTGAGCGCAAGGAAGGACCCCGCCGGGCCGGACCCCTGATAGGGGCAGCCCGCCTGATCCAGCATGGCCTGAACCAGTCCGTCCTCGCCGGGCGAACCGTGAAGGTTGATGAGAGAAAAGTCGTGAGCGCGCGCCGTTTCCAGCAGAACGTCGAAACTGTCGCGCAGGTCGAGGAACGTCACGTCGTGACCGCGCTCGCGCAAGGCGCGTTCCATACCGCGCGCCCCGGCAAGCGAAACCTCACGCTCCGTGGACCAGCCGCCCGCTATCAAAAGAATCTTCATGCAGAGAGCACCCCAGATGCGCTTCCAGCGCGCTTTCAATAAGATTGGCCTGCCGGTAGGAATCGGCAATGCCGGAACGGGCCTTTTCCGTCCTGCCGTACCTGTCCAGCAGATCGTGGAAGCGTTCCGCAAGGGAAACGCAACGATCATGCATGGCCCGCTTGTCGGCATAGATCACGAAAAAGGGGAGACTGCACAGGCGCTCCGGCTCGCGCACGGGCACGGCCCACGGCCAGTGCACATGCAGCAGCACGCCCTGTGCGATCAGGGGATTGCGCGTTTCCGCCATGACCCAGCCCGCGCCCAGCACGGCGTGGCTGCCGCCATGCCGGATGCAGTAGGTCTTGGCCAGATCATGCAGCAGGGCCGAGGCCCGCGCCATGTCCGGGTTCACGGGCATGCCCGCCGCCGCGGCGCGGCGCGCCAGCTCTCCGGCGATATGCGCCACAAGCAGGGAATGCGCCCGCACGTTGTCGAGCATCTCGTACTTGTCCCAGAGGGCGAAGCAGGCTTCGTCGTCGGGGACGAGCGCGTCCCCGGCCTGTCCGCCAAGGGCGGCGTGCCCGGCGAGAGAGGCTTCGGGAAGGGCGTCCAGAGGATGCCGGCCGCAGACGAATTCCGTCGAAACGGGATGAGGGGGCAGAATAGCGCGCATGGGCACACTATGCCACCGAGGACAACGCAAGGCAAGGCGGGGAATTGCAATTCGGCCCCGCATGGGCCATGATCGGAAAGGGAGCGCCCGGCCGGAAACCCTCCGTCCCGGCGCCGGAACGCCGTCCGTTCCTCCCGCGCCGCCGGCGCCGCAAGGGAGCCTGTCGCGGTATCGTCACATTCCCCTCCTATGATGCGCGCAAAAGAGGGATCGCATGCCGACCAAGACAACAACGCTTCTTTACCCCGAACAGCCCTGTTCGTTGGAAGAAATGCGGGATCTTTCCTGCCCCAATCTCTATCTCAACAGGGAAATCAGCTGGCTGGACTTCAACCTCAAGGTGCTGGAAGAGGCGCTCCGCCCGGGGCAGCCCCTGCTGGAACAGCTGAAATTCCTCGCCATCTTCCACAACAATCTGGACGAATTCTTCATGGTGCGCGTGGCGAACATCCTGCGCCAGTACCGCGGCGGCGCGAGCAACGTCTCGCCGGATCGCATGACGCCCGCCCGGCAGCTGGCGGAAATTCGCCGCCGCGCGCTGCTGCATACCGCCCGCGCGCAGGCGCACTGGAACAAGAACCTCCGCGCCCAGCTCGCCGAGCGCAGCGTGCGGGTCGTGGATTACGACGAGCTTTCGGAAAAGCAGCGCCGGTTCCTCGACGGCTACTTCAAGAACGAGATCTATCCGATCCTGACGCCGCAGGCCATAGATCCGGGGCATCCCTTTCCCATGATCTCCACGACCTGCCTCAACTTCATCATCCAGCTGAGCTGCCGGGACGGCGTGGATCGCTTCGCGCGCCTCAAGATCCCCAACAACCTGCCGCGCTTCATCTTCATCCCCCGCAACAAGGAAGCCAAGACCTACGCCTCCCTCGGCTTCGACCCCAACGTGCGCGGCGACGACATTCTCCCGCTGGAAGATCTCGTGGCCCAGTACCTGCCCATGCTCTTTCCCGGGCACAGGGTGGCAAACGCGGCCCTCTTCCGCATCACGCGCAATACGGATCTGGCAATCGAGGAGGACGAGGCCGACGACCTGCTGGAAGCCGTCAAGGACTTCGTGGATCAACGCCGTTTCGGCGACGTGATCCGTCTGGAGATAGCCCACAGGGCGCCCAAGGGCCTGATCGCCTTTCTGGCCTCCCGGCTGGGGTTGCAGCCCTTCCAGATATACCGCGTCAAGGGGCCCATGGCCTTCGCCGAATTCATGACGCTCTACAACGTGGACAAGCCGCAGCTCAAGGCGCCCCCCTTCCACGCGCGCATCCATCCGGCCCTGAACGGCGGCGATCCCTTCGCCGCAATCCGCTCGCAGGACATTCTCCTGTTCCATCCCTACGACAATTTCATATCCGTGCTGGACTTCATCCGGCGCGCGGCCGAAGATCCGGACGTCGTGGCCATCAAGCAGACCCTTTACAGGGTCGGCAACGATTCGCCCATCGTCAGGGCGCTGATAGAGGCCCGCCGCCGCGGCAAGCAGGTGGTGGCCGTGGTGGAACTCAAGGCCCGCTTCGACGAGGAACGCAACATCACCTGGGCCGAGGAGCTGGAAAAGGAAGGCGTCAACGTGGTCTACGGCCTTGTGGGCATGAAGATCCACGCCAAGCTCTGCCTTGTCGTGCGCCGCGAGCGCGATCTCGTCCGCCGCTACGCGCATATCGGCACCGGCAACTACAACCCCTCCACGGCGAAGATTTATACCGATCTCGGCCTGCTGACGGCCAATCCCGACATCTGCGCCGACGTGACCAATCTTTTCAACGTGATGACCGGCTACGCCTGCCGCGACGCCTACCGCTCGATCCTGGTGTCGCCGCTGGTCATGCGAAACCCGCTCGTCGAGCTGATCCGCCGCGAGGAGGAGCGCCAGCGCCGCTACGGCGACGGCGCCATCATCTTCAAATGCAATCAGCTGGTGGACCCGGCCGTCATCCATGCCCTCTACCGGGCCTCCATGGCCGGCGTCCGCATCCGGCTCCAGGTGCGCGGCGTCTGCTGTCTGCGCCCGGGCCTGCCGGGCATCAGCGACAACATTGAGGTGACCAGCATCGTGGGGCGCTTTCTCGAACACTCCCGCATCTACTGGTTCAATGCCGGAGGAGAGGAAATCTTTTACATCGGCAGCGCCGATCTCATGCCGCGCAACCTCGATCGCCGCATAGAAGTGCTCGCGCCCGTCGTGGACGCGCAGCTGCGCTCCCAGCTTCGCCAGATGCTGGAGCTGCACCTGCGGGACAATACCCAGACCTGGCGGCTCCGCAACGACGCGACCTACGAGCGCCTCGCTCCGCCGAAGGGCGAAACGGGCGTCGACGCCCAGGCAACCATGATGCGGGGATTCCCCCTCGCCTGAAGCCCCGGCGCTCCCCCGCGAACGCCCTGAACGCAAACCAAGGAACAGCACATGGCTACCGTCAACCGACGCAGGAAAAAAGCAGCTCCGACCCCCTCGACGCCCGAAACCCCGGCGGCCGCCCCCCTCGACGAGGACGCCGCGCCCGCGCAAACCGCAAGCGCGGCGGAAACCGCAACGCCGGCGCCCGCCGCGACAACGGACGCGACGCCGGACGCGCCCCCTTCCGGCGCGCCCGAACAGGACGCGGCCCTGGAACACGGCCGCCACGTGGCCTTTCTGGCGGATCGGCTCTTCGACAGTCTGGCCGCGCTGCACGGGCTGGGCAACGGCTGGCGGCGGCGGCTGCGTCTGGCGGCCCTGCTGCACGACATCGGCTTTGCCGAAGGCCGCAAGCGGCACCACAAGACCAGCATGCGGATGATCGACGAGGACAAGAGCCTGAACATCGCCGACAAGGACCGTCCGCTCGTGGCCCTGCTGGCCCGCTATCACCGCAAGGCCTGGCCCTCGCTGAAGCATGAGCGCTTCGCCGATCTTTCGGGCAGGAAACGCGACGCCATCCGCAAGGCAGCGGCGCTGTTGCGCGTTGCCGACGGACTGGACTACCGTCATCTGGGCAACGTTCAGGACATCGAGGCCGAAATAACGGAAACGCGCATCCGCCTGCATCTGCGAACCTGCGGCGAATGCGGGCCGGAACGCGAACGGGCCCTGAAGAAGGGCGATCTTCTTGAAGCGACGTTTGATCGCGCCCTGGAGTGCGTATGCCGGGAAGCGTAATCGGCGGCGGGGTCGCGCCGCTTGAGGAAAAGACCATCGGCATCATGGATCTGGGCAGCAACTCCCTGCGGCTCATGCTGGCCCATGTGCGGCCGGACGGCTCCAGCGCCATCCTGAATCAGGTCAAGCAGATGGTCCGCCTTGGCGAAGGCGCGTTCCAGCACGGGCGCCTGCGCGAAGAAAGCATGGCGCGCACCATTGCCGTCCTGCGGGGCATGGCGTCCATGTGCGACGTCTACGGCGCTTCCGAGATCGTCGCCGTGGCGACCGCCGCCGTCCGCGACGCCGCCAACGGCGAGGAATTTCTCGCCCGCGTCAGGGAAAAGACGGGCGTCGTCTTCACGGCCGTTTCCGGCCAGGAAGAAGCCCGCCTTATCTATCTTGGCGTCTCCAGCGGTCTGGAACACACGAGCTCCCTGCGTCTGTTCATCGACATCGGCGGCGGCAGCACCGAGCTGATTGTGGGCAGTTCCGACGAATGCCGCAATCTGGACTCCATGAAGCTGGGCTGCGTGCGCCTGTCCAACCTGTTTTTCGAAAACGCGGACAAGCCCGTTCCGGACAGACGCTATGCGGCCCTCCAGAATTACATCCGCAACAACGCCCTGCATTCCTTTCAGCGCATTGCCGATTTCACGCTGACCGAAGCCGTGGGCAGCTCCGGCACAGCCCAGAATCTTGCGGAAATAGCGGCGGCGCTCGACGAGGCCGACGCCCTGCGCCAGGGCCGCAAGCCGACGGAACGCCGCGATCTTCTCAGTTACGCCGGCCTGCGCCGCGTCGTGGACGAACTCTGTTCCCGCACGCTCAAGGAGCGCAAGAGCCTGCCCGGCATCAATGCCAACCGCGCCGACGTCATCATCGCCGGCGCGGCCATCCTCCAGACCATCATGGAGGATCAGGGCTTCGATACCGTCCGCATCAGCAACCGCAATCTGCAAAACGGCCTGCTGGTCGACTACATTACCCGCCGCCGGCCCAACAAGGACGGCGGTTTCCATCCCGTCCGCAAGGAAAGCGTGCTGCACCTGGCCCGGAAATGCGGTTACGAAGAACAGCATTCCCGGCATGTGGCCCTTCTGGCGCTGGATCTCTTTGACAGCGCCCGCGCCCTCGGCCTGCACGATCTGTCGCCCAACCTGCGGGAGATACTGCATTATGCCGGTCTGCTGCACGATATCGGCATCTTCATTGCCTTTTCCCGCCACAATGTCCACAGCTACTATCTTATCCGCAATACGGAATTGCTGGGCTTCACGGCGCGCGAGGTGGAGCTCTTGGCCGCGCTGGCCTACTTTCACCGCAAGCGCCCCTCCAGAAAGACGCCCGTCTATACCGAACTGGACGACGACATGCGGGCGGAAGTCCGCCCCCTGTCCCTCTTCCTGCTCCTTGCGGAACGCATGGACAAGAGCCACCGGCAAATCATCCGCACCGCCCGCTTCCTCCGCACGGGGGACAAGCTGACGCTGCGCGTCAGCGCCGCCGACGACTGCCCCATAGAAATGGAACAGCTCCGGCACAGTCTGAAAAATATCCGCAAGGTCTTCGGCGCCCGGGAAATCGACGTGGAGTGCCAGCGCGAACAGGGACGCGCCGGCTGATCCGCCGCCCCGCCTACGCGCGCGACGGCGGCGCGGAAACAGGGAGCGTTCCCCGGCCCGGACGGTCGATTCCCGCCGCGCTCGACATCAGGAGACATCATGGCATCATCCATCGTCTATTCCCTCTGCGGCATGTGCGGCGCCCGCTGCCCCGTGGAAATCCACTGCGAAGACGGCAAGCCCCGCTGGATTTGCGGCAACCGCCATCTTGGCCCCGGCGCCGCCCTCTGTCCTCGCGGCGCCGCCGGGCTCGGCCTCTACGCCGACGACGAACGTCCCGGAACGCCGCTCATCCGCGCGGGGGAGCGGGGCGAAGGGCGCTGGCGCGCCGCCGGCTGGGACGAGGCGCTGGACTACGCAGCGGCCCGCCTGCGCGCGGTCATGGAAAAATACGGCGCGCGCAGCTTGCTCTTCTCGGAGCGGCCCGGCCCCTGTTCGGACATGAGCAAGGCCTTTCTGCGCGGGCTTGGCTCTCCCAACTACAGCACGCACGACGCCACCTGCGCCCATAACGTCAATCAGGCCGCCTACACCCTGACCGGCTACGGGCGCGGCGCCTGGAACTACGATTACAGGAATTGCCGCCATATCGTCGTTCAGGGCCGCAACCTGCTGGAGGCGCTCAAGGTCGGCGAAGTCAATCAGGTTCTGGACGCCCTGTCCGCGGGCTGCCGCCTGACATGTCTGGACGTGCGCCCCACCGTTACCGGCGCGCGCGCAAGCCAGACCATCCGCCTGCGTCCCGGCACGGATCTGGCCTTTAACCTCGGCGTGCTGCACACCCTCATTGCCGAAAAGCTCTATGACGCCGCCTACGCGGAACGCCACATCAAGGATCTTGACGCGCTGATAGCCTTCACGCGTCCCTATGACGCCGCATGGGCCGCCAGAGAATGCGACGTCGATGCGGAAACCATTGTCGGTCTGGCACGGCAGCTCGCGGAAGCGGCGCCGTCCGTGATCTGGCACGGCGGCTGGATGAGCGCCCGCTATGCCCAGTCCTTCATGACCTGCCGCACGGCCTACCTGATCGACGCTCTTCTCGGCGCGTTCGGCAGCAGGGGCGGCCTGCTGCTGAACGCGGGAGCCGAAGACGCCGGACGCCGGGGACTGCGTTCCCTTGCCGCGCTCTATCCCGCGCCCTCGGAACGGCGCGCCGACGGCGTCGGCTGGAAGGAGCCGCCGTTCGCGCCCGATTCCAGCCTGCTGCACAAGTCCTTTCAGGCCGCGGCGACAGGCTCGCCCTATCCCCTCAAGGCCTATATCGCGCTGCGGCACGATCCCCTGAGCGCCCTGCCCGATCCTCAAAGCCAGAAAGCCCTCCTCTCGCATTTCGACTTTCTGCTCTCGCTGACCTTTTCCTGGTCGGACACGGCCTGGTTCAGCGACGTCATCCTGCCCATGTCGACCTTTGTGGAACGCGGATCTCCGCTCCAGCTCAAAAAGGGCGCGCGACCGACCATTCTCATGCGAAGCCCCGCCGCCGCGCCGCGACTCGATACCCGCCCGGACTGGTGGATTCTCGGCCAGCTCGCCGGACGCCTGGGACTGCCCGAACTGGTTTTCGACACGCAGGAAGATCTCTGGCGCTTTCAGCTCGAAGGCACGGGCCTTTCGACGGAAGATTTTCAGTACGGCGCGGCGCGTCTGAGCGAAACGCCCATCCTGCCCGGACCGCGTTTCAAGACGCCCTCCGGCAGAATCGAAGTAATCTTTGAGCCGTGGGAAAAGGCCGGCTTCCCCTCGCTCGTCCCCTACGCGGCGCCGGAGCGACCCGGCCCGGACGCCTTTCGCCTTGTCGTCGGGCGGCATGCCTGCCACACGCACTCGCATACCCAGAACAATCCGCTGCTGCACCCGAGGCTTCCCGTCAACGAGGCCTGGATCGCCCCGGAACGCGGGCGCGCGCTGGGCCTTCGCGACGGCGACGCGGCCGTCATGCAGGCCGCCTCCGGTTACAACGGACGCATCCGGGTCCGCCTCGTGGGGGGCGTGCATCCCGAGGCGCTGTTCATGCTGCACGGCTTCGGTCATACGCTGCCGGTCGAAAGCCGGGCCCGGGGAGAAGGACTGGCGGATCACCTTTTCATGAGCGGCGGCCTCGACAAGGAGGACGAACTCGCCCATGCGCTGGCCCTGCAAACGCACTTTGTGCGCCTCGTTCCCTGCCCGGACGAAGAGGCATGAGCAAAAGCGCCATTTTTCCCGGCCCCCCGGAACGCGCCGGAATTTTCGCGGGCAGCGCCCGAATCTGACAAACGCAGCCGAAGGAAGACTGCCATGACGCCTCTGAGCATTGTGTTCGACGAAAACCGCTGCATCGGCTGCAAGGCCTGCGAAGTTCATTGCAGCCAGTGGAACGGTCTGCCCATGTCCCTGTGCCGCCTTCTGGGAGGATCGCCGCGGCAGGAGCCGGATGGCATGCGGCTTGCGGCAAACCTCCTGCGCTGCGCTCACTGTCTCAAGCCCCAGTGCCTGAAGGCCTGCGGCCGGGGCGCCATGCAGCGCGACGAGGATGGCGTCGTACATATCGGCGCAGCCCGCTGCGACGGTTGCGGCGACTGCCTCCGGGCCTGCCCCTATCAAGCCCTGCGCCGACATCCGGTCACGGGCAAGATGCACAAGTGCGATCTCTGCGCCGGGCGCCGCCGCGCCGGCGAAGAACCCGCCTGCGTGGCGGGCTGTCTGACCCGCGCCCTGCGCCTGAGTAATACCGAGGACGACTATCGCCGCACGATCAAAAGCATTGCCCTCTGCCGCAGACAGCTTTAGATCACTTTCAGTTTGAAACGCGCTGCGTTTCAAACCATAACGCCTGATACATACGCGCGGAAAGGCCCCGCATCGCGCGAACGAAAAAGGCGTCCGATTCCGCATTTTCTTGGAATCGGACGCCCTCTTTTCGTTTGTAAGCGCCGAGTAGGGGGACAGGATAAATCCGTATTCTGGGGGGAAGCCCCTCAGCGCCGCTGTCGATGCTCGTAGCTTCCTTCGTCGCAACGGGCACGGCCTGCGGCCACCCTCCGAGAGGCCCCAGCCTGATGAAAGAGCTTGTAACGTTGCGTTGACAGGCCCTAGGCCGGAGAGTTCGCCAGAATTTCGCTTGCCTGCACCGCATCCCGCTCTATCTGATCCGCCAGTTCCCTGGGGCCGGGGAAACGCCTTTCCCTGCGAATCTGCAACACGAAATGAACGCGCAGCCGCTTGCCGTACAGATCCGTATCTTCCGGCGTCTCAAGCAGATGGCTTTCCACGCCAATCTCCCTTTCACCAAAGGTCGGATTGGAGCCGATATTGGTAACGGCGGGGAAGAGCTTGCCGTCAACCTCGACTCTGGAAGCATAGACGCCCGGCGCGGGCAGCAGCGTTTCCGGCATGGCGATATTGGCCGTGGGGAAACCAAGGCCGGAGCCGCGACCGTCGCCGTGCACGACCTCGCCCTCGCAGAAATGGCAGCGCCCGAGCATGCGCGCCGCCGAATCCACGCCGCCCTGCTCCACAAAATGGCGGATGCGGCTGGAGCTGACCACGCTGCCGCCTTCCGTGACCGGCGCGAGCTGTTCCACCGTATAACCGTAGGCGCGCCCAAGCCCCTGAAGAACGCAGGGCTGGCCCGCGCGGCCCTTGCCCAGCGAAAAATCGTGCCCGACGATCAGGCGACGCATGGAAATGGGGGCCAGATACTGCTTGATGAAGTCCTCGGGAGAAAGGGCCGCCACAAGGCGATTGAAGGGGATTTCCCAGATAAAATCAGGCTGCAAGGCCCGAAGGGCGTCCAGGCGGGTCGCGCGCGTCATCAGCGGCACATGCTCCTTGCCCAGCACCAGGCGCGGATGAGGCCAGAACGAAACCACCACGCAGGGCATTCCCACCTTGCGGGCAAACTCCAGCGCATGACTGATGAGGGCCTGATGCCCCTTGTGCACGCCGTCAAAATTGCCGATGGTGACGCAGCAGCCGCGTGCGGGGTCGATATTCGGCATCTGTTCCGTCGAGGAATCCGTCTGTTTCATAATTATGACTCTACCTGCTGAAAAATGCCCGTTGTTTCCCATGAAACGCACTGGCGAACACGGCGGGTCAGACCCGCGCCATTCCACGTTCGAGCCGACGCCCGACCGGAAAAATTCGTTTAGGGCGCTTTGCCTTTTTCAAGGGCAAAACGCGAGGCGGCGGGCCGCCCCTGATTTTTCTATTTTTCAAATAAATAGAAAAATACAAGCTACATAACCTTTGAAAGGCGCTTGCCGCATGGCCTGCGTCCCCTTTGAAAAAGCGCGTTGGGGGAAGGATGGGGGGTCCGGGGGGAAGGAAACACCCCTTGCGCGCTAGCCAAGGGGGTTTCCTTCCCCCCGGAAGAACGATTTCGTGTTAACTCGCCTCAGATAAGACGATCAAAAATCAGGCGATAGATGGAGCGAATGTGCAGCGCCAGCTTGAGACTGACGCCCATGCGCTTTTCCTCATCGTAGCCGGATTCAACGACCAGCGGTTCGGCCAGACAACGGAAGTCCTGGGAGGAGGTTTCGCGCAACTCCGCCCAGTATTCTCCGGCCCGACGCACGACATCCTGCGCGGCCCTGTCCCGGGATCGCTTCATGTACTCGCGACAAAAGGCGGAGAACATGTCGTCGGCCCGATCCGGAAAGGAAGACCCCAGCGCCAGACGCCACAGGGCCATATAGAGCGCGCGAAATTCCGCGGCCATCCTGCGACGGCGCGAGAACTGAAAGCGCCCGAGCCCCAGAATGGCCATCTCCTCAAAAAAATCCATATCGTTCAGGAGCGCGCGGAAATTCTCCCGAGCCTGGCGCTCGTACGTCTCCTCGTCGTTCGGTACGACAGCCGCGCCGCAAACCTCTTGCATCCCTCTCTGCTCCTTGTCGTCGCGCTCTGCCGCCCCGAAGACGGCGCATCCTCCCTGACAGGATGCCGCGGCCGCGCCGCGAAAGTGCGTCCGACCCTCGCTCTCCTTCCGCCCCGCGAGGCGGAGAGCTATTCCTCCGTTACGGGCGCGTTTTGCGCGCCGCTTTCGCCCGCGGGCCGCCGCGACCGGCGCCGACGGCGCCTGCTTCCCGAGGAGCGCTCCTTTTCATCGGTTTCGGCGGCCTGCCCGGCGTCCGCCCCGACGTCGGGTTCCTTTTCCGCCGCGGTCTCCCGGCGGCCGCTCCGCCGCCGTCCGCGACCGCTCCGGCCGCGCTCGCCGCGCGCCCGGGAGCCGCCGCTCTCGTTCCCGGCGTCCGGGAAACGGCTCTCGTTCAGGCTCTGCTGATGGCAGGCGTCCAGCAGCATGGCCAGAAGCATGGCGTCGTCATCGTCCGCCGCCGCTTCTCCCGCCGCTTCCCGTTCTCCCTGCGGCAGCCCGGCCAGCGTGCGCGCGAGGGGAATATAACGGGCGATGCGCACCCTTTCCAGACCGTTCATCGCGCGGAACCGGGACTCCAGAATCGTCACCAGACGCTGCCCGACGGCGGAGGCCACGTCCGCTTCGGACGGCGCCGGAAGCTCGCGCAGGGCAATGCGATAATGCGCGGCGATGCGCTCAAGCTCCATGACCTGCATGACGTCGACCAGCGAAACGACCGTGCCGGCGGCCCCGGCGCGACCGGTGCGGCCCGCCCGGTGAATGTAGCTTTCATGATCTTCCGGCGGTTCGTACAGGAAGACGTGCGACAGCTCGGGAATGTCGATGCCGCGCGCGGCGACGTCCGTGGCGACCAGATATTGCAGGCGGCCCTGCCGGATCTTGTCCAGCACAGCCTCGCGCCTGCTCTGACTCAAATCGGCCGAAAGCTCGTCGGCATTATAGCCGAAGCCCTTCAGCACGTCCGCGACGTAATGCACGTTCGCCTTGGTATTGCAGAAAATGACGGCCGAGGCGGGGTGTTCCGTCTCCAGCAGGCGCACCAGCACGCGATCCTTCTCCATGGGCTTGGCGCGGCAGAAAAGATGCTGCACCTCGGCCACGTGCACTTCCTTCTGCGAAAGGGAAAGCATGTCGGGGTTGGCCATGAATTCGCCCGCCAGCTTGAGAACGTGCGGCGGGTAGGTCGCGGAAAAGAGGCAGGTATGAATCCGGCGCCGCGGCAGATAGCGCTGCACTTCCTTCATGTCGGGATAGAAGCCGATGGACAGCATGCGATCCGCCTCGTCGAAGATCAGCACGCGCAGGGCCTCGAAATCCAGAGTACGGCGCAGAAGGTGATCCAGCACGCGCCCCGGCGTCCCCACCACCACCTGCGCGCCCTCGCGCAGGGCGTCCATCTGTTTCCTGTAGCCGACGCCGCCGTAGACGGCCACGGTACGCAGGCCCGTGTCCGCGAAGAGCGTCGCCGCCTCGTGCTCCACCTGCACGGCCAGCTCGCGCGTCGGCGCGAGCACCAGCGCCTGCGGCGCGCGGACCTCGGGATCAAGATGCGGCAGCAGCGGCAGCAGGTAGCAGCCCGTCTTGCCGCTGCCCGTGCGCGACTGCACCATGATATCCCGCCCGGCCAGCAGATAGGGCAGGGCAAGGGACTGCACCGGCATCAGACGCGTCCAGCCGGCGCGCGCGCACGCCGCGCGCAGCGCTTCCGGCACGTCGTTCAGCTCCACGCGCGGGAGGGCGTTTTCGGGCTCGCTGATGGAAAGATGGGAAAGATCAGTGGAGGCAATGGGATCGTTGTGTTCCTGAGACATGAAAAATCCGCTCCGCCGGCAGGGCATGCCAGCGGGATCGCAAAAAGGTGAACCTCGTCCGTCCCGTTCCCGCGCGGGACTCCCGCCGGCGAATCGTCTCCGGCGCGAACGGCGACGACGGCTCCGGCGCGGCGGCCCTGGGGAAAGAAGCGGGAATGCGGACGACAAAAACAAGAATGCGGACGCCCGGCGCGACAAGAGGGCCGGGCGAAAAGCGCCCCGCCGGAGCGGCGCGCGCCGCAATTTCATACTTTATTCTAGACAAGTTTTAGCTGTTTCTCCCTCCCGTGTAAAGTCTTGTCCGCCGCCGGGAGGCCCGTCTTCCGCGCCTTGCGTTGACCGGACTTTGGCGCTAGGCTGCCTGAGCGTCCGCGTCGCATATGCCGGACGCCGACAGACTCTTTCATGCCGGAGGAACCCGTGGATCAGCTTCCCTTGCCCCCGTCGAGCTTTGCGCCCGACTTTTCCAAAGGTCTTGTGCCCGCCGTCGCGCAGGACGCCGTTACCGGAGAGGTGCTCATGCTCGCCTATATGGACGAAAGCGCCTGGAACGCCACGCTGCGCACGGGCGAAGCCCATTACTGGAGCCGGAGCCGGCGGGAACTCTGGCATAAGGGCGGCACATCCGGCAATGTGCAGAAGGTGCGGGCCGTGCGCCTCGACTGCGACGCCGACGCCGTGGTGCTGCTGATAGAGCAGAAGGGCGGCGCCGCCTGCCACACGGGACGCCGCTCCTGCTTTTTCCGCGAGTGGAAGGACGGCGAGGAACGCGTCTGTTCTCCCCAGATCTTCGATCCGGCGAACGTCTACGGCTCCGGCCGCTAGCCTCCGAAACCGCGCGCCGTCGCGCGATTGCGACGCGTTCGTCGCGCCAGCGTCGCCGGGGCGCGCCATGATTGCCGGGAATCCCGGCCCGGCGGCCGCGCGCCGCCCTTTCCAGTCCACGTCCTGTTCCGCGACGGCGGAACATTAAGGAAAAGCATCATGAACACAGACAGTCAGACCATTCTCAAGCTGGGCGTTCCCAAGGGTTCGCTGGAAGACGCCACCATCAATCTCTTTGAACGCGCGGGCTGGAAAATCCGCAAGCACACGCGCAACTACTTTCCCGACATCAACGATCCCGCCATCGCGGCTTCCCTGTGCCGCGTGCAGGAAATCGGCGGTTACATCGAAGAGGGCATTCTCGATCTCGGCATTGTCGGTCTGGACTGGCTCATGGAATGCGGCCTTGAGGACAAGGTCGTCCGCGTCGCGGATCTTGTCTACTCCAAGACGTCCAACCGTCCCTGCCGCTGGGTGCTGGCCGTGGCCGGGGACGCGCCCTACCAGAGCCCCCGCGATCTGGAGGGCAAGCGCATCGCGACCGAGCTCAAGGGTCTGACCAGCCGCTATTTCGAGCGTCTGGGCGTCAACGTCAATATCTTCTATTCCTGGGGCGCCACCGAGGCCAAGGTCGTGGAAGGGCTGGCCGACGGTATCGTCGAGGTGACCGAAACGGGCACGACCATCCGCGCCCACGGGCTGCGCATCATTGACGAGGTCATGTGTTCCTATCCCGTGCTCATCGCCAACAAGGACGCCATGAACAACCCCGTCAAGCGCGCCAAGATAGAGCAGATTACCCTGCTGCTGGAAGGCGCGCTGCGCGCCGAAAGCCTTGTGGCCATCAAGATGAACGCGCCCGCCGACAATCTTGAAACCATTCTTTCCATGCTGCCCTCGCTCAACTCGCCCACGGTCTCTCCCCTTCAGGACGCCCGCTGGCTGTCCGTGGAAACGGTCGTCAACATCGACGTCGTGCGCGATCTGATTCCGCGCCTTCGCAAGGCGGGCGCGGAAGGCATCATTGAATACGCCCTGAACAAGGTCATCTAACCCAAGGATTCCCTCCCATGAGCGAAACCCCCGAAGCGCCGATGGACGACGCCAGCCGCGAGTTTCTCGAAAACCTGCCGGAACTGGAGCCCGGAAAGACCTTCCATTTTGCCTGCAATCCCGACGTGCCGTGCTTCAACCGCTGCTGCGCGGAGCTTACCCTCCCGCTCACGCCTTACGACGCGCTGCGCCTGCGTCGCCATTTCGGCATGGACAGCGAAACCTTCCTCAACACCCACACCCGCATGCGGAGCTTTCCCGACACGGGCTTTCCCCTGCCTCTGCTGCGCATGCTGGAAGGACCGGGCGAACCCTGCCCCTTTGTCACGCCGGCGGGCTGTTCGGTCTATGAGGACAGGCCCGGCGCCTGTCGCTGCTACCCGCTGGGACGCGGCGCCAAGATGGCGCGCGACGGGGTGGAAGAACGTTTCTTTGTCGTGCGCGAACCCCACTGCCACGGTTTCGATCAGGGAAGGGACTGGACGGCTCAGGAATGGCTGGCGGATCAGGGTCTTGACGTGTTCAATGCCGCCAATGACCGCTACATGCGCCTCATAACCATGGTGCGCGCGTCCGGCAAGCCGCTGGAAGCCCGCATGGCCACCATGGCGGTGCTCTGCCTCTATCAGCTGGACAAGTTCCGCGAACTCATCGAGCAGATGCATATTTTCTCGCGCGTGGAAATCTCGGAAGAACGCCGCGCGGCCGTCATGAACCGCGACGAGGATACCCTCGACTTCGCGCTTGACTGGCTGGAACTTGTCATCTTTGGCAAGAGCGACGGCTTGAAGAAGCGCGACTGATCGCGGCGGACGTCCGCCGCGCGACGCGTTAAAGGAAAAAGGCGCCCGTTCCTGAACGGGCGCCTTTTTCCTTGGCTTCATGCAAGGCCGGGGCCGGCCGGCTGGGTACGGTATATTTGTTCTATCTTCCCAGCGGCATGAGGCCCCGCGGGGTTTCCGCCCGGATAGCCAGGGGAGGAACGCTTCCGGCGGCCGCCAGGGGCGAGATCTGCTGCAACGGAAAGGCATAGAAAAGTTCCTTCCCTTCCCCGGGATCAGGCACGCGCCACTGTTCCGGGCGCACGTTCAGGCGCACCCCGGACACATCGGCCAGCAGATCGGGCAGCGCCTCCCGCTTCCGGGCGAGATCCGCCTCCAGCATGCGCCACCAGCGTTGCAGGGGGAAGGGCGGCAGGCGGCGGATATCCACCGGACTCTGATTCCAGATCGTCCAGTTTTCCGGCAGGGGAGCGGCGCAGCGCAGCACGAGCCAGATTTCGGAAAAGGTCGCGTTGTCGCCGCCAATCGCGGCCAGGCGCGCGTCGCGGACCCCAAGTTCCTCCAGTTCCGGCGTCAGCGCAAGTTCCCGGGCCGATGATTGCAGGGCCGCCGCCACGGCCGCGGCGCCGTTCCCCGGGGCGCTTTGCACGCCGCCAAGTCCGTACAGCCAGGCAACCCAGAGATTCGGCCAGCTCTCCGGCGTCAGCGGCAGATCCTCGCCCGCGTAAATGGGGAAAACCCCGTAGTCCAGACGCCGCACGACAAGCGCCGGCAGGGCGGAATCCACGGCGCGCCGCCGGCTGCCGGGGCGGGCAGCCTCGCCAAGCAGGCCGAAGCGGAAAGCGGGATCATCCCAGGTGGCCGCGCGCCCGGTCTGCTCCAGCAGGGCGTAACGCAGGGATAGGCGCGTATCCAGATCCGCAAAGGCGCCGTTGGCGGCGTTCAGACTTGTCAGACGCCAGTTGGCGCCGCCGCACAGCAGCAGGACGGCCGGCAGCAAGACCAGCCACAGACGCATATCCCGCGCATGGGCGGCGTGCCGCAGGCGGCGGGCAAGACGTCCGAGCAGCGGATAAAGCGTCGCGCCCAGGGCCAGCGCGCCATAAGGCGCGAGCGCGGCGGCGAACTTGGGAGACGAGGCAAACGAGGCGTCGGTACCGGCATGCAGCAGGGCGATGCAGAACGAGAACAGCACATAGAGCGGCGGCGCGATCAGACAAAGCCAGGGATAGGGAGAGGGCAGGCTTTCCCTTTCCTCCCGCGCCGGACGCGGCAGAAGCAGGCTTGCGGCAAGCACGGTCACGGCCCAGGGAAGCGACAGGCACCAGAAGGCATTGTGCAGCCAGTCCGCAGGCAGGGTCGCAAGATGCTGAAGGACGACGGTCGCGTCCACATCGCGCGCGGCCCGGCGGACAAAATTCCCCGGAGCGAGAAAGGAGAGAAGCAGGGCAAGGAAGATCCACGCCCCGACCCGCGTCAGATCCCGCGCCAGCGGATGACGGCAGCGCCACGCCAGCAGGGCGGTCGCAAGCGCGACAAGAAACACGGCGAGCGCCGAATATTCATAGACGCCGACGGCCAGCACGCCCGCCAGCGTCGCCGCCCGCCTGGGAGAGGCCGCCCAGACGGTAGGGGCGGCGCAGCGCCGCCAGAGGGCGCGCCACCCGCGCTGGGTTCGCATGGCGCCATGCCGGACGCCGGAGCGGGGCACGGCCTCCGTCGGCTGGGCGCGCCAGAGACGACAGAGCAGCGCCATGAACAGCAGGGACATGCCGCCCTGCAAGCCCACGGAAAGCGCGTCCGTCTGCATATAGAAGAGGGGCAGCCCCTGATGCGCCGTCAGCAGACAGAACAAGAAAAAAAGACCGCAAAGGGCGGACCAGCGACGCGTGCCGCCCAGGGCGCGCGCCAGTATCCAGCCCGCGAGGGCATAGGTCGCCATGACGGCCAGACAAACCAGCGCCGCGAGGGGAGGGCAGACGCCGCCCTTGCCCAGAAGCGTCACCAGAAAATGATGGGTATAGCGGCCGCTCCAGAAGATCCACTCCTTGCCGACCTCATACAGAGCGCTTGGCACGTCAAGAAAGAACATGGCGCGCGTGGCATAATCGAAATCATCGCAGCGCGGATGCAGAAATCCCAGCGCCCAGAAAAAGGGAAGAAGAGCGCAGATCAAAAGGAGAAACCAGAATGGAGAAACTTTATGAGGCGGCAGAGGTTGCATGAATTTTCCAAAGGGGCTGCCGGAGGATACTGCCCGCATCCTCCTTATTGTTTCACACGAAACAAAAGGGGGCCGCGCCCTGCGCGACCCCCTTTTGTTTTTCTCTAGGCTTCAACGACACGAACATCGCCGCGAGCGTCGTTCGCTCTACGCCGGAACGACTGCCGCCGATCCTCTCCGTCAAACTGACCGGCAATCCACTCGGCCACATGCAGAACAGGACGCCGCGCGTCGTTCATATTGATAAGGCAGCGCCCGATACCGAGCTTGCAGGAGGGGCAACCGACCAGCACCGGCCCGGAATATTCGCCGCTGTCCGGCGCGACCCGGGCGAAGATTTCCGAAAGGGACTGCTGCTTGCGCTGCCGCAGCATGTTATAAATGCTGGGCGAGGTCATAGCCCCCATGCCCGATTCGCCGCAGCAGCCGGAAGAAAGCACCACCCTGGCGCCGCTGAAGTCGGAAAGGCTCGCGGCGATCTGCGGCCGGGCCTTGATGGGATGCACGTCGGCCCATTCGCAGTGGCATGCGCTGTGATAGACCACGGGCGCGTCCGCCGCCAGGGGCGCCGTGCGCGTGGCCTTCATTTCGGCGGTATTCAGCAGGGGGAGCACAAGCTGCGTCACATCCTTCTGGGTCAGCTCGGGGAACTGTTCCTGCAATTTCATGCGGGACAGACCGTCGCGGCAGGAACCGCAGGCGGAAACAAGATGCCGCACGTCAAAGCCCTGCCGGACCAGCGCCCGGATCATGGCCGCAAGATACTGGCGGTTCTGGGCCATGTTGTCTTCAAACTGCGTGTCCAGACCGGCCGCCAGCAGCGGATAGCCGCAGCACAGATGGCGCGGCGGCACCGCGACGGCAAAGCCCGCCTTGAGCAGCAGCATGATGCTTGAAATGGCGATGCGATCAAAGAACAGCGCGCCGCCGCAGCCGGGGAAGTAGAGCACGCAGGGCATTCCCTGGGCGGGCTGCGCCGGGGCGAAGACGTTGCCGCGATGCAGCTTCAGGGCTTCGTACAGGTTGGTGTAGCCCGTCTTGGGGCCGGGACCGGTAAACAGCGGACTCTGAAGACGCTTCTTCCAGAATCCGGGCACGAAGCCCAGGAAGCGGTTCTGCATCTTCTGCCCGAGGGACGCCATTTTCGCGGCCTTGGGAACGCGCCGCTCCACATCGCGCACCAGCCACTCCAGCGCCCGTTCCTTGATGGGATGCCCGCCGGCGCCTTCGTGCTCCAGCAGGGCCCGCAGCTGCAACGCCACCTCGCCCGAAGGAATCTTGACCGGACAGTTGGCCATGCAGCGCCCGCAGCCCGTGCAGTGTTCCACCAGATCCCGCAGCCGCAGCAAAAGCGCCTCGTCGATGCGGCCCTTGTTGACCTGCGAATAATAGACGGCCTCGATGAGCATGCCCAGCGCCATGTTCTTGTTGCGCGGGTGATACTGCATGGAGCGCTCGGGATAGCACATGGCGCAGACCTGACGGCACTTGCCGCAGCGGGTGCAGATCTGCACCGTGGACAGCAGGCTGATGAGCTTGTCCTTGTCGGGCAGACCCGACTGGCTGAGATCCTGAATCAGGCGATTGAAGGAAAAGGTAAAGGGACGAACCGGCAGCTCGCGATACACCAGCTTGGCCGGGTTCATGACGTCGCGCGGATCGACCCGTTCCTTGAAGGCGCGCAGGGCGTCCATCTTGTCCTTGCTGAAAAAGGATATCTTGGTAATGCCGATGCCGTGCTCGCCGGAGACTTCTCCGCCCATGGCCTGGCATTCGGCCATGACGCGCGCGGCCGTTTCCTCGGCCTCTTCCAGCATGTGGGCGTCGTTGGAGTTGACGGGAATATTGACGTGACAGTTGCCGTCGCCGGCGTGCATGTGGCTGGCCACGACGATGCGGCTGCTTTCCATGTAGTCGCGGATCACGGCGATGCGCCTGCCGAGGAATGGATATTTCTCGCTCAGGCCGGCAAAGAAGCGGTTGGCCCGATCCCAGAGTTCGGTGTCGGAAAGCTCTTCCGGCCCGCCCTCTCCGGCGGCCAGCTTGGACGTAAAGGAAAATTCCTTGTTGAATTCCTTGTCTTCCATGGGGAAGCCCTGAAGCCGCCCCACTTCCTGCAGGGCGTGGCGATAGGCCTGAGCCGTGCATTCCAGATTGAGCTTCTCAAGGAAGAGGGCGAAATCCGGGATGCGATCCATGGGAATGACCACGTCCTCGTTCATCTTGAAGCCCGACGTGCGTCTGGCAATGGCTGACAGGCGGTGCCGATCCTCCCAGAAGCGTTCGCCTTCCCGGTCGTCGGCGGCAACGATGATGTCCACGTTGTCCTGACGCTCGACCACGTCCACGATATGGCCCACGCACTGATCCAGCAGATACGGATCGTCGCCGTCCACCTGCAGGATGATGACGGAAATGGGCGACCCTTCGTACTTGTCGGATTTGCGCTTGTACTCAATGGCCTGCACGTACTTGGCGTTGAATTCCTCCAGCGCCGACAGATGCGCGTAGTCCCCTTCCTCGCGGATGCGGTTCCGCAGGGCCACCAGCTCCCGCACCACCACGGCGGCCGGATGCATGGAACGTCCGAAGAACTCCAGCACCATGACCCGCTTGTGGCGCGGCTTGGGGTGGATGATGAAACAGGCCTCGGTCACGATGCCGTCCACGCCTTCCTTCTGCATGCCGGGCAGGCCGCCGAGCGCCTTGTTGGTCACGTCCTTGCCCAGACCGGGCAGGCGGATTTCATCGCCGCGCAGATGCACCACGTTGCGGACGCCGCCGCTGATGTCCTTGACCACGAAAACGGCCGTTTCGTCGGGCAGGATCTTGTGCCGGGGGTGCTCCTCGCGCTCGATGGTGATGATTTCCCCGGTCGGCGTGACCATGCGCCACCAGAGCAGATTGTCCAGCGTGGTGCCGTATTCAAAGGCCATGGGACCGCCGGCGTTTTCACTGATGTTGCCGCCGATGCTGGAGGCCTGCTTGGACGCCGGGTCAACGGAGAACAGGGCGCCGGCGGCCGAGACCGCGTTGGTGACGTCCTGCGTGATGGCGCCGGCCTGACAGGTCACCGTCATGGCGTCCAGATCAATGGGCCCGATACGCGTCAGGCGCGTCAGGCTGACGACCACGGCGCGCTTGCGCGCGGGCACGGCCCCCCCCGTCATGCCCGAACCGCCGCCGCGCGGAATCAGGGCGAACTTCATTTCGTTGGCGAGCTTGACGATACGGGACACCTGTTCCGCGGAATCCGGCTCAACCACCAGCAGGGGCAGCTCCATCCGCAGGTCCGTCGCGTCCGTGGCCATGGCGATCAGGGCGACGGGCGAATCCATGACGCATTCCGGGCTCATGAATTCGCGCAGCCGGCCAATGAGCTTCTGGCGGAAGGAGCTTTCGGCCTGATAGGCCGACCAGAACATGGTGATGCCTTCGCCTATGGCGTTGGCGTAATAGTGGGCCAGAGACAAAGACTCCCGCTCAAAGCGGGAATGGACGCTGGCGCGCACGGTTTCCGCGTCTACAAAGGGATTGTAGGCCACCAGAAAAAGTTCTTCCGCAATGGCTATGGCCAGAAGGCGCACGGATTCCGGCCATTCCGCGAAGTCGTCAATATTGATACGCAGGATGCGGTTGACCACATAGTCTGGAGCGATGGATATGTGCGGACCCTTGTGGGGCATGACGGTCACCTCGTTACGGGATCAATTTCCTTGAAATTCGCGTGTTGCGTTCGGCCCGAGGGCCGGAAAAGAGCGTCCCCGTCCGCCGCCGCCGGCGCGGCGCCGCCCGCTTAGGACGCCGTCAGGCGTCGGCCGCGCCTTTCGGAATATATGGAATAAACTGTAATCTTATCGCCAAACGCCGCATAACGCAAGCTTTCAGGGGCGACGCGCAATCGCCGTTTTGACTTTTGCCGGGGCATGGCTATCCTGTCTCCGCGCCTCTCCCGGGGCGCGAAAAAACTTCGGAGGCGGACATGCCGCAACTTATCGACCGTCTGCAACCCCTGACGGACGCCTTTGACTGGCTCCACCAGTTCTGGGAAAGCCCCTCGTCGCAAAAGCGTCTGGCCTTCCTCACGCTGGTCATCTACCTGCTCGGAATGATCGGCATTGAAATGAACCGGCAGGGCTGGCTGCCCCAGCCCTGGGCGACCCTGGCGCCCACCAATCATTTCGACGCCATTCACCTGGCCTTTACGCTTATCCTGATCATGGAGGTCATCAGTCTCATCTTTTCCATATCAAGTTCCTTTTCCCGCGCCGTAGGCAAGCAGTTCGAAATCCTGGCGCTCATCCTTCTGCGCAACGCCTTCAAGGAACTGTCGCATCTGCCGGAGCCCATCAGCATCGGCGCCGCCATTGATCCAATCCTGCATATCGTCACCTCGGCCTCGGGCGCGCTGGTCATCTTCGTCGCCCTGGGCGTCTACAACCGCATCGGCGGCAGCCTGCGCTTCCTGCAGGCGCCGGAACTCCGCATGCGCTTCGTCATGAGCAAGAAGCTCCTGGCGCTGCTCCTGTTCATCATCTTCGTGGGCATCGGCATCCGCGACGCCTATCTCCACTTCCTGCTGGGCCAGACGCCCCGTTTCTTTGAAACCATCTACACGGTGCTCATCTTTGCCGACATCGCGCTCGTGCTCATCTCCCAGCGCTACATGCCGAGCTTTCACGCCGTGTTCCGCAACTCGGGGTTCGTCATCGGCACCCTGATCATGCGCCTGTCGCTGTCCGCCGCGGCGCCGTGGGATACCATCACCAGCATCTTCGCCGCCGTCTATGTGCTGGCCCTGACCTGGACGACCTCCTACTTTGCCCCCGACAAGCCCTCTTCATAAACATTCGCCCGACGCATCCGCGCAAACGAAACGCCGCCCGACGCAAGACGCGCCGGGCGGCGTTTTTCCTTTTCGCCGCCGAAAGCCCCGCGCGGCTGCCTCCGTCCGGCCGGGCCTGGGCCTTTTCAGTCTGAAACGCTCTATCCCGCCGGCAAGGCGCAAACGGCAAGAAGCCCCGGAAGCGTCGCTTCCGGGGCTTCTTCGAAATTTCATCGGGCCGCGCGCGGGCTCAGGCGTTGGCCGCCTTGAGCATCTCTTCCACCTGTTCCAGACTGGGCGTCGCGCCGTCGGCAAGACCGCAAAGGCTGCGTACCGCCAGCATCAGCATGTCGAACTGAATCCGCATTTCGGCGTTGCCGTTGTGAATGACGCACATGTCGTCCTGCACGTTCAGCTGATAGGCATGGCGCGTGCGCTCTTCCTTGCCGCCGGAGCGCACAATGTAATACACCTGTCCGTTATCCTCGGTCGTATAGAGCTTCTGGCGCGTCAGAACGCCGCTCTCCTCGTCAAACCATGAACATTCCGAAAAAAGACGCCCACGAAAGCGCAAGTCGCTCCCGCTGTCTTGAGCCAGACAGATGTCTTCCATGGTGGTATCGGCGCTCATCCTCTCTCCTCGTGCCTGTAACAACGCAAGCCCCGTAGGCGCGCAGGCCCCTGCTTCGTCGGAAAAAATCCTGCCGCAAGCGATGCAGGATATCTTCCCCCATGCGCCCGCACGGCAACCAGCTTGTGATCAATGTGCAATCAAAAAAACGGCCCCAGGACGGGACCGGACGGACGCCGCGCGAACGCACGGCAATGCCGGACTCGTGTCTGGCAAAAAGCTAGCCTAGCCCCAACGGCTTGTCAACACGACCTCCGCCCGACGCTCTGTCACCAGGGAAACCACTGTGCCTAACGCTAACAATATTCTAGAATAACAGTATTTTTTATCTACAGAGACACGAGAACACTTCTAGCCGGCCCCCCTGAGAACGGCAATTTCAAAAAGAATGCAAAACCGCCCGCTTAGCATTTCGGCGTGCGGAACAGACCGCCCCTTGCGGAAGCGCGGCGCGTGGCGAACGGACAACTATGCAAATTTTCTAGATTTTTTATAAAAAATTACAAAAGAAACAATATACGCACATCCCCGCTTCCGGAAAAAGACGCTCAAATATGTTCCTATCCTAAACAAGACATTTATTTCATTATTTTTTTTCTGAACAAAAAAATTTCATAAAAAAACAAAAAAATTTTTTCCACCGGCGGCCGGCGGCGGGAACGCCGCCGGCCGCAAAATGCCTTCCTCATGGTTCCCAACCGCGTTGAAACTTCTGCAACTCCTGTTTCTAACTCTGTTAACCGACTATTTTCACTCTAAAAATTAGGAACGCCGAGAACGGCGCAAAAAAAAGGAGCGGAGAAAACCTCTCCGCTCCCCAGAACCGCCCGACGGCGGGAAAGAAAGGGCGCGCTTATCCGCCGATCTTCTTCAGCAGCGCCTCGCCCACGGCGCGGCCCAGATCATGGGCGGCCTTCAGGCCGTCGTGACCGGGACGCCAGCAGCAGCGCACGGGCGCGGCGGGCAGTTCCCAACCCATTTCCTCAAAGGCGCACTGAATGCACTTGGCGCTTTCGCCGGACCAGCCATAGGAGCCGAAGGCGCCCGCCACGCGATTTTTCGGCCGCAGCCCCTTGATGTAGGTCAGCTGCGCCGCCATCAGCGGCAGAATGCCGTTGTTGTGCGTCGGCGAACCGGCGAGCACCGCGCCGCAACGGCCGATTTCGGTCATGACGGCGCTGTGATGGTTCTGCTTCACGGACATGATTCTCGTGGGAATACCCACTTCTTCCAGGCCGCTGCACGCGGCGTAGGCCATCTTCTCGGTGGAATGCCACATGGTATCGTAAAAGATCACGGCCCGCTTCTGCGGCTTCTGTTCGGCCATATCGCGGTACAGGTCCACGATGCGCTTGACGGATTCCTTGCCGCGATGGATGAGACCGTGATCCGGGGCGATCATGTCGATATCCAGCGATTCCACGATGGGCAACGCCGCCAGCACCTGGGGCGAGTAGGGCAGGACGATGTTGTTGTAGTATTCGCGCACGCGGAATTCAAAATCGGCGGCGTCGTGTTCGTCCACGTAGCGATAGCTGCTCGCGATGTTCTGCCCGAAGGCGTCCTGGCTGATCAGCAGCTTGTCTTCGGGGATATAGGAAACCATGCTGTCGGGCCAGTGCAGCATGCGGGTTTCCTGAAAGACGATGGTCCGCTTGCCGATGGAGAGGGTGTCGCCGCTCTTGACGGCCTGCACGGGCCAGTCCTTGCACTGGGGGAAATAGCCCTGCATGGATTTGAGGCCAAGCGTGGAGCAGAAGATCTTTTCCGGCTTGCAGCGCTCGACGATCTCGGCCAGCGAACCGGCATGATCCAGTTCCAGGTGGTTGATCACCAGATAATCGACGCGCTCGGGATCAATGATCTTGGCCAGACGGCAGAGCATGGCGCCGGCGCAGCCGGGGGACACCGTATCAAAAAGAACGTTCTTTTCGTCCTTGATCAGATAGGCGTTGTAGGTGGTGCCTTCGGGAGAGGTGGAGTAGCCGTGAAAGTCGCGATGGTCGTAGTCGACGCAGCCGACCCAGTAAATATCCTTTTTCAGTTCAACGGATTGCATTGGGGTCTCCATGAAAAAAAGGTATGCCCCGCCGATGCGGGGGCATCGGCAGGGCTCCGTATCTGCGGGCTGTCGGAAAAACAGCGACACCGCTGAGGACTTCAGCCAGAGAACGCGGTCCGCCCCTGGAGCGTCTTGCCTTTGAAAAAGGCGAAACGCAAGGCGGCGCCGCAGCGCCGCCCGGCCAAAAGTGAGCGGAAAAAACGCGTTTTTTCCGCGAAACGACAGGCCCTATGGTTTGAAACGCAACGCGTTTCAAACTGAAAAAGCTCTAGGAAGCGGAGAACTGATCCTTGCCTACGCCGCAGACGGGGCAGGTCCAGTCGTCAGGAAGCTGATCGAAGGGAACATTGTCATGCTCGGCGGGATCATATTCGTAACCGCACACGCCGCATACGTACTTTTCCATGTGACTCTCCTTGGAGATGAAATGTCAGTCAGTGAAGCGCCGACAGGCCGCCGGCGTTTCGCAAGGGATTTTCGCCTCCTGCCGCGCGGCAGGGGCGCGCCTAGTTCTCAGCCTTCCACACGCCGTGCAGGTTGCAGTATTCGCGCGCCGTCACCTTGGCGGCGTCCGTCTTGAACACGGCTTCGGGCTTGTCGCCGGGCTTCAGGAACGCGGTCAGGCTCTGCCCGTCGGCAATGAGCTCGATCCACGGAATATAATGTTCCTCGGTCATGGGGTGCGCAACGCTGCCCACCGTCACCTTGTAGCCGCCGGGGACCTTTTCGATGACGGGCACATGCTTTTCCAGGGCGCCGTCGGTGGCGCCTTCCTTCATGTGCTTCATGGGTTCGCCGCAACAGGTCATGTGATCGCAGCCGCCATGCAGCACTTCAACCACGTTGCCGCACTTCATGCATTTGAAGATATCGAGCTGTTCGGCCATGGGTATTCTCCTTCCAATATCGGCGAACTCGCCGGTATTCCGCATGCAGCGGTTTATCAGTCGACAGATGAACAGACGGCGGGAAACGCGCCTGCTCCTCGATTCATCAGCGCGGCCGGACGGGAGCGCCGCCCGAACGCGGGCCGTCAAAAATTTTCGGCTTCCCCATAATTAGGAACATAGTGCAATAAGTCAAGAGGACTTTTTCCGTTCCGGTCATTTCTCCACCACCTGCCTGCGGCGGATGCCGAGCACATTGGGCAGGGAGGGCGCGGGCGGATCGCCCAGCAGAATGGCGGCGGCGCTGCGACCGTAGCGCTCGAAGAGCAGGCCCCCCGACCGCAGGAGCAGGCCCGCCTGAGCGCCCCCCTCGACATACATGACCGTGCGGACGTCCAGCGGCAGATTCAGCAGACGCTGCGCCAGAACGTACGGTTCCACGGGCTGGCGGCAGTGCAGAAAGAGAATATGGCCGTCGCCGGTCTGCGCCACGGCGGCCACGGCGACGGGTCTGTTGTCCGCCGCCCAGACAATGCGACGGTCCTCGCTAATGATGCGAAAATTCTGGGCGACCAGCCGGTAATGGCCTTCCAGCGCCTCGATATCGACGCGCGTGCCGTCTTCCACCGCCGCCGTCGGAACTCCCGCCGCCCGGGCAAGACCGTCGGGCCCGGCCAGAAAATAGGCGCCGAGCCGCTCTCCATGCCGGGCGTTGTTCACATGCGGCCCCTCGCGCAGATACCCGGTGCTGGTCCGACCGTCCGGCAGATACATGCTGGCGTTGATGGCCGCCACGAGCCCCATGCGATCGGCCCAGCGGCCCAGCGGCAGGGGGACGCCGCCGTCGGAAGCGGCGCACAGCACGAATTCAAACCGGGCCGGATCAATCCGCACGACGCGCAGGGTCGCCCGCGGCGGTCTCTCTTCGCCGGTCGGCCGCTCGTACCGGGCGGCAATGAAGGAAAATTCGCCGTACTCCAGTCCCGGCTCCAGCTGTTTCCAGCCCCGTTCGTCGGGAATGGCCGCCGTTCCGCCCGAAGAGGCAAAGGCAACGTCCGGCGCCTGCGGCAGTTGCGGCGCGACCGGAAGCGGGGCCTGCGGCTGCGCGACATGCGGCGTCTGTACCGTGGGAATGGCGATGGTCGGTTCCTTGACCTTGACGGAGCCGCCATAAATTTTTGTCACGCGGCGCGAACTCCGCACGTCTCCCAGGGCGTTGTCTATCCCCAGGGAAGAAGCGCTTTCGCCCGCGTCGGCAGGCGCCTCCCGCCCGGGAGGGCCGGAAGGCGGGGGGGAGGGTTCCGTCCCGGGGGGGACGTCGCCCGCGACGGCGGCGCAGGCCATGCCCGCGACAAGACTCAAACTCGCAAAGACTCTACGCAGCAAGGGTTCTCCCATATCCTCCGATACGCGTTCCGATCGGTTTGCTCCCGCGCCGGGGGAGGGGCTTCCCCCGAAAGGGGAAATTCCCTCCTCCGGCCGCGTTCCTCGTTCCGCGACATGCGCCGGAGAACGCGGGCGGAAAGGCGTCCTCCCGCCCCGGCGAAAATGCGGCGGACAGGCCGAAAGGCGACGAAGCTAGCGCGCTTCCGCGGCCAGCTTTTCCAGAACCGCGCCCACGCGCTCCAGCGCGTCCCGCAGGACGTCGTCCGCAACGGCATAGGAAAGGCGGATGCAGCGGTCGTCGCCGAAGGCGGCCCCGGGCACAAGCGCCACGTGCGCCTCATCCAGCAGACGGGTGCAGAGTTCCGTGGAATTTCCGACGGAACCGCCGAAACAGCGATGCACGTCGACAAACAGATAAAAGGCGCCGTCCGGGCGGGGGCATACGGCTCCCGGCCAGCCGGCGATGACTTCCATGGCCATGTCGCGGCGGCGGCGGAAGGCCTCCCGCATTTCGTCCACGCAGTCCGTCGGGCCGTTCAGGGCCGCCAGCGCGGCTTTCTGGGCGATAGAGCAGATATTGGACGTGCTGTGCCCCTGCATGGAAGAGATCTTCTTGATCAGATCGGGATGCGCGGCAAGGAAGCCCACGCGCCAGCCCGTCATGGCGAAGCTCTTGGACAGGCCGTTCAGCACGGCGACCTGCTCGGGATAGCGCGCGAACCAGGAAATGGCGCTGCTCATGACCGCCGGGGCAAAGACGAGCTGATCGTAAATTTCATCGGACAGTACAAAGACGCCGCGTTTCATGGCCCAGTCCATGATGGCGTCAAACTCTTCCCGGGTGTAGACGGCGCCGGTGGGGTTGCTGGGCGAGTTGAGAATAAGCAGGCGCGTCGCCGGTCCCGCGTGGGCTTCCAGCATGGCGGGGGTCACCTTGAACCCCTGTTCAGCTCCGGCGGGCACGCTTACGGGCTTGCCGCCGGCAAGCATGACCATGTCGGGATAGCTCAACCAGTACGGCGCGGGAATCAGGACTTCGTCGCCCGGATTGACGGTAGTCTGAATGAAATTATACAGGCAATGCTTGCCTCCCGCGCCGATGACAATGGATTCCGCCGGAACGGGCACGCCGTAGGCGCGCTCGAAGTAGGCGCCCGCCGCAGCGCGCAGTTCGGGAATTCCCGGCACGGCCGTATAACGGCAGAAGTTCGCGTCAATGGCCGCCTTGGCGGCTTCGCAAATATGCGCGGGGGTGGGAAAGTCCGGCTCGCCCACGGCAAGACTGGTAACGGCAACTCCCTGCGACTTCAACTCCAGGGCCCGACTGTTGACGCTCAGCGTCAACGACGGCTTGATGCTTCGCAGGCGTTCGGAAATCTGCATGACAAGGGCTCCTTGCTGACTGACGGCGCGCCGCGGCGCGCCTTGCATTGAATCTGCAAAACATGTAGCAGGTTGCCCGTAGACTGTAAATGAGCCTCAACCCCGTTCCGCCATGACGCGCACGCCCCCGCTTCTCCCCCTTCCCCCGTCCTGCATCGTCGGCCTATTCCGGCAGCGCCGCAAGCGCTTTACCGTTCTGATGGAAAAGGACGGGCAAACGATCAGCGTCCACAGCAACAATTCCGGCAGCATGCTGGGGCTGACGCGCCCCGGCGCGCCCCTGCTGGCCTCGCCCGCGAACAACCCCGCCCGCAAGCTGCCCTATACGCAGGAAGCCGTCTGGCTGGAAACGCGCGCCGTGCCGCCGGAACTACCGCCGGCCCCGGACGCGCCCCTCCCCGGGCTGCGCGGCTTCTGGGTCGGCGTCAATACGGCGGTCCCCAACCGTATGCTGGAAGCGGCCTTTCATGCGGGCCGTCTGGACTTTGCGCGCGGCTATACGGAATGCCGCCGGGAGGTCCGCCGGGGAGCGAGCCGCCTGGACGCCTGCCTGACCGGGCCGGATCTGCCGCCGCTCTGGGTGGAGTGCAAGAACGTCACGATGGTGGAAGACGACAGGGCGCTCTTTCCCGACGCCGCCAGCGAGCGGGGGCAGAAGCATCTGCGCGAACTCATGGACATCGTCGCGGCCGGGGAGCGAGCCGCCATGTTTTATCTTGTACAGCGCCCGGACGGACGCTGCTTTGCCCCCGCAGACGTCATTGACCCCGCCTATGCGGACCTGTTTTATGAGGCCGTGCGCGCGGGCGTTGAAATGTATCCCTATCGAGCCGTCGTCAGCACGAAAGGTATTGATCTGGGCGAGCCCTTGCCGCTTGCCACCTCGCAAGACCGCTAGCCGTTTTGCACGCACAACGCTGCCGCGCGCGCCAATCATGCGCCGCCGGAAGATAAAAACGTTTCACGCGAAACAAAAAAACACAATCCTAGAACGATTTCTGTTTGAAACGCTACGCGTTTCAAACCACAAGGCCTGTCGTTTCGCGGGGAAAAACCCGGTTCTCCGCTCACTTTGGACCGGGCGGCGCAGTCTCGCCGCCTCGCGTTTTACCCTTTTCAAGGGTGAAACGCTCTATGCGCGGGTTTTGGGGAAGATGGGGGAGTTTGAGGGGGAAACTACGGGAACGCCTTCCCTCGCTTCGCTTCGGAAAGGCTGGGGCCCTTTTTGCCGCGAGCAGCGACCCGACGGCGGCCGCAGGCCGTGCCCGTTAGGCGCCTTGGCGCCTTACGGGCATCGACAGCAGAGCAAAGGGGTTTCTTCCCCCTCAAAAAATGTAATGGGTCCTGATCCTGGAGCGTTTTGCCTCATTTTTCCAGAACGCTCCATCCCCTTGACGCCTGATGCAGGTCGGGGAAGCGGCGGAGGGAAGCGAGGTAGAGGACCAGCCCGACGCAGGGGGCGAGAGCCAGCGCGAGAAAGGCTGTTTCGTAGCTGAAGTTGTGGGCGATGAAGCCAGCGTAGGCGTGACTCATGGACGCGCCTATGCCGTGCGTGACCATGACGAAACCGAGACCAAGATTGATATGGCCTGTGCCGCGCAGCAGGCGGGCCACAAGGCCGGGCATGGCGACCCCGAGCGTGCCGTTGCCGATACCGTCGAGAATCTGCACGGGGATGACGACCCATTCGCTTTGGTAGAGGCCGGCGATCAGGCCGCGCACGGGCAGGACGCAGAGCGCCAGCAGAAAGAGGACGCCGTATCCCTTGCGCACGGCCGCGCGGGAGGCCAGCAGCGCGGCGACGATCATGGTGCCCTGCGCCACGATGACGGTGGCGGCCGTATAGAGGGCGGGATTGCTGCCAAAGCGGGCGACGGCGGACTGCCCGAGCAGGGGGAGCATGGCCGCGTTGCCGAAGTGGAACAGGGCCACGGTCAGGGCCACGGCCCAGAGAGAGCGGGGAGGAAAGCCCTTGCGCGACGCCAGCGGGGGATGCGAATCGTCGGTATCCAGACCGCGCGCCACGTTATGATCTATCTGCTTGCCATTGACGCCCAGAACGGCCGCCAGACTGAGGGCCGCCATGCAGGCCATGACCCAGAAGACGCCGACGATGCCGTACAGATAGCCGACAAGGCCGCCCAGAGCGGCGGAAGTTGCGTTGCCGGCGTGATTCCACGCCTCGTTGACGCCGAGGCGGGCGGGAAGACCGTTTTGTCCCACAAGCCCCAGGGTAACGCCCGCAATCAGGGGGCCGACGGCGGCGCCGGCAATGGCCTGAACGCAGCGGGACACGCCGACGGCAAGAGGGGCGGCGGAGAGGAAGAAGGCGCCGCAGGCCAGGGTGATCAGGACGGCGGCGCAGGCGAGGAGCGCGCGCTTGGCGCGCGTGTGGTCGGTCAGGGCGCCGAGGGGCGCGGCGCACAGCAGGGCCACGGCGTCGCCAAGGCTCATGATGATGCCGATTTCGTCGGCGGGCCAGCCGTG
>CALUWU010000152.1 GCA_944324555.1 uncultured Desulfovibrio sp.
AGGCGGCGGCGCCGCGCCGCCCGGCCGCAAGGTCTGAAACGCAAAGCGTTTCAGACCGAAAATGTTCTAGGACCCCTTGCCGTACGCGTTGGCCACGCGCCGCATCTGGGATGCGCCGCCAAGCGACGCCGCTTCCATGTTCGCGGACGCGGACGCATGTTCGGCGGCCGAAGGCGGCATGCCGCCGATGGAGGTCAGGGGGTTGGCGAAGGCGCCGGCGCTTTTGCCGTAGGCCATGTTCGCCTGAGCCCTGCTCGCGCCGGGCATGCCCTGCGGATTGATTGTGGGGGCCAGCGGAGCGCGGCGGATGGCGCCGGCTTCTGCCGGACGATTCTGCACGATTTGCTCGGCGGCCTGACGCGCTTCGGGCGTATCGATAATCTGGGCGTAGGCGCTGCGCAGCCCGGACAGGATTTCGCAAACGCTGTCAAGACGCTCCACGTTCATTTTCAGGTTTGCGTCCAGCAGGCGCGCCGTGCAGAGGAAATAGAGATTGTTCAGATTTGTGGCGAGCTCGCCGCCCTTTTCCATGTTCAGGGAGCTGGAGAGTTCGCCGATGATGTCCAGCGCCTTGGAAATGTACATGCCCTTGCCGGCATAGTCCTTGGCGAGCATCTTTTCACGGGCCTGCTGCAGGAACCGGAGCGCGCCGTCGTACAGCATCAGCAACAACTGGCCCTGATCAGTAGTGCCGACCTTGGTCTGAATGTAGGCCTGCGCCGCTTTGTTATTCATATATCAGTCCTTGGGCAAAACGCCCGTCTTGCGCGCCGGGGCGCTGTTGCGTCCGCCGCGGCCCTCGTGGAGAAGGCCCGCGGCGGACGGTCATGCAAAGGTACAAAAGGCTTTCAAGCCGCGTCAAGAGTCTAGCTGCTGCTGCCGCCGCCCAGCTGGCCGATCTGGCTTTGCAGCTGCGACAGCGTGGCGTACTGCTGCGACAAGAGCGTCTGCAGGCGGGCGAACTTGTCCTTCTGGTGCTGCTCCCAGGTTTCAAGACGATCCTTTTCTCTTTCGATCTTGACGTCGATGCTCTCCATGATGTCCTGGTAGTTGGCCTGAAGGATCATCAGGCCGCCGTTCTGGGACGCGAGCGCGATGGAGTCTTCATTGACGCTGTCGCCGGTGCTCACGTAGGTCAGCTCGGCCTTCATGAACTGGTCGACGGAATCGATCAGACCGCTCTTGATGCTCAGGGTGCCGCTGTGATCGCCGGGCTCCAGATTATCGATGTAGATAGCGGCGCCCTTGGCGTCGCCGGAACCCACGGAAAAGTAGTTGCTGCCCATGGAGGAGTCGTTGGTCGCCCGCTCCCCTCCGATGAAGACGTCGGTAATGTTGCCGGCGTCGTCCACATGGTAGGTCACGTCATAGGTGCCGGCCTTGGTGATGCCGGCGATGCTGCTGGCGTAGCGGAAGTTGGCCGTATCGCTCGACCCGGGCGTGGACGGACCGCAGAAGAAGTCGATCACCGCGTCGAGGTGTTCGGAAAGCATCTCCGTATAGTTTTCCTTGTCCATCGCGGTCATTTCATCGATGGTCGAAGGAGCGCCGATCATGAGCAGACCATAGTTCTCGTCGGTTTCATCGGAGCAGACCTTGATGCCAAGGTTCGCCAGATTGGCGACGATATCGCCGGAAAGCGGATCGTCGGGATCGGAGATGCTCCTGTAACCGGCGGGCGTCCCCGTCAGAACGGACATGAAACGCGAATCAAAGAGCTGCACGCCGTAGTTACCCTGCAGGATACCGCCCTTCTGGCTGGTCAGCTGCGACATGCTGTAGTTCGAGTCCGTCTTGTTGTCCGGGTCGTTGGTGGTCGTTTCCGCATTTTCATCGTACTTGGTGAAGGCGATGACCGTCGCCAGCACGTTGTTGACGCTGTCGATGAAGCCCTGAATGCTCTCCTGAATGGATTCCACGTCCGTGGAAACCGTGAGCTTGGCCTCGCCCACGTCGTGCAGGTTGAAGGTCAGACCTTCAATGACGCCGGAAATCTGGTTGCTCTCGGACTCAAGGTCCATGGGCCAGTTGTCGACGGTATAGATGGCGTTGCAGGCCGTCTGAATGCTCCAGTTGTCGGACTGGACGACCTGACCGTCAACGCCGGGGCCGTTGAAGGTCCCGTTGTGAACCCGCAGCGTGTACTTCGTGTCGGGATCAAGGGACGCGGAGCTGCTCACGACGTCGGCCCCCTTGATGACGACCTCATCGCCGTCGGTGTTGGTATAGACCAGCTCCACGTTGGCGCCCTGATTTACCAGTTCCTTGACAACGTCCGTAATGCTGGAACCGCTGCTCAACGTGAACGTCTTCTTCGTACCGTCGCGTTCCGTATAGGTGTATTCCAGATCCGGCGGCAGCTCCAGTTCAGCCTTGCCGTACTCGGGCGTGCCGCCCGCCCCCATCGGGGGAGTCGCGTCGGTCATCTCGCCAAACGCGATGGAATTCTCGCAGGTGATTTCCTTGGTGTAGCCGGTGCCCGAGTCCACGCCCGCAATCAGCGAAACGCTCATCACGCCGTCGCCGACGAGCTTGGTATCGTCGGGATTGCCGGGATCAGACTGCGCGAAATACCCCGTCCCGACGAGCGCGTCGCGCAGATCCCTGAAGGTCGCGTTGCCGGCCAGGGTGATGACCTTGGAGGAACCGTCCTCCATGACGATCATGTATTCCTTCTGCTTGTCCGGATCGGACGAGGGCGAAATCTGCTTGTCCAGATCCTTGAAGCTGAGCGTCATCTCATAGTTTTCACCCTTGGTCGTCAGCTGCTTGTACAGGCTGTCGTCGGCCGGATCAGGCAACTTTTCAGGTTCGCTGGTAAACTTGAACTCGGGCGGCAGGGAACCGCTCCCGGACACCGAAGCGGAGACATTTGTCACGCCGTTGAGCTTCAGATAGTACTTGCCGCCCTCGTCCAGCACCATATTGGCCTGGTTGCCCGTGGCGGCGGCAATCTTGGTGATGAAGTCGGAACGCTTGTCGCTCCCCTTCATCGTGATGGTACGCTGCGTACCGTCCTTCATCGTGATGGTGAAGTCGATGGTCGAGGTATCACCCTTGCCGATCATGTACTCGTTATTGATGGCATTGTAATCGCCGGCCTCGACGCGCACATATCCGGCCTGATAAATCTTGTCCTTGTCGGTATTGGTGGCGTCGCGCCGGACGACGGCCTGCACGTTCTTGAACTTGAGTTCGCCGGTAGCGGGGTCAATGGAGGCCGTGTCGGCCCCGAGACGCCCGTTGACCTTGGTGACGAATTCGTCGAGCGTGCTGTTGCCGTTCATGTTGATGGTGACGGTCTTGCCGTCCTTCATGACGAAATCGTAGGCGATGGTCGAAGGATCGGTAAAGGTGGCGTCGCCCTCAATGGCGTCGTTGCTTTGCCAGATAGAGTTGACGCCGCTGTTGTCGAAACCAAGCAGTTCGTTGCTGTGGATGACAAGGCTGTTGGCCTTGCCGGATTCCTTGCCCGCGATCTGGAAATAATACCCGCCGCTGGTCTGGATCAGGCTCGCCTTGATGCCGGGATTTTCCTTGTCGTTGTTCACCAGGTTGATGAACGAATCCAGGGTGGTGTTCGGCGGCACGCTGATGGAATAATCCTTTCCGGCATACGTATACTTGAAGTCGATATTGTGATCGGTCGTATTGATAACGTCGTCCTTGTTCTGGAACTTGTGGCCGACGTTGGCCCATACGGCGTTGTTGGCCACCTGCTTGACGTTAATCGTATGCTGGGAATCCACCGCGTCGGCCGTGGCCGTGCCGGTGACAATATTTTCCTTGGAGCTGGAAACCAGCTTGGAAATAAAGTTGTTGCGATCCTTGAGGGCGCTCAGCTCCGTACGCGCGGTGGAAACCGCGTCGATAATCTGGGTAAAGCCCTGGTAACGGATATTCCAGTCGCTCTTCCATGCCTCAAGACGCGTCAGGTTAATGGATTCAATCTGCTTGAGCTGCTCAAGCGTCTGCGCCCAGTCGTTTCCCGAACCATCAAGACCGGAAAAGTATATGGAACCGGAAATGCTTGTTGCCATACCGCCTTTCTCCTCAGTGCGCGTCGTTGCCGGATCGGACCGGAATCGGCCGTGCCGGATGCAGTTTTTTCCCAGTAAAATTGCAAGAAGTATGCCAAGAAAAAAATTCCGGCCTCCAATCACGACTACGGCGCGGCGAACCGCTTTACCATGCCTTTCTTAACGGTTACACCAGAAGAAACTTTAGCGCGCGGGCTTCCCCCGCTGTCGCAGGCAGACAACATTATGGAAATACTCCTCTTTCAACCGGAAATACCGCCGAACACGGGTAATATCGCGCGTCTGTGCGCCGTGACCGGCACGCGGCTGCATCTTGTCGAACCTCTGGGGTTCAAGCTGGAAGACCGCTACCTCAAACGCGCGGGGCTCGACTACTGGCCGCAGGTGGAACTCGCCGTCTGGCCGCATTTTCAGGCCTGGATCGAGGCCGCCGCCGAAGCGCGCGGCGGCAGACCGCCCCGCTGCGTCATGACGTCCGCCAGGGGAGGCGCCCCCCTGCACCGCTTTGCCTTCGAACAGGACGACTGCCTCGTCTTCGGCCCGGAAACCCGCGGCCTGCCCGACGAGGTTCTGGAGCTCTCGCCGTGGCGGGTACGCATTCCCATGCTGGCCGGACGCGGCCGCTGCCTCAACCTGTCCACATCGGCGGGCATCGTCCTCTACGGCGCGCTGGCCCGCTGCGGCATGCTTGACGGGCCGGAATGGGAAGCGCCCGAAAGCGCGGCCCCGGGAGCGTCCGCATGAGCTGGAGCGCCCTGTTCCCCTTCAGCGTCTGGGAATGCTGGTGGCTTGCGCCGGCGGCCCTCGCGCTGGACGCCCTGCTGGGCGATCCGAACCTGCCCTGGCGCCATCCCGTCTGCCTTGTCGGTTCGCTCCTGCATCGCATGGAAGCCCCGGCCAGACGCCGCGCCGCCGCCTGCCCCGCCTTCATCCCCCGCGACCTAGCCCTGCGGCTGGCAGGCGCGGCGGCCGTGCTGCTGCTCGCGCTCTGCGCCGGCCTTGCCGTGCGGCTCTCGCTCGGCCTCGCCCGGGCCCTCCCCCTCCCCTTCAACCCGGAAAGCCTGCTCGCCCTCTACTGGGCGTGGGCCGGCCTCGCGCTGGGCTGTCTTGTCCGCACGGGCGCGGCCGTGCGCCTCCGAGTGGAAAGCGCCCCCCTGCCGGAAGCAAGGACCGCGCTTTCGCAGCTTGTCAGCCGCGACGCCTCCACCATGGAAAGGCCCCTGCTGCGAAAGACGCTGGCCGACACCCTGTCGGAAAATTTCACGGACGCGGGCGTCGCGCCCTTCTTCTGGCTGCTCGTCGGCGGCCCGACGGCCCTCTGGATCTACAAGGCCGTCAGCACCGCCGACTCCATGTGGGGCTATCTGACGCCCCGCTGGCGCCATCTTGGCTGGGCCGGAGCGCGCGGCGACGATCTGCTCGCCTTCCTGCCCGCCCGTCTGGGCGCGTTGCTCCTTGGCCTGACGGACGCCCTCGCGCGGCTCGCCGCGCGGCTCTGTCCCTCCCGGGCCGCCGTCCTGCGCCCCTGGGACGGGCGCTGGCCCGGGCTGCGGCGCATCCGGCGCGACGCCGCGGGCATGCCCAGTCCCAATTCCGGCTGGAGCATGGCCGCCTGCGCCTGGCTCTGCCGCGCCCGGCAGGGCGGCCCTTCCGTCTATTTCGGCGAACTTGTCCACAAGGAATGGCTGGGCCCGCCGGAAAACGAAGCCGCCCCCTGGGACGCCGCGCGGCTTGAGGTTCTGAACCGTCTGCTGCTGCGCGGCATGCTTGTCGGCGGCGCGATCCTCTGGCTTGCGACCCTGACGCTGCGCCGCCTCATGCTTTGGGCGTGTTACCACTAAATCGTTATTCCGGGGGAAAGGAAACCCCCTTGGCCAGCGCGCAAGGGGTGTTTCCTTCCCCCAACGCGCCTTTTCAAAGGGGACGCAGGCCATGCGGCAGGCGGCTTTCAAGGGGTATGCATGGCATGAACTTTCTATTTATTTGAAATAAATAGAAAAATTAATATTAACAAACCCTGGGGCATTTTCAGATTCAAACGCTCCGCGTTTCAAGCCATACAGCCTGTCGCTTTACGAAAAAAACGCGATTTTTCCGCCCGCTCCCCGTCGCCGCCGTATCGAAACCAAGGCCGCCCCTCGCGGACGCAAATCCCTTCACCGCAGCACGGATACGCCATGAATATTGCCGCACTCTTTATTCGACGCCCCGTCGCGACCGTCCTGATCATGCTCGGCATGCTCTTTTTCGGCGCGGCGGGCTATGTCAACCTGCCGGTCAACCAGCTCCCCAACGTGGACTTTCCCACCATTCAGGTTACGGCCACGCTGGACGGCGCCGACCCCGAAACCATGGCCGCCTCCGTGGCTACGCCCCTTGAAAAGGAATTTTTCACCATCGCGGGCATCGATTCCATTTCCTCGGTCAACTCCCGGGGGCGCACCCGCATAACCATCCAGTTCGCCCTGGATCGCGACATCGACGGCGCCGCCCTTGACGTGCAGTCCGCCATCAGCGTCGCGCAGCGCCGCCTGCCCGACAACATGACCACCCAGCCGAGTTTCCGCAAGGTCAACCCCGCGGACGCGCCCATTCTCTACCTTCGCGTCTCCTCCCCGACCCTGCCGCTCTACACCCTCAACGAATACGCCGATACCCTCATCGGGCAGCGCCTTTCCATGGTGCAGGGCGTCGCGCAGGTGGTCATCTACGGGCAAAAGAAATACGCCGTGCGCGTTCAGCTCGACCCCGACGCGCTCGCCTCGCGCGGTCTCGGCATCGACGAAGTGGCGGACGCCGTGTCCGGCGCCAACAGCAAGCTCCCTACCGGCTCGCTGGACGGCGCGCGCCGCTCCAGCGCCATCAAGGCGTCGGGGCAGCTTGAAAACGCCCGCGCCTTCCGCGAAGTCATCGTCGCCTATCGCGACGGCGCGCCCGTGCGCCTGCGCGATATCGGCCGGGTCATCGATGACGTGGAGCAGAACGAACAGCTCTCCTGGGGCAACGACGGCGCGCCCGGCATGATGCTGGCCGTGGAACGCCAGCCCGGCACCAATACCGTCAAGGTCGTGGACGCCATCAAGGCGCTCCTGCCCGAACTTGAACGCCAGCTTCCCCCGTCCGTTTCCGTCAATATCTTCTATGATCGCTCGGACTCCATTCGCGAGTCCGTCGCCGACGTCAAGTTTACCCTGATCCTGACCGTGGGTCTGGTGGTGCTCGTCATCTTCCTCTTCCTGAGAAACCTGCCCGCCACCATCATTCCCGGCCTTGCCCTGCCCATGTCCGTCATTTCCACCTTCGCGGTCATGTACGTCATGGACTTCAGTCTGGACAATCTCTCCCTCATGGCCCTGACCCTGGCCGTCGGCTTCGTCGTCGACGACGCCATCGTCATGCTGGAAAATATTGTCCGCCATCAGGAAATGGGCAAGAATCCCGTTCAGGCGGCGTTCGACGGTTCAAAGGAAATCGGCTTCACCATCCTGTCCATGACCATTTCCCTGGCCGCCGTCTTCATTCCCGTTCTCTTCATGGGCGGCGTCGTCGGGCGGCTCTTCTACGAATTCGCCGTCGTCATCATTACCGCCATTCTCTTTTCCGGCGTCGTCTCCCTCTCGCTCACGCCCATGCTGTGCGCCTACTTCCTCAAGCCGCAGGGACAGCATCGCGCGGGCTATGAAGGATTCTACGGCGTCATGGAACGCGCCTTCGACGCCCTGGCCAACGCCTACGACGCCTCGCTGGCCGTCGTCCTGCGCCACCGCTTCCTGACGCTCGTCCTCTCCTTCGGCCTGCTGTTCGCCACGGGCTGGCTGGGCGCGGTCATTCCCAAGGGCTTTCTCCCCTCCGAAGACGAAGGATTCATCGCCGGCAGCACCGAAGCCGAACAGGGCATCTCCTTCGACGGCATGGTCGCCGCCCAGAAGGCGCTGGACGCCGTGCTGCGCTCCGACCCCGACATCGCCCGCTACAATTCAACCGTCGGCATTGTCGGCAGCAGCCAGAGCATGAACAACGGCATGATGCTCTTCCGCCTCGTCCCCCACGGCGAACGCCCCCCGGTGGAAGAAGTCGCCCAGCGCCTGCGCGTGAAGCTCAACGCCGTGCCCTCCCTGCGCGTCTTCCTGCGCGTGCCCCCCGCCATCAACATCGGCGGCCGCTCCTCGAAGGCGCTCTATCAGTACACCCTTTCCGGCGCCAATACGGAAGAACTCTACGCCAGCGCCCAGGCCGTCGAGGCGGCCCTGCGCCGTCTCCCGCAGCTTCAGGACGTAAACAGCGACCTCCAGCTCACCAACCCGGAAATGCGCGTCAATATCGATCGCGATCGCGCCTCCGCCCTCGGCGTCAGCGCGCGACAGATCGAGCTTGCCCTCCAGTCCGCCTACGGTTCCCGCAACGTCTCCACCATCTACGCGCCCAATAACGACTATACCGTCTTCGTGGAACTTGAAGAGGACTTCCAGAGAGACGCCTCCGCCCTTTCCCGGCTCTATGTCCGCTCCTCCGCCGGCGACCTCGTGCCCCTCTCGGCCATCGCCACGATGAAGCGCGGCGTCGGCCCCATCGCCGTCAACCACTCCGGGCAGTTCCCGTCCGTCACCATATCCTACAACCTGCGGCCCGGCGTGGCCCTGAGCGAAGGCGTGGGCGCCGTGGAAAGCACCGCCGCCCAGCTCCTGCCCCCCTCGGTCTCCGCCGTATCCCAGGGCACGGCCCAGGCCTTCCAGGACTCCCTCTCCGGCATGGGCTGGCTGCTCCTCCTCGCCATCGTGGTCATCTATCTTGTTCTGGGCATTCTCTACGAGAGCTTCATTCACCCCCTGACCATCCTTTCCGGCCTGCCCTCCGCGGGCTTCGGCGCGCTGGCGACCCTCTGGCTCTTCGACAAGCCGCTGGACCTCTACGGCTTTGTCGGCGTCATCATGCTGCTCGGCATCGTCAAGAAAAACGCCATCATGATGCTCGACTTCGCCCTCGAAGCCCAGCGCCGCGATCCGCGCCTCTCGCCCCTCGACGCCATTACGGAAGGCTGTCGCGTCCGCTTCCGCCCCATCATGATGACCACCCTCGCGGCCCTCATGGGCGCTCTCCCCATCGCCGTCGGCATCGGCGCGGGCGCGCAGGCCCGCCAGCCCCTCGGCCTTGCCGTCGTCGGCGGACTCTGCTTCTCCCAGATCATCACCCTCTACATCACCCCCGTTTACTACTCCTATATGGAGACCTTCTCCCTCTGGCTCAACCGCCGCTTCGGCAAGCGGTTCAACCAGACCGAAAACGCCGGGTAAGCGATAAAAAAAGCACCGGCGATCAATTGAGGGGGAAGAAACCCCTTTTGCTTGCGGCAAAAAGGGGTTTCTTCCCCCTCAAACTCCCCCATCTTCCCCAAAACCCGCACATAATGTACTGGCAAGCAAAGATGAATGTTTTTCATAACATATAGTGATATTTTATTTTTTGTATATTACCCCGCAGAGAAACAGCTCTTGATAACGAGTCCTGACCCTGAGCAAACGCCCCGCCCTCAGGGCGCGATATTCTTCATGGCGGAGGCGCGCCCGGCGACGACGAGGGTATCCCCCGTGCGGAGAACGGTATGGGCCGGGGGGACGAAGGCGAAGTCGTACTTGCCGGCGGGGCGAATGCCCATGACGACGATACCGAACTGCCTGATCAGATCCAGCTCGACAAGGGACTTGCCGTTCCACTGATCCACGGTGAGTTCCTGAATGGCTATGCCGCCGTATTTGGGGATCAGGTCGAGCATGCCGGGGTTTGTGAGCTGATGCGCCGCCATGACGGCGGCTTCGGTTTCCGGCACGATTGCCCGATCCACGCGCAGCCTGTGCAGAATCTTGCGATGCTCCTCATTGGAAGCCTTGACCCAAATCTTCGGGCCGCCCAGCTCCTGCACGTTGAGCGTGATGATCAGCGACTGCTCGAAACCTTCGCCCACGCAGATCACGACCCAGTCAAGATCCTGTATGTGCAGGGAGCGCAGCACGCTGATATTGGTCGCATCGGCCTTGTAGACGCTGTGCAGGGCTTCTTCCGCGACCTGCACGCGGGCGTCGGAGAGGTCAAGCCCCACCACGGTATGCCCCAGCGAAACAAGGCTTGTCGCCATACGCAATCCAAATTTTCCCAAACCAATGACGCCGATTTCCAAGGCTTTCTCCAGCGGTAACACGTTTTTTCCCGCACGGGCGCGCCTCGCCGCAAACGGGAGGAACGCGCGTTTCCGGGCGGGACAGGATCTTTTCCCGGACGAAGGGGAGGCCTACTCCGGCAGGAGCGTCACCTGCCGGGCGGGGATCAGGGCGTAGACGGACGCGCCTTCCCGCAGATGCAGCTTGTCCAGCGCCAGCGTTTCGGGCGCGGCGTGCAGGGGGGTTCCGTCGGCCAGGGTCAGCAGGACAAAGGTCTCGCACCGATCGCGATGCACGGCCCGCACCGTCGCGGGAAGGACGTTGGCCGCGCTGATCTGCGGCCGCTCCCGCCCGGACGCAAGCGCGACGCCTTCCGGCAGGATGCGGGCGCTGACCACCTGATTTTCATGCAGTTCCAGCCGGGCTGCCAGCGGCGGGGGGCAGAGCGACACCAGCTTCAGGCCGGAAAAGGCGGTCGCCTCCACTTCCACCATCCGCAGGCCCACGTCCATGCGGGAGACCAGCCCCACGATAATGTTTTCATTGTCCGGCATGGCCCGTTGCGCGCGCAGTACGCGCCCGGCCTCGCCGTCGGAGAAGCGCAGAAAGGCGTCCAGCTGCGCGGCGCTCTGCTGGCCCAGAAACTTTTGCACCAGCGGCAGCGGAACGTGCTGCCGCAGCAGTTCCAGCCCGCGCGAATAGCGCAGGGCGCGCGGCCCGGCCAGGGCGGGGGGCAGATCGAGAGACGCGGCGACGGCGTAGAACTGCTTGCGGACAAAGCCCTGATCCATGCGGAGGAAATTGGGCTGCGCGGCCTCGGGCAGGGTTGCGATGCGCCGGATTGTCCGCATGGCGATCAGGGGCAGCAGGACGGAACGGGGGGCGGAACCCCGGACGCGCACCATGCCGGTCGCGCAGTCAATGGCGCGGACCGGCAGATCCAGCGCTTCGCCAAGACGCAAGCCGGCGTAGCGCACCAGCAGGAAAACAAGATGCAGGCGCGCCCGTCCGGTTCTGCGGCCGGGGCTGGTCGCTTCGGCTTCCCATTCTTCCCAGCGCACGGTCAGCGCGTCCAGCTGGGAGGAAGTCAGATGCGACGGAGCGTTCTTTGAAGACGTGGGCATGGCCCCAGCATACGCGCATGCGCGACGGCTGTCATCGACGACGAAAAGCCCGTCCGCGGGCAGAGCGGACGGGCTTGCAGGGGAAAGAAACGGAGAGAGGAGAGGGAGGAGGGGTGGAAGGCGGGAGCGGCAACGGGGTTCGCAGAGGGCGACGAACCCGTCAGGGATGCCGCTCGCGGCCTTCACAAAACCAGCAGCTAGTAGCAGCCTCCGCAGCCGCCGTAGCCGCCTCCATGCCCGCCGCCGTGCCCGTGGTGTTGCAGTACGGGGGCCGCCGTCGGCACCGGCGACCAGGCGTGAGCCGCGCCGCCGCCCAGGAGAAAGGCTGCGGCAAGGAGGGAGAGAGCGAAGTATGCTATTTTCATGAAATAGCTCCTTTAGGTTTCGAACTGGTAAATGCACAGCGTGTGCCAAAGCCCGGAGCGAAAGGGACATCTCAAATAAAACACAATAAAAACAATGAATTAAATAAAAAACAAAGGGGGCGCGCGTTTTTCGACGCGCGCCCCCGCCCAAAAACTCGCCAGAGGGGTGGTCAGTTTTTAACCAGCCCCCGTCGGCTGAGAGTGGATAGTTTTTTTACACCTGTTCAGACCTTAAACAGTCGGACGGAAAACGTCGGGAAATTTCCGCCCGCCGGCATCGGGAGACGGCGCCGCTCAGATTGCCGCGTCCAGCAGCAGATTGTCGCGGTGAATGACTTCGGGATAGTGAGCGTCTCCAAGAATGGCGGCGACTTCGTGGCGGCGCAGTCCCATGATCTTGCGGAGTTCGCCCGCGGCGTAATTGGTCAGCCCCACGCCGAGCGAGGCGTCGGAGCCGTCGTGCCCCAGCCGGGCCACGCGCACGAGCGCGCCCTTGGGGAAAGTTCCGTCCACGCGGCGCACGCCTCCGGGGAGGAGGCTGCCGCCCTTTTCGGACAGGGCGCCGGCGGCGCCCTCGTCGATCCAGAGGGTTCCCGCCGGTTCGGACTGATAGGCGAGCCAGAACTTTCGCCGGGAAATGGCGTGATCCGCCGGGCGCACCCAGGTGCCCACCAGCTCGTCCGACAGGGCCCGCCCGATGACGTTTTCCTGCCGTCCGGGCAGGATGAGGGTCGGCACGCCGAGCTGCGCCGCGCGCCGGGCCGCGAGCAGCTTGGAATACATGCCGCCGGTGCCGACGGACGTCTTGCCGCCGCACAGCCGCCCGAGATCGAGGCGCGAGACGTCGTCGATGCAGGGAAGGACGGCGGCATTGGCGTCGGCGTCGGGATTGGAGGCGTAGACCCCCGGCGCGGAAGTCAGATTGATGTAGAGGTCGGCGCCCACCAGATTGACAAGCAGGCTGGCGAGACAGTCGTTATCGCCGAACTTGAGTTCCCGGACGGAAACGGTGTCGTTTTCGTTGACAATGGGCAGCACGTCCCAGGAGAGCAGTTCGGCAAAGGTGTTGCGCGCATTGAGAAAGCGCAGGCGCGCCCGCAAATCGTCGCGCGTGAGCAGCACCTGAGCCGTGGGGATGCCGTAGGGGCGCAGGGCCTTGTCCCAGAGGCGCATGAGCTGCCCCTGCCCCAGGGCCGCCGCCGCCTGCCGCGCGGCCAACCCCTGCGTTTCGCAGGCGCGGCCATGCCGGGCCAGCGCGCGCCGTCCGGCGGCCACCGCCCCGGAAGAAACAAGCACGACCTTGCGCGCGCCGTCTTCGCCGCGCAGGGTCGCCAGCTGCCGGGCAAGCCCGGCCATGACGGCGTCCGAAAGGCCGTCGGCATCGGCAAGCACCGCGCTGCCGACCTTTACCACCACAAGACGCGCCCTTGCCAGGCAGCGCCGCCGCTCTTCGCGCCAGTCTTCCGTCCGCGCCATGATATCCGCTCCTTATTCGCGGGTATAGATTACTTCGATATCCGGGAATTCTTCCTCGTCCAGCGCTTCGATTTCCTCAAAGCGATGCAGCGGCTCATGCGGCGCGACCTCGTCGCGCAGTCGCCACATGGCGCCGACCAGCGGCTCGATGCCGATACCATCCCGCGCGGAGATGAAGAAGATTTCGCGCCCGTCGGCCTCGGCGCGGGCGCGGAGGCGCGCCAGACGCTCCTCGTCCGCGAGATCGATCTTGTTGATCACTTCCAGCTGGCGCCGTTCGGCAAGCTCCTCGCTGAAATTCCGCAGTTCGGCGTTGATGAGATCGAAGCCCGCCCACGGGTCGTCGTCGCCGACGTCCTCGATGCTGAGGATATGAACAAGGAAGCGCGTCCGCTCCACATGCTTGAGAAAGCGGATTCCCAGCCCCTGCCCCTCGTGCGCGCCCTCGATGAGCCCCGGAATATCGGCGATGACCATGCGGCGATCGGGATCGTACTCGTCGATCATGACGCCGAGGTTGGGGGTCAGGGTCGTGAAGGGGTAGGCCGCGATCTTCGGCCGCGCGGCCGACACGCGGGAAATGAAGGTGGACTTGCCCGCGTTGGGGAGACCCAGCAGGCCGGCGTCGGCAAGAATCTTGAGCTCAAGGCGCAGTTCGGCCTCTTCGCCGGGTTCGCCGCTCTGGGCGAAACGCGGGGCGCGCATGGTGGCGGACTTGAAATGTTCGTTGCCCTTGCCGCCCCTGCCGCCGCGCGCGGCCACGGCCTCCGCGCCGGGCTCGCTCAGGTCGGCCAGCAGATATTCGCCCTCGGGGCCGCGGCCGTAGACGAGGGTGCCCACGGGCAGGTTCAGCACAAGGTCTTCGCCTTTGCGGCCGTCGCACTGGCTGCCCTGACCGGGCTGGCCGTTGCGGGCCTCGTAAACGCGCTTGAGGCGGAAGTCGTAGAGGGAGAGGAGACGCGGCTCGGCGCGCAGGATGACGGAACCGCCGTCGCCGCCGTTGCCGCCGTCCGGGCCGCCGCGCGGCACGAACTTTTCCCGGCGGAAGGACACGCAGCCATGCCCGCCCTTGCCCGCCTTGACCAGAATTTTCGCTTCATCGACAAATCGCATGACTGCTCTCCGGCAGCTTGAAGAGAGAAGAAAAGGGGCGAGCTGTCGCCCGGACAACACGAAAGGGGGAAGGAATCTTGCGATTCCTTCCCTCTTTGAAACTTGCGCGGATTCCCGAGCCTAGGCGGCCGGGGCTTCCACATGCACGCGGGTAAGAACGCGACGCTTGCGAATGAACTTCTCGAAACGCACAACGCCGTCGATCTTGGCGAACAGGGTGTAATCCCTGCCCATGCCCACATTGTCGCCGGGATACACGCGGGTGCCCAGCTGACGAACCAGAATGTTGCCGGCCAGAACGGCCTGACCACCGAAGCGCTTGACGCCGCGTCGCTGGCCCGCGCTGTCGCGGCCGTTGCGCGAAGAACCGCCTGCTTTCTTATGAGCCATGATATACTCCTTGCAAGGGCTGTTTCAGAGGGCGACGCAGAACGTCCGCCCCGAGGAACTAGCCGTTGATGCTTTTGACGCGGATGGTCGTATAGTCCTGACGATGCCCGCGCAGCTTGCGCGAGTCGTTGCGCCGCCAGCGCTTGAAGACCATCACCTTGGCGCCGCGGCTGTGCTCCACCACTTCGGCGGTCACGGCGGCTCCGGCGACGTAAGGCGCGCCGACCTTGCACTCGGCGCCGCCGATCATCAGAACCTTATCCAGCTTCACTTCGCTGCCGGCAGCAGCCGCGAGCTTTTCCACAACAACTTTGGAACCTTCTTCGACGCGGTACTGTTTGCCGCCCGTTTCGATAATCGCGTACATGGTGTAACCTCCGAAAAGAGAGAGGTCTATTTGCCTCAGAGTCGAAAAAATGTCAAGCGTTGCATGAAAGTTTTTTGCGGCCCGACCGCCCGCGGCGGGGCGGCGCCTCCCGTTCGACCTTGGCAACAGCCCTTCTTCCTTGTAATGTTGCAAAACGTCGCGCCCCTGACGGCGCGCGCCCACTATAATGAAGGAAGGCAAAATGCACAATGCCCCGCGCGACATTTTTACCTGCGACATTCTGTCGCTGAGCCATGACGGGCGCGGCGTCGCCCGACCCCAGGGGGCGGACGGGCCGGTGGTCTTCGTGGAACGCGCCCTGCCGGGGCAGCGCGTGCGGGCGCGGGCGCTGCGGCGCAAGGCGCGTCACGCGGAGGCCGTCTGCCTTGAGGTGATCCGCCCCGCCCCGGACGAGGTTCCGCCGCTGTGCCCCCACGCCGGCGAGTGCGGCGGCTGCCCGCTGCAACGCATGCCCTACCCCGCCCAGCTGGCGGCGAAGGGAGAGCTTCTGCGCCAGACGCTGCGCCGCATCGGCGGCGTGGACGCGGCCCTGACGGGCGCGCCCCTGCCGTCGCCGCTGACGCGCGCCTTTCGTAACAAGATGGAGTTCGCCTTTGGCGCGGACGCCGGCGGCGGCCTGCTGCTGGGGCAGCGGCGGCGCGGCGGCCACGACGTCGTGCGCGTGTCCGGCTGCGCGCTGATGCCGCCCGCCGCCCTGCGCGCGGCCGGACTGCTGGAATCTCTGGCGGCCGCCTCCGGCCTGCCCGCCTATGCGCCGCCCGCGCGCCGGGGGGATCGCCGCGCCGGGGCCGGCTTCTGGCGCGGCGCCGTGATCCGTCTGAGCTGGCCCGACGGCCTCGCCGCGCCGGCGCCCGACGACGTCGCGGCCCTTGCCGGGGACGCGCGCTGGAACGTCGTTCTCCTGCTGCTCACGTCCCCGGGCGACGCCCGGCAGCGGCGCGCCGTGCGGCGCGCGGCCGAACAACTGCTGGGCGACGGCGCGGCCTCCGCCGTCGTGCACGAGGAACGCGCCGCCCGGGACGGCCTCTGTCTGGGCGAACGACGCGTCTTCGCCATGAGCGCCTCGGGCGACGGCGAACCCTCCCGCCTGCGCCTGCCGCTGCTGGGGCGCTGTCTGGAGCTGGACGCCGCATCCTTCTTTCAGGTCAACACGGCGGCGGCGCAGACGCTGGCCGGGCTGGCCGTTCACGCCGCGCGCGGCGCGCTGCCCGAAACCGCCGGCGCGGCCCTGACGCCGCCGGACTCCCCGCCCCCGGACTCGCTGCTCGACCTCTACTGCGGCGCGGGCGCGCCCGGCCTGCTCTGCATCGATCCCGACTCCCGTCTGGAAGGCGTCGAATACGACGCCCGCGCGACCGCGCTGGCCGCCGAAAACGCCCGCGCGCTGGGCCGCCGGAACGCCCGCTACCACGCCGGCGACGCCGCGCGCCTGATCGAGGCGCTCGCGACGCGGCCCGGGGACGTCGTTCTCGCCGATCCTCCCCGCGCCGGTCTGGACGCGGACGTCGTCGCCGCGCTGGCGCGGCAGGGCGCGTCCCGCCTTGTCTATATCTCCTGCAATCCGGCCACGCTGGCCCGCGACGCCGCCCTGCTGTCCCGCGTCTGGGAGCCCGAAGGCTTCCGCCCCGTGGATCTCTTTCCCCATACGCCGCATCTGGAATGCGTCAGCCTCTGGCGCCGCCGCGCGGACGCCTGACCCGCGCGGGAGCGGCCGCAGGCCGCGCCCTGTCCTCGCTTTTGTCCCAAAGGCGTTGACGGAACAATCATGCTGTGATAATCTGCACACGTTATCGTCACAGTGACGGGCGCCGGCCGTAAACGGCGTTTTCCGCTGCTCGCCCGCAGCCTTGAACAGGAGACGGCATGTCCTTCAAGGAAATTTTTGACCAACAGCGTCACGGCATGGAAGCGGCGGCGTCCACCGGCACGATAGGTCTGCATCTGGTAAGCGGCCCTATCGTGGGCGTGGCCATAGGCTTCGGGCTTGACGCATGGCTGGGCACCAGTCCGTGGATGAAAATCATTTTTCTCTTCGTGGGCATCGGCGCGGGATTTCTCAACGTTTACAGGGACTCCCGCCAGCTGCTGAAAAAGATGGCGAACGAAGACGCCCGGCGCGCCGGGCTCGGCGACAGGGGCGGCAAAAATGACTAATCCCTGCGACGTCTGGCTGCGGCGGCGGGGCATCGCGCACCCGGTCATCACGCCGGTTGTCCGCAACGTCCTGCTGTTCGCGCTGCTGCTGCTGGCGGCCGGCGCCGCGGCGTGGAACTGGAACGTCTGGCCTCTCTGGGCGGGCGTCGGCACGGCCATGTCGGCCTGGATTTTTTGGGGGCTTGCCCGCTTTTTTCTGCGCCGCCCCCTTGGCGAATACAGCACCGCAGTCCTGCGCATGGTGCTCCTGCGCTTCGGCGCGCGCATGCTGGTGCTGGCGGCGATCGTTTATGCGGCCCTTGTGGAATGCGCGGCGCCGCCGTTCGCTCTTGTCGGAGGACTGACGGCTGGTTTTGCCGTCGCGCTGGCGACCTTCGCGACCGCTTCGCGGCCGCAGCGTCGCTGAACCGACAGCGGGCCGCGCGCCCGCCGCGGACAGAGGGGGCAGCATGCGGAGAACGTTCGCCCATGCTGCAGGTGCACTGGGGTTTTAACCGAGGGAGGCTTGACTCATGGCTGGTGGATTGCCGCATCCGGTATTGCTGTCCACATTCTGCAATATGGATGAAATCGTCATCAACGGACAGACGCTGGAATTCAAGCATGTTTTCTACTCGTGGATATGCATCGCCGTGCTGACGGCGATCTCTCTGCTCGTCCGCAGCCGCCTGAAAATGGTGCCCTCGGGAATGCAGAATATTTTCGAAGCGCTCATTGACGCAATCGAAAACTTCGTCTGCACGACCATGGGCGAAGTAGGCCGCAAATACGTGGGCCTGCTGGCGGGTATCTTCATCTACATCTTCGGCATGAACCTCATGGGTCTCGTGCCCGGCTTCGACGCCCCCACGGCCAACCTCAACACGACCGTCTGCATGGCCGTGTTCGTGCTGCTCTTCTACAACGCCGTCGGCCTGGCCCGCTGGAAGCATCATTACATCCATCATTTCACCGGTCCGTCCAAGGCCCTGATTCCGCTGATGTTCCCGCTGGAAATCGTGTCGCATCTCTCGCGTCCGTTCTCTCTCTCGCTCCGTCTTTTCGGCAACATCCGCGGTGAAGAAATCGTCATGATCCTGTTCTTCGTCATGGCGCCCATCATCGGTACCATTCCGATCTACGCCCTGTTCCTGCTCGGCAAGACCATGCAGGCCTTCGTCTTCTTCATGCTGACGATGTTCTATATCAAGAGCGCCATCGAAGCGCCCGAACATTAGCGGCCCTGCGGACGCCCTCGCGGCATCCGCTCCCGACCGCGCCCAATTATGTGGGAATGGCCGGTTTCCGGCCCAACAATAAACGAGAAGGAGTTTCTCATGCGTAAAATTCTGATGATCGCCCTGAACACCGTGATGCTTCTTGGTATGGCCAGCATGGCGTCCGCCGCTACTCTGGACTCCGCTTCCCTCGGCTATACCTGCCTTGGCGCCGCCCTCGGCATCGGCATCGCCGCCTGCGGCTGCGGCGTCGGCATGGGTCTCGGTCTGAAGGGCGCCAGCGAAGGCATCGCTCGCAACCCCGACGTGAGCGGCAAGGTGACCGGTACCATGATTCTGGCCTTCGCCTTCATCGAATC